>NZ_JAPFGW010000007.1:0-224764 GCF_059803595.1 Blastomonas sp. 34TW
CAAGCACCAGCGCTTGCACCGGTGCCTTCTCGGCACGCGACCAAATCAGCGCAAGGCGGCCCTCACCGCAGGGTTACATTGTTGAGCCTAACAGCGGCACCTGAGATCGTCGATGAGATGCTTCGCCGCGTCTCACTATATGGAAGCCAGTCCGGCGGGGGCTATTCACACGAGGCAATGCAAGGTTGGGGTGCTTATGGCACTCGCTACGCGCATAGTTTCCCGCCACGCCTCTACCGCATCGACGATCCCGCCATGCGCCTTCTCGATCGAGAGCTGTTGTCTCGCACGTTCGTTCAGCCGGAGGGCTTGGCGTTCAAGATGCATTTGCCAACGCAGGTATCAGCCTTTAACCCAGCGCCAAGTTGGGAAGCTGAGATCGACGCTATGACGCAGGGCTAACGTGGCATCCCGAAAGGCCAGTCAACAGTGCCGGCGGTCACCCGATCATGTAGCTAACCTCATGTGAGCAGATTGGATTGTGAACGCTTTGGTCCGTTCGGCGTATTTCATCCAACTTGACTCAGATAGCCGCGCAGGCGCTCTTCCGTTCGTCGACGCAGGCGTCTGCCCGATCTAAGGTCAGCAACGAGCCTTGGATCTCCCGCAGCTAATCGACCAAAAGTGCTCGGCGACGTCCGGGTTCGCGCCAGATATTCCTCGATCTGCTCCAGAAGCTCCATGATTCCAGACTCGCTTTGCACTTGTGTTCTTGTTATGTTCTTACTAGGAAGGTTTCCTAGAGTCTAGGATCGATTTTCCTAGGTACCCGCGATAGGACTGGCAGTCATGGACGACGCACGCAGAGCCCTGGACGAACTGATCCAGCAACGAGGCTGCAATTATTCCTCGGTTTCGCGACTGCTCGGGCGCAACGCAGCCTATATCCAGCAGTACATTCGCCGCGGCAGCCCGAGGCACCTGGACGAGCAGGATCGTTCGGTTCTGGCGCGCTTTTTCGGGGTCGACGAGAAGGTGCTCGGAGCCCCTGCCCGTCGCTCAGGTCCAGTCGTCGAACTGGTCCATGTACCCGTTCTCAATGTCGAGGCATCGGCTGGCCACGGCGCTCTGGCCGAAATGGAATCCAAATCGGCGCAATTCGGCTTCGATGAGAAGTGGCTGCGCCGGCTGACCGCAAGCAAGGCATCGAGCCTGTCGATCATCGCCGTGCATGGCGACTCGATGGAGCCCACCCTCCACGATGGCGACGAGGTCATGGTCGATCTTGCCGATGGCCAGGCGCGCCTGAGAGACGGGATCTATGTCCTGCGGATGGATGACATGCTGAGCGTCAAGCGGATTGCCCTCGAACCGCAGGGCAAGCGCGCTTCTGTTCTGAGCGACAACCCGGCCTATCCGAGCTGGCGCGGCCTCGAAAAGCGGACGCTCAACATCGTCGGGCGGGTTCTCTGGTTCGGACGGGCGCTTTAAGGAGGTCATCTATGCTTGCCCTCCTTGCCGCCTCGATCGTCGCCTCCAGTCAGACCTTCACCTGCACACCAACCCATGTATGGGATGGCGATGGCCCGGTCTGGTGTGCGGAAGGGCCCCGCATTCGCATCGCTGGCATTGCCGCCCGGGAAATGGATGGCAGCTGCCGCACCAATCAGCCCTGCCCCGATGCCACGGCGAACGAGGCACGCGATGCGCTCGTCCAGCTGATGGGCGGCCCGCGCGGGACGATTTCGACGGGTCACGTTCTGGTTCGAGGGCCGCGGCTGTCATGCCGCTCCGAAGGTTCCGCAGGCGGAAGCCGCACGGCTGCCTGGTGCCGCCTGCCCTCCGGCGCGGATCTCTCCTGCGCTATGATCCGCACCCGAACGGTGCTGCGATGGGACCGGTACTGGAAAGGGCCAGCGTGCCGGTAAGCCCCGACCTACACCTTCGTGGCGAGCTGGTCGAAGGGCCGCTTGGCCTCGTGCTCCAGGCAGGCGGCGGCCACTGGGAACTGGATGCGCCGAGGTCAGCTCGACACCTTGTCGGCCGTGAAGTCGAGGTCACTGGCCACCGTGCAGGCTTCAACGACTTGATCTGCAGGCAAGTCTGGCCGGCAGGGACAGCCCAACCTCGCCGAATGCAGCTTCCAATCGAACGCCTGCTCGTTGGTGGTTTCGTGATTTACGGACTTCTGGCGACCCTGGCCGGGCTTGCTGGACAGCTTTGATGCTCAGCGATTGGGAACTCTGGGCCTGCGCCAACCATGTCCTGCAAACTCATGGCGACAAGGCACCGTTGCACGTCGCCGAGCAGATGGGCGCTCTCGCTCTCACGGGTGATCATGCAGGAATTCGTGCGTGGCAGGCAATCGCTGAGCGGATTGTCCAGCTGACCTCCAACCGTGATGGCGCTCGGCTGCAGTAGCCGTCTTCGACGGCTACCGTCTCGTTCATCCGATCGGCGATAGATCGCCTGGAAACAGACATGCCTGCGCGCTGGATGGGCCACATGCATCGCCTTCGATCCTGAAACCACGCATGCGCTCCACCAGATGGCGGGCAAGATCGACACGGGCACTGCGCTGCACACGCGGATCATCGGCATTGAGGCAAACGAGGGTGTGCTCTGGCGCAACGGCCAGGGCGACTTCGAGGTGGGTCAGAAGAAGGTCGTCAGAGATTCGGCGCATGCGCCCATGAGAACAAATAAAGAACTAATCGTCAACCGGCGGCGTGCCAAGAGGTGTGGAAGGGGCGACACTATATGCCGATCTCGAAGGGCTTGGCGATCGAGCGATCGAGCTCTGGAGGCTTGCGTTCAGGCACAGGAGCCGCACGGTCTTTGGCCTGCCCTTTGGCGGCTGCATCGCGGAGCAGATCGACCGTCTCCAACGCCGAACGCTTCATGCCGGCGTTGCGCTCGACCGCCGCTTCGAGCTTGCCGGCATTATCGACATACAGGGTGAGGCCATCGCGCAGCCGCGTGATCGTCACCAGGAACGTCTGCTGGTTAGCCAAATTGCGTTCACGGCTGTCCATGACCGCGATGCCGCGGTCGGACGTGAGACCCTGAGCCATATGGGCATTGAGCGCGTAGGCGAGGTCGAGACGGCGCAGCATCGGGTCGCCCTGCTCCAGCCTGTGCTCTGCGCCGAGAGATGTTTTCACAACGACCCCGGCGCTGTCGACTGCAACAATCCGAGCCTGGTCGGCATTAAGCAGGCCCCGCTTGTGATCGGTCTCGGTCCATCGGATCCGGTCATGGGTGTGGATGTCGAGTTCGCGCACCTCGAAGAGCCGCAGTACATCCTGCTCACCTTGTGGACGGAACTTGCCCGGACGAAGCTCGAACTGGCGCCCCCGCTCGTTCTCCAGCGTGACCCGCTCGCGCGCGATGTCCGCCGCGACCACGTGATACTCGCCGGGAGCGATGCCCTGCCCCCGTTGGCGGCGCACGACTTCGACCACCATGCCGGGCGCGTAGGTGCTGGCATAACGCAGCTCTTCGCGGGTGACGTTGACGCGCGACAGGGACCTGAGGCGCATCGCCCCTGGTCCCAACTCCCCGTTTGCCTTCAAGCCCGTCTGTACGGCTTCGTTCACAGCGCTGCGCAGGGCCCGGCCTGAAGCATAAATTGCGGTTGCCTCGCGCTCCCCTGATGAGAGCGACAACCATGCCGCCGCAGCCTCGACGGCAGCTCCGTTTCCCACCTCGATCACCTGAGGCGCCAGATGACGCATGGCGTCCTCGATCCGTCCCTCTTGGGCAGCCTGCTGGGCATCACGCAGCACCTCGGTCCGCGCCCTGAGGTTGGTGCCCATCACCGCAGTCTCGATTCCCGCCTGCTGCATCACGTCGAAGGGCTTGCCGGCATCGACAGCGCCCAGCTGTTTGCGGTCGCCAATGCTGGCAAAGCGCCCGAGTTCGAGAAGGTTGGCCAGCCGCACCAGCTTTTCCTTGTCGGCATTGCCGACCATGGAGGCTTCGTCGAGCAGCACGACCGTACCGCGCATCGCGGCTCTCGCCTCGGCAAGGCGAGCCGCGTCAGCCCCTTCGAGCAGGTCGCGGTGCTGGCCCAAAAACCGCGATACGGTCATCGACGGGATGCCCGTCTCGCGTTCGAGCATCTGGACCAGCGTGTTCTGAACCGCGAGTCCCAGCACTGCCCTGCCTTCTTCCCGCAGGATATCGGCGACGGGCTTCAGGACCGTGCTCTTGCCCGCACCGGCAACGCCCTGGATCGCGACGATGCGGTTGTACGATCCAAGCAGCAAGCGCCCTGCCCCTTCCTGTCCATGGTTGAGGGTCAGGCCGTATTTGATCTGGGAGAGGGCCTGCAGCCGTGTCCCTGCGAGTTCCGGTGCAATGATCGCCGGGGCCACACCGCGCCCACTTTCGACCGCCGCAATGATACGTTGCTCAAGGCTGATCGCATCACGCGTTGTCAGGAGGTCCCGGTCGCCTCCCCTGCCCCTTTCCAGATGACCCTGACGCACGAGCTGCTCGATCCGGTGCTCGATCTCGGCGAGCGAGGTCGGCAGCGCAAAGCCAAGCGCCGCGCGATAAATCTCCGAGCGGGTGAAGGCTGCTTCCCGCTCGCCCAGATGCCGGACAGCCGAGGCAACCGCATGGATCGCGGCGACCTGCTCCACGCTGCGGTTACCCATACGTGCGGGTATCAGCGGATCGCCTTCACGCAGGCCCAGCCGTTCGGCAAAGGTGGCTGCAAGGGCTTTCCCTTGACGGACAAGCGCTCGCACGGAAGGGCCAAAGCCGGTCACGTTTCCGAGGTCCTGCGCACTGCGTGCATTGGCTCTGGCAATGACCATGGCGGGGTCAAAGTCGAGCCTCGCAGAGGTCTCCCGCCACTGCTGCGTCAGCGCATCGCGATCCTCGATCCGTCCCTTGTCGGCACGCGTCATGAGGTTCGCTGCGTTGCGCGCGGCGAGCCCCTTTCCCTCCATGGTTGCCAGACGGTCCAGGATTTCTGCACGCCGGGAACTGAAGGCATCGCGCACGGTCTTGGGCACCCCCACGGCCTCGAAATTGCCGTGCTTGCCGAACTCCCCAACCTCGTAGCCGAGCTTCTCCACGTCCAGACGAAACCGGGCCATGGTCATGGCATTGAGGAGGGTATTGTGCTGCCAGAGCTTGTCGTTGCGCAGCGCCCGCCATTTGCCGTCCGGCCCTTGGGTCACATTCGCAATAACTGCATGGAAATGCGCATTGGGCTCCTGGTTGCGGTTGGTGTCGTGCTGGAAGAGCGCGATCGCAAGGTTGCCGGTCTGCACGACGCGCTCCCTGCCCCGGACCTCCATCCGGGTCTCGGCGAGGTTCTTCTCGGCCCAGCGCAGGGTTTCCCGGACGGCCGCGGCGTAGGCGTCGAGGATCCGTTTGTCGCCGCCCACCAGCGCGAGGACCGACCAGCTTTTCGGCATTGAAAAGGTGAGATCGGTCCCTGCCCGATGCACCCGATTGTCACTGCCAACCCGGCTGCCATCGGGCAGCATGCCTTTGAGGATTGCCTCGAACTGCCGCGCGTCTACGGTCCCATTTAGCCCCAGGGCGACAGCGCCCTTCCCGAGCCATTCGCCGGAGCGGTCGGCATCGGCCCGCGTGTAGTAGTTGTCGGCAGCAAAGTAATTGGCCGCGCCGCCTGCTGTGCGGACATTGGCTACCGACAGCATCGACCGTCTCCCGTAGCGGTGGCAATCGGTGACATGCTCACATCTCCATGTCGCCGAGGTCAGGCCCCGTCATCGGCGGCGGTTCCTGCTCGCGCAGACCATCCTCGAGCATCAGCTTGCGCGCTGCTGCATCGCTGGGTCCTGTGCTCTTGGGGCTATCCGGCTTACCCTCTTGCGGCGACTTCGCTTCCGGCGTTCCGACCCGAGCAGTGCCCTTGGGAGTAGCCGACTGATCCTGCGTCGCGGCGGCCTCGCCGGTCGGGAGGAGCGGGCGGGCGGAGGGTCCTGCCTTTCTCGGCGTTGCTTCAGTTCGGGTGTTCGAACTCTCTCGCTTGGCGTTGCCCGCCTTCTCTTTCCCTGATCGAGCGGCCCGTTCCTGCTCCTTCGGCGTCTTGCCGGGCGTGCTTTCAACGGGCTGCCGTAAATCCTTTACGTGCGCGTCAGGGTTCTGTTTCGGCTCGGATTGCAGCCTCTGGTCGAGGGCCAGTTCTCCCTGCTTGGGCACGACCGGCTTGCCCGCCCCATCGTCGTTGGACGAGGGATGCTCATTGCCCGTTGGTGCTGTCGACTGCCGCGCCTGCTGTGCCGGCGACTGAGGCTCGGTAACCGGTGCCTTTACGCTATCCTTCACCCGGGCGATGAAGGTCTCTGCTCGCTTGGGCCGATTGACCGGGGTGAGCCTGACGGGCGCGGCAGGGAAACCATCGGGAAACTTGATGTACCCGGACAGTCGCGGCAGGTTCATCAACTGGTCGGGCAGCAGCAGCGGCTCGATGTGCTTGCGCGGGGTGAGGCTCACCGCATCACGGGCATTGTTGTAGCCGTAGGTATAGCCCTCTTCCATGTCGCGCACCTGGCGATGGCCAATGAAGTCGGAGCACCAGGTGGCCGTTTCCCGGTCGGCGGTGCCGAGGATCAGTTTCGTCCGGGCCAGCGATGACAGGGTCATCGCCATGTTTTCACCGTAGACTTCCTTGAGCTTGGCGTAGGCGTGGATGCCGAGGACAATGGCGCCGCCGAAATTGCGCGCTGTCTGCAATCCTTTCTCGAGAGCTGGCAGGCGATGCAATGCCCCCAGTTCATCGACGAAGAACCAGCACTTGAGATCGCGCGTGCGTGGGCCAGTCATGAGCGTATTCATCGCTGTATCGAGCCAGAGAGTGAGCAGCTGCGCGCAAACGCTCATGTCGACGTAGCGGGCGGATATGAACAGGATGGAGCCCTGGTCCTGGACTCCATCTGCGCCCTCTTCGATCCACTTGCGGACCGAGAAGCGAGGCCCGGCAGTCGGCAACAACTTGAGCGCCTTGGCATTGACGTTGAACACGGCCCGGATCGATTCCGCCATGCGGGCGGCTTCCGGTGCGGTCAGTGGATCGGCGATCGTGCCGCGCATCATGGCATGAACGCGTGACAGGTCCGCGGTCATGAGCTCGCGGGCAAGAGCTTCGTTGCTCGCCCTGCCGTCGGCCACGAGCTTGAGGCAGAATTCGACGAACAGGGCGCGGGCAGCGATCACCCAGAACTGTGCTTCGCCTCCCCCGTCATGGGGTACAAGGGCATCAGCGGCTGCCCAGAATTCGCCTTCGGTACGACATTCGTCGAAGAGACTCCACTGAGGGCAGCGCGCATCGAGCGGGCTCAGGATGATGTCGCAGTGGGCCGTATGGAAATGTTCGATAAAGGCACCGGTCAGATCGAAGACGATGCAGCGCTGGCCCTTGGCTCTGGCCTCGGCGATCATGTCCGAGATCGCGACGGTCTTGCCCATGCCGGTGGTACCAATGAGCATCGCGTGGCTCTGCTCGAGGCGCCATGGATAGGTGACCGTGGCGATATGCGATGGCCGGTAGGGAAAGACCCGGGCGATCTCTCGCGGCAGGCTGAGCCGCCACTTCCAGCCCATAGCCTGATCGAGCTCACGGGTGCGCTCGCGCCGGTTGTGGGTCGTCAGTTCATCGACGAGCTCGGGAAGCGTGACAAGCATCGCGCCACGCTCGTGCTTGCGCTCCTTGGAGCGGCCACCGAACCGCTCGGCGAACCAGTAGAATACGGCAAAGGCTGGTACGAGCAGGAAGCCGGAACGCCACAAGGCACTGCTCAGAAGCGCCGTGAGCTTCTCCCACGCATGGACGACCGGCGGATAATGATCGAGCTGCGAAATCGGAAACTGAATGGTCGCGCCAAAGGCTGTCTCCAGCGTGATCCGCTTGGCGGGATCGAACTCCATGATGCCGTAGATGGCGGCGTAGATCCGCATCCAGACCAGGTAGACTTCGTGATCGGTGAGACCTGCCGAGATGGTCCACCACGAGGTCCATGAGATCACGAGCGCGGCGACAAGCAGCGGGCCTTTGAGGCCTGCCGCGAACATGAAGCCGAAATGGCCGAGCAGTTGGCTACCGCGCGTGAAATTGACGAGGTTACGCTTCATCGGAACCTCCCTCGCCGGCGGACGTGGAGAGACCGAGCTCCTTGCACTTGCGCGCATAGGCCTGATGAGCCCGACCGCGCAGAGCGTGATCGGGGTGCCCTGCCAGCAGCGCATCAACCCCGACCATGAGGAATACCGAGCGGCGCGAGATGCGCTCGACGGAAGTGTCGAGGCGCGAGGCAAGATCGTCCTCGGCGCAGGCATTAGCGAGCAAGGCGCGAACCCACTCGCTCATGCTGATCCCCTTGGCCTTGGCAGCCTTGCGGATCAGCGAGCTAAGCTCGCTGGAGATGTAAACCTGGAGACAGATTGGCCGTGTCATGCACGGACTCCTTCATGATCAGGAGCCCGGTTCACACTGCGAAAGGCAGAAGCGACACTAAGTCAGATTCAAGAACATGTCAAGAACACCGTAACCCGGCGGAATTCCGCCATTCTCGGTCTGGCTTTAGTCAAATCCACGTACATTCCCTCGCCCACGTCATTTATGACGGAGAAGCTGCCATTGCAGCACAATCCGCATAAATTACGGTATTATCGTGATTTTTCGCCCAACTTTCCTGCGACCTGTCGCGTACGGTGTGCTCCCCAGTCCCCAGCTGCAAGGTCAGGAACCAGCTATTGAGCTTGTAACGGACGATGCGTTTTGCGATGCCGATTTCTCGAGATGTCTCGTGGGGCTGCCGTCGCCCGGATCCCGATAGTCACAGAACGGATCAGGGCCTATGACGGTGAAACGAGGAGCCTGAAGCATGACCCAGGTCACACTGAGCGCGACACCCAAGGGCAACGGCTTCCAGGCGACGATCACCTATTCAAACGGGGTGTCAATCAGTTCGGCCGAGGCTTTCCCCACACAGGCAGCGGCGATCGAGGCGGCGGCTTTGAAGGTCCTGGAAATGCCAGAGCGACTTGCTGACCTGGACAAGCCCGATGCCCAGGATTGATGTCGGCCATCGACAATTGCGCCTAGTCTGACGTGGTCTGCAAAGGGCTGCGAGCAAAAAGAAAGGAGGAAGCCCAGATGGATTTCCTCCCAAACCGGTGGGTCAGAATTCATCGCTGAGCCGGCCCGGCACCGTCTCAATGACACGGTCCAGCAAGGCCTTGGGTAGCGCGCCGTAGTCTCCTTCATCGACCGCGATGTAGCCTGCCTCTTCATCGCTCAGAATGTACTGCGTGAAATAGCTGTGAAAGGACCGGGCATGGGCCTGATCCAGTGCGGCAACGAAAGCGGCCTGATCTGCCTTGAAACCGGCATCGGCAATGTTCAGCGAAGTGTACATGATCTTTCCTCCTGATGTTCGATGCGTCGCATCAGGGGGTGCGAAAGATGTGGGTGACGGGCTGGGTCAGGGACCGCGTCAGCGGCCGCGAAGCGGCGATGGGGGCAACGATTTTTGCCGGGCTTGCCCCGGGAAAAATGGTGGGGCCCCGTCGTCCTTGACGCAGCCCCAAAGCCCGCATCAGACTTGGACTTTCTGCGAGAGAGACCTCTCCAACGTCAGCGGGAAAGCGCACCGACCGCCCCACAAACCATTTTCCTACGCGCGTCCGGAATGCCAATATCATCAGCGGAGGGGACCAACGGCCAGCAAGAAGGAAACCCTATGGCCAGGTCCAAACCCACTGCGCGCGATGCGCTGAAAAAGCTGCGTGAACAGCGTGCCCAACTCGAAAGCGAGGAAGCTCGTCTTCGCCAAGAGGCAGCGGCCGAACTCGGCAAGGTGTTGATCGAGTGCGGCGCCGAGACGATCGAACCTGCACAGCTGCGCCAGATCGTGCGCGCATCGATGGCACTCGGGATCGAAGAAACGCTGAAGCGGATCGCGCCTGCGTAGCCCCACCCAGCGGCGGCAAGGGGTTCGATGCCCCGCGCCGCCGCATAGCCCCAGAGCAAAAGAAAAGGCCCCGATGGCGTGTGCCACCGGGGCCTTGTCGTGGGGTAAGAACATTCAGTCCTCGTCGATGTCGGGTGCTCCCTCGTTGCTGCCCGAACGGCCCTTGGTGAGGAAGTCGACCTTGTCGGCGATGATCTCGCAGCCGTAGCGCTTGGTGCCGCTCTGATCCTCCCACTGGGTGTAGTGGATGCGACCTTCGACCGTCACGAGCTGACCCTTGGTGCAATACTTGGCGACGTTCTGGCCGAGGCCGTTGAAGCAGGTGATCCGGTGAAATTCGCTGTCCTTGGCAGTGTAGCCGTTTTCGTCCTTGTAGGTCTTGCCATCCTTGCGGGCGGGACGGTCGGTCACGACCGAGATCGAGGTGATGCTGGTTCCACCCTGGGTGGTGCGGGTTTCGGGGTCGCGAGCGATGCGGCCAACGAGGATAACGAGATTGGTCATGGGCTTTCTCCTGATCGAGCATTCCGGGTCCATCCCGGCTGCAAACCCGAGCAGAAGCGCCCCGCGGCGAAGCGCACCGGAGGGGAACCCGGAACTGGTTCGGGTGGTGCGGGCAGCCGGGCACAGCCCGGCAACTCGGCCGGACCTGATCCGGGTTGCGCGTCTCGACGGGGGTGCTTCAGGGACAGGTTTGTATCGAAGCCGGGTGGAGCTGGATGCCGTGAACAGGTTTGCCCTGCCTCGTTTCCCTTCGGTCTTGGCCGGATCATTCCCCCGCCGACCCTCGACCAAATAACCCCTTCCTAGATCACGGTACGGACCGCTCCTCCAGCAGGTGGCGCACTCTTGGACGGAACTGCTTTTCCGGGGACAGGCATATCGATCGTCACCCCTTCAGCGCCGTCCAGAGGGTTGCCTCGCAGCATCCAGGCCTGCGGCGTGATCAAGCGCGCCCAGTCCGCAAAGGAGGGGATCGAGCCCAAGTCTTCGCGCACGTGCTGCTCGCCGACCAGACGCACCGGAACAACCCGGCCATCGGCATTGACGAGGGTCTCGCCAAAGAGGGCCTCCAGCATGAATATCCCCTCGGCATGGTGCCGCAGCGCCCGGTGCCGTGGGTCTGCCAGGATTGCCTTGGACTGGTCGAACCACTGGTGCAGCGGGAGATAGTCATCGACCGTGCCGCCCCATTTCCGGACCGACGAGAGGGCGTGGTAGTAGCAGTGGGCCATGCCTGGTCTCCTAGAGCTCGGTCGAGTGATCATCGGTCGCGGTGAAGCGCAGGCTGCAGTCGAGCACGAAGGTCGCTTCAGGCACATCGATCACGAGTTCGCCGCAGGCACCGTCGTTGATCTCCCAGCCAGAATGGTGACGTTCGAGCGCCAGATAGGTCAGCTGCTCGAGAGCTTGCCCAAGTGAGGGCAGCTCCGCGGCACCGTCACCATCCGAGTTGCCTGCTTCGTCTTCCAGAATGGTGACATCGGGGCACGCGACCGCGGCACCAGCGGCATCGAGGCACGCACATTCCTCAACGGCGCCGCTGTCGCCGCATCCGTCGAAGCGGATCTCGACCCGGGCAATCCCAGCGTCCTGCAAGCGCGGAAGAATGGCTTTCTTGAGCTTCTGAATCTCTTCGACCACCTGCGTCTGCCGCTCGGCCTGGCGAACGGCAAAGTCGGCCATCACAGCCTCGATATCGATCATGGAATGCCTCCTGTAGAAAGGAGCCAACGACCATCGCTGGCTCCAACCGACAGGCGCACACCTTTCCTCTGATGGTCGACGCCAGCGCCGATCCGGCGCTGGCGCGAAGACCGACAGGGCCTTAGTCGGTCCTGGCCGAAGTGTTCTTCGGATTGGTGCCGAGGGGGCCGCGACGATCGACAACGGTGATCCGCCGAGCCTTGGCGTCGATCACCAAGCGTTCGAGTACGCCATTACCCGGGAACGCGATGACGTAGCGCGGATCGAGGGAGAGCATCCGCTCGTTGCGCTTGAAGCCGGCACGGGCGCCCAGGCGCATATCCAGCGAGAATGTCACCTGCGGAACGCCTCGACGTTCAGCCCAGCTCGATGCCAGACGGTCGACGCCCTTGGTGTCGCCGCCGTGGATGAGCACCATGTCCGGCACGCGATCGCGGACCTTGTCGAGCGTCGCCCAGACATTGTTGCCGAAGGTCAGCGCATCGTCTTCGGTAGCATGACGGGTGCGCCCGCCAGCGAACACGACCGGGGTTCCTTCGGGCACGGCCGCACGGCGCTTGGCCTCGGCGCGGGCGCGCAGGAAATCGCGCCCTTCGACGAGCGCGGACGTCAGCATTGCGCTGTGGTTGAAGCGCGAGCTGGAGACGGGCTTCCAGGAGGAACCGAACTCGTTCAGGTATAGGCCTGCTGCGACTTCGCGCATCTCTTCGAGCGCCAGCATCGCGCTTTCGGCGCACTGCGCCCGCTCGACCTGGGTCTCGAGGTCGTGGGTGTGGACCTCGGATCCATCAGCCGTAGCAATCAGCGCTCGGACCTCGTCGGTCGCTCGGTCGAGGGCAGTCGATTTGCGTTCCGCCGAGCGGTGAAAGATATTGACGAAGGCCCAGCCGAGATCCTCGGCGTCGGCTTCAAGAGCGGTCCCTGACACCATGGCGAAAAGATCGGACCAGACCGCTTCGAGGGTTTGGACGACCGCCTCCCGGACCGGGAAATCGCTTGTCGATACGGGAGCGGGTCCAATCGAGAAGCCGGCGAGATCGAGCCCGGCGAGTTGATCGGCGAATGACGTGTGCATGGGATGTCCTCCTGACTGGCGTGAGGCCGACGCACCCGTTCATGGCTGCGCCAGCGAGAGCCCGTCAGGGCCAGCATTCCGGCAGGGTTGCGCACCCGTCAGGGGAAACCTGGCTTGGCGGGCTGGCGCGGGCAGGCCTTGAGCCCAAAGGGCGAAGGCCAACACGGGCCCGACCAAGCCGGGTTGCGCAAGACTGGCGGCTGGCCCAGGGCCCCTCTCGCATGGCGCCAGGCCATGGGCGGTCGGAACAGATCCATTGGCAGGGGCACGCCCTATGCCTCATCCATGCACCGCCCCGGCTCGGCTCAAGCCGCTCGCTTGGTGTAGACACCCTCTCCGTTCGACATATGCCCGAGACAGTCATAGTCGCCGAACACGGCATCGAAGCGGGATGCGATCTGGGACAGCCAGCGCTGTGCCCGCGGTGAGCGGGCCGTGCGCCAATCGGCGTCCCAATAGGCCCCGTCATCGCGTTCGACGATCCAGACGGCCACCAGCCCGCCGTAGACCGATACGCCGAAATCCGCATAGGCATTGCGCATGAGGATCCGATCCTCCCGGTCGCGCCAGCCGTCATGCGGGATCAGCGACGGGAAGGCTCGGCCGGCCCGCTCGCGCAGGTCGTCACGCAGCCATTCATACTCGAACTCCCAGTCGTCCTCGGCTTCGACCTCGAGAACCGTGAATGCGACGATTGCGCCGCTGGGATAGCTGACTGATCGGCCCATGGCATCCTCCCTCAGGCCGCAAGCGCAGCGTCGTCTGACGCGTCGTCAGACTGTTCGGGCATGACCCTTCCGCCAAGCTTCAGCAGCAGGGTCGACGCCTCCTCAGCCTTGGCGGCAGCGGTCAGGATGGCGCGGTCGTCATCCTTCAGAAGCTTGAGCCAATGCTTAATATAGCTCGCATGGCTGTCGAGATGCGTGACCGGCAGCCCCAGCTCAGCGCCCAGCATCGCGCTGGAGAGTTCGGCGACATATCCTGACAGTCCAGCCCCAATCTGACTTCCGACGCCAATTTTCCGGACGCGCGTCATGCCGCCAGCTCCTCGGGCTGGGGTTGCTGGGCGTGCATCCAGTCGGCTGCGGCCTGTGCCTTGCTGGCGGCGGTGAAGATGGCGCGAGGGTCGTCCTTCAGCACGCGCAACCACGATGCCACGTATGCGGCATGATCGGCGCGCGGATGGTGGGCGATCCCGAGGTCGGCGAGCACGAACGAAGCTGTCAGTTCGGCGCAGATCTCCTCGATCGCCAGACTGTCGCGCTTGAACCTCTCGGCAAAATTGCGGTCGAGCCTGTGCTTTGCGCCCGTAGCGTGGCCGGCTTCGTGCAGAAGGGTGCCCATCTGCGCCGATGGATCCCGAAACGAGGCAAAGATCGGCATGAAGATGTGATCAAGATCGATCCGGTAGTGCGCATCGTAGGCGCCTTCGGTGATCGGAATCTTCAGAGCCGCGACGAATGCCTCGGCATGTTCGAACCGCTCGCTCTCGGGCAATACCGCGACAGGAGCGGGCTCATAGCCCTCGACCTGTGCGAGGTTGAACACGGTGAAGGCCCGGGCGAACATGCGGCCGGGGCCGGCTTCGCCGTCGTCATGATCGTCATCGGCGCGCGATGCGGCCTGCTTCCAGAACACGACGGTGGTTCCGCGCTCACCCTTGCGGACCTGTCCGCCAAGAGCTGCCCACTGGCGATAGGTCCCCCAAAGACCACTGGAATAGCTGCTGGCTTCAGCGGCAATCCAGAGCGCCAGCACATTGACACCGCGATAGCGACGGCGGGAGGTGACGTTCTGCGGCCTCGTCGTGGCAGCGCCATCATGGTGCCAAGGCATGCGCCAGTCGCCGGCACCGGCTTCGATGGCAGAGACAATCTCGGTGGTGATGCGCGAATAGACGTCGGCTCGCGGCGTCGCAGGGTGGGATCGGGACATGGCGGGTCTCCATGGCGGGCGGAGGGAAACTCTCTTCCGCTCCTTCAGCCCGTCACCCGCTACACGCCTCCTCTACCTCTCCCGCCCCGCCTGAGGCGGGGCGAATGCTGCTTGGATGAACCAGCGCTCATGAATGGCGGCGCGTCAATGCCCGATCGGCATCCCGCCAGTCTTCGCGGGCCGCGGGGCAAGCCAGATAAGACACGCGGCAAAGATAAGGATTGCGGTGGTCGCCCAAAAAGTGTGGATGAGCGCCATGGTTGTCGCTTCCAGGTCAACCATATTGCTGAGCACCTGCCGCACCTGGTCAGGCGGGAAGCCGAGTCCCGCAAGGCTTGCCTGCGCCGCTTCCGGCTGCAGGACTGCGACCGCGTCGCTACGCGCGAGGCGCTGGGTATCACCCCAGTAGGAAAGTGTGATCGAGGTCGCCACGGCGGTCGCAATCGTGCGCATGAAGCTTTGAAGGCCGGCAGCCGATGCCACCTCGTTCTCATCAACCGTGTTGAGCGTCAAGGTCATGAGCGGGAGCATCATGAAGGTGACGCCGAGTCCCTGAACGAACTGCGGCAGACTGAGGGTCCAGAAGTCCGAATCCGTCGTCCAGGTCGTGCGCAGAAGGGCCATCGCTGCGATCCAGGCAACGCCGCCTGAAACGAGGAGGCGCGGGTCGTGACGGCTCATCAGATAGGCCACAAGCGGCGCGGTGATCAGTCCGCCCATGGCCGAAAACGATGAGGACAGACCGGCGGCGGTCGCCGGAAATCCGAGCCAGGCCTGCTGCCATTGGGGAACAATGACAAATCCCGCAAAGTATCCTGCGAAGGCGAGCGACAGCACCGTTAGGGCAACGCTGAACCCCCGGTGCCTGAGGACTCGAAGATCGACGATCGGGTGATCCTCGCCCAACTCCCAGATCACGAACACAACGAAGCCGACACATGATGCAATCGACAGCGCCACGATCATCGGGTCGGCAAACCAGTCGTGGTTGCGACCAAGGTCGAGCACCAGTTGCAGGCAGCCGACCCAGAGTATCAGCAAGGCGAGGCCGACAAAGTCGATGGGTAGTATCTGCCGCTCGGTCTCGATCGGCCTGAGCAGAGAAAATCCTACGACGATGCACAAAATTGCAACAGGGATGTTGATCAGGAATATCCAATGCCAGGAATAATTTTCGGTGAGATAGCCGCCGATCATCGGGCCAAGAGCAGGTCCCATCAGCAGTGTAACAGCCCATAGTCCCATCGCCATATTGCGCTTCTCGGGCGGGAACACGCTGAGCAGCAGGGTTTGCGACATCGGCATCAAGAAAGCGCCGAAGATTCCCTGACCGATCCGGCTTGCCACGAGCATGCCCAAGGTCACCGAAATGCCGCAGAGAAAGGAGCAGATGCCAAACCCGACCATGCTGAACAGGAAGGTGCGCACCGACCCGAAGCGACCGGCGATCCATCCGGTCAAGGGGACGCAGATCGCCTCGGCGACCGCATAGGAGGTGATGATCCAGGCGCCTTGTTCGAGCGTGATACCGAGATTGCCCGCGACGTGCGGAATCGAGACGTTGGCGATGGTCAGGTCGAGGATGACCATGAAATTGGCCAAAGCCAGCACCAGGCCTGCGACCATTTGCCGCGACGGGGAGATCCCCGCGCTTGGGGGTGAGGGTTCGCTCATTGCAGGTCACTGGCCCGAGACATCGATCTCGACTTCCACCGACAGCCCGACGCGCAAAGGGTGCTGACGCAGTTCGGCAGGATCGAGTTCGATCCGCACCGGCAGGCGCTGAACGGTCTTGATCCAGTTCCCGGTCGCGTTCTGCGCGGGAATGATCGCCATCGACGAGCCGGTCCCGCCGGCGAGGCCGGTGACCTTGCCGTGATAGACGACATCGCCGCCGTAGAGATCGGACTTGAGGGTCACAGCCATGCCGGGGCGAACGCGCCCCAGTTGAACTTCTTTGAAGTTAGCATCGACGTAGAGCTTGTCGATCGGAACGATGGTCATGATCGTCTGGCCGGGGCTCAGGCGCTGGCCGACCTGGATTTGCAGGCGGCTCACCACCCCGGAGACCGGTGCTCGGATCTCGGTACGCTGGAGATCGAGCAAGGCCGCGTCAAGCCGGGCCCTGGCCGCCTGAACCGCTGGATCGGTGTCCACGCTGGAGCCGCGCACCAGGGCATCGTTGGCCGCGAGTTGCCCTTGCGCAACCCGGCGGGCTGAAGCGACTTCCGAGATGCCGCCACGTGCTGCTTCGAGCGCAGAACTTGCCGCGGAATAGGCTTTGCGCGCCTGTGTCAGTTCCTCGCCCGAGATCGCGCCGCTGGCAATGACTGCCTCCCGGCGCTGCAAATCGATCCTTGCCTTTTCGAATTCCGCCTGCGCGGTGCGAAGCCGCGCCTGGGCCTGGACGAGACCGGCGCTTGAGGTATCGATCTGGGCCGATAGCGCGCTGTTGGTCGCAACGGTCTGGCCGAATTTGCGGCGAGCAGCGGCAAGATCGGCCTCGGCCTGCGCGACGGCGATCCTGGCGTTGGCGTGATCGAGCCTGACCAGGACGTCCCCGGCCTTCACCTGCTGCGTATCTTCGACGAGCACCTCGATGGCCGATCCTGCAATCAGCGGGGTGACCTGCGCCATACGCGCGTTCACATAGGCGTTGTCGGTGCTGACATAGTTGCGAGCGACCAGCACATACCACGCACCCCAGGCAAGCGCCGCGATTGCCAGCGCGATGGCCAGGCGCTTGAGCCACATCGTCCGGCGGGTCTTGCGAAAGGCGGACAGTTCCGGATCGACTTCGGCAGCTTGTGTCGCGGTATCGCTCATTGGTCGGTCTGTCCTGATGGTTGGGTAGTGGCCGCGTCGAACCCGCCGCCCAGCGCGCGGATCAACGCCAGCGTCGCGCCGCGCTGATATGTCTCAAGGCCGATAACGGCGAGGCGAAGGTCCTGCACGCCGCGTTCGCTCGCGAGCACGTCGAGATAGCTGGCAAGCCCGGCCTCGTAGCGTGTGCGCACCAGACCGAGTGCATCTTCGTTGGCGGCCAGTGCGGTGCGGGCCGCGCGAAGCCGCTTGTCCGCCGCGTCGCGTTGGGTCACCGCGTCGGCAACTTGCTGGTAGGCGGTGACCACAGTCTGGTTGTAGTTTGCGACGGCCTCGTCATAGGCTGCCTCGGCGCTGCCATATTGCGCCTTGAGCGCGCCGCCCTGAAAGATCGGCAGACTGATTGCCGGGCCGACGCTTCCAAACAGCGAGCCGGAATCGACAAGATTGCCGAGACCCAGGGCCTGCAGGCCAATCAGCGCCCTGAGGTTGATCGAGGGAAAGAACCCGGCCCGCGCGACCTTGACCCGGCTTGCCGCCGCTTCGACCCGCTCGCGCGCGGCGACGATATCGGGACGCCGGCCGAGCAGGTCGGTGGTGACACCAGCGGGAACCCCGCCGGGCGTTGAAGGCGCCAGTGGCGGACGGGTGATCGACTGCCCCCGATCGGGGCCAGCACCCAGGAGCGCGGCCAGCTGATTGCGCCGGATGCCGATGTTCTCGTCAACTGCGGCTAGATCCTGCTCTGCTCCGGCGACCTCGGCATCGGCGCGGCGCAGACTGGCGAGGTTGTCGAGCCCGTTGCGCTGGCGCTGGGCGACAATGTCGCGCATCGCCTGGCGGTTGGCGAGCATGGCTGCGGCGTTGTCGCGCTCGCGATAATGGCGACCGAGTTCGGCATAAGCGGCGGTTATCGCAACCGACAGCACCAGGCGGGCCTGCGCCGCATCGACCGCCGCCGCTCGGGCATCCGAAGTCGCTGCCGCAAGGGCCGCCCGGTTGCGCCCCCACAGGTCGAGGTCGAAGCCGAAGCTCAGCGAAGTTTGCCCGTAATCCTTCCAGCCATCGGGCAGAAACTGCGCGGGAATGCCGTTGTTGCCGCTCTGGCGGCGCAGGCCGCCTTCGGCCTCGGCCCCAATCGAGGGGAGCCGTGCGGCCCCGACCCGCTGCGCCTCGGCTTCCGCGCGCCTGACCCGCGCCACCGCCACCGCGACCTGCGGTGAATTGGCGAGGCCTTCCTCGATCAGCGCGGTCAGTTGCGGATCGCCCGCCAAGCGCCACCATTGGTCCGGCGGCCAGGCCGTGTTGCCGCGCGCGGCGAGGGTCTGCCCCGCCTCGGTCGTCTCGGCAGTGCGCAACGCGGGCCGTGCTCCGGGATGGGAAACCGGGACGCACGCGGCCAGAGCCAGCACCAACGCTGCGCCGCCGTAGATTCGGAACCTAGCCGACATAGGCACCCCGCCCGCTGGCCAGCAATCGCCCTTCGGCATCCTCGATGCGGGTCTCCGCGACACTGATCTGCTTGCCCAGCTTGACCACCCGCCCAATCGCGCGCAGCGGACCTGAGGTCGCAGGGCGATGGAAATCGACCCGCATATCGGCGGTGGCGCGCGCCGATCCGCCGAGCGCGTTGATCGTGTAAAGCCCGGTCAGGTCGATCAGCGCCGAGAGGATGCCGCCATGCGCCGATCCGATCATCGGGTTGGAGACGATCTCGTCGCGCCACGGCATTTCAAGGATCAGCGCGTCGTCTGTCAGTTCGGCGATATCCAGCCCCAGCCATTGGTGGAACGGCGCAATGAGCAACATCGAACGGAGCTGGTCGAGGTCCATGCTTGCTGCCGGATCGTTCATGCCGCGACCGCCTTTCCGTGCGTGCGGACAAGGAAATCGAGGATCGCGTCGCCAAAGGCATCGTTCTGGTCGCCGACCACCATATGCGTCGCATCGGCGATGTCACTGTAAGCGGCATGCGGCACGAGCGCGCGGAAATGCGCCACGGCTTCCGGTGACACCAGATCGCTCGATCCGCCCCTGATCAGGTGGACCGGAAGCGCAAGCCGCGATGCGGCTTCGCCCAATTCTGTGCGCCCAAAGTCGCTGCTGTCGCCGCGCTCGGCATGGCGCCGCATGATGCCGTCGATGAATGCCGGGTCCCAATGCCAGTAATAGCGCCCGTCGCCCTTCTGCCGCAGATAGTGGGCGAGGCCGGACGACGCCTTGCGGCTTGGACGATGGGGGAGATACTCGGAGATCACGCGCGCCGCTTCCTCGGGCGAGGCAAAGCCTTCGCGGGCATGGGCAGCCATGAACCCGACTACGCGCGTAACACCGCCCGCCTCCATTTGCGGTGTGATGTCCACCAAGGTCAGCGAGGCGAAGCTGCCGGGAGCGACCTCGCCTTCGGCCATGATCCCGGCAAGTCCGCCTAACGACGCCCCGATCAGTGCGGGCTTGCGGTCGAGCGACCCGGCAATCGCGATCAGGTCGCCCGCGAAATCGACAATGTCATAGGCTCCGTCATCGGCCCAAGCGCTGTCGCCATGACCGCGCAAATCGAGCGCGATAGCGCGAAAGCCGCAGTCGGCCAGCATCGCCGTCACCCGCTTCCACGCCCGCTTGGTCTGCCCGCCGCCGTGGGCGAGCAGCACCGGCATACCCTGCTCAGGGCCTTCGATCAGGGCGGCGATAGCATGGCCGGAATGGCCGGAGAGCGTGACGGGCGGATTCGACATGCTTTTATCTTACTGTATGATGCCTTACAGTAAAGGCTGTCCTTTTGGTCAATCGGAAGCTATGAGCTGTGGCATGGCGAACACGTCCGACCAGCAGAGCTACCTCACCGAGGCCGATGGGCTGGTGTTCCTGGTTGAGGAGGTTCCGCGCAAGCTGCGCCGCGTGTTCGATTCCTCGACCGCGAAGTTCGGGCTGACCCGAACCCAATGGCGCGCTCTCGCCTATATCTTCCGCACGCCCGGTCTGACCCAGACCGAGCTGGCCAAATGCCTCGAACTGGAACGCGCCAGCGTCGGTCACGTCATCGACCAACTCGAAAAGGCGGATTACGTCGAGCGCCGGGCTGTGGAAGGCAATCGGCGGGTGTGGACCTTGCACCTGCGTCCTAAGGCGATCGGCATCCTGCCCGCGCTCAGAGCGGAAGCCGATGTGGTCTATGAACGGTTGCTCGCCGGCATATCGGGCGATGAAGTTGCCGTGTTCAAGCGACTTCTGGCCACCATGTCCGCCAATCTGTAGCCTTCACGCTGGCTGCGGCCGCCAGCTGGAATGTCGACGCCGCAAGACCAGGACGGCTTCCCCTGGACGCTTGCGGGGGATTATCAGCCTTACTTCGCTTCGGGACCGATCTGCGACAGGATCCTCTCGATCCTTGCCACCTCGGCCTGAAGCGTCACCCGTTGCGGTTCTGGAAGCCGCTTCTCGCGCAGCAACAGCCGCGCCTCGTCAGCTCCGCACTGCCAGGCCGGGCGATGCCGTTCGACAATACAGGCATTGGGGCAGCGGACCGGCTCGCACATGGCGATCATTGGTCCGGTGGCACCCGGTTCCGAAATGCGGTTGAGGCACAGGGCAGTTGCCGGATCAAAGAAGCAATCGGCCAGCGGGCCGACATGCAATGTCCGCGCGAGACTGCCGAGCATCGTGCGCAGGCGGGGCCGGTCGGCAATCATGGCAGGTAGCGGCGCCAACTCGTGGCCAACAGTATCGAGTGCGGCTCCGATCCTGTTCGCGGCAGGTCCGCCAAGGCGCGCACCACCTTGCCGCTCGTCGAAGTAGACGAGGATATCGTCGATCTGGCCAAGCGCGCGCTGGGCTTCGATCTCTCCGCGAAATCCGGACCGGCTGCTGCCGGCATAGCCTTCAAACGCCGCAACGCTGGCGTGCTTGTACTGGATCATGCCGGCAATCGTCCCAAAGGGCCGGTTGGCGATGTGCCAGGCAATGGTCCGGCGAAACTGGCGTGTGGTCAGCCGCCAGGGCGCGCCATTGGGTCCGGCAGGAATGATCGGTGCCTCAGCCGTTCCGAACCGGTCGTTGAGATGATCGCGAAACCGGTTGAGTTGCCGGACGATCTCGGCAGAAATGTGCGTCTTGGTGTTGGCCCGAAGCGCGAGGACCGGCCACAAAGTCGTTGTCCCGCGCGCTTGCCCCGCCCGCGCGGACAGGCGTTCGAGGACAGCGATGGCTTCGGCGACCGGCGCGATCGTGACCCACTCGGTCTCCTCGCCGCCGCCGCGCTTGCCCTTGTAAGCGGTGGACTTGATGCCATGCCGCAAGATCGCACCGTCTTCTGATCTGGTGATGGACAGGCATCCCTGCTTCATCGCCTGGATCTCGCTGTCCCGCATGCCTGAGAGGTAGGCGCAGACGACGTAGGCTGCCGACTGCAGCATGACCTCTTCGAGAGCCAGGACCTTGGCATCGAAGCGGGTACGCCAGAGCAGGCCGGTATCGGGATCGGCCGAAATGGCCGTATCCATCCCGCCAATCTCGGTGCCGAGTTCTGCTACGGCGGCGGCGATGAGGTCCGGCGCGCCGGTGGTCAGGCCAAGGTGCATGGCCGGTTCGGCCTGCGCGTCGATGCCGGCATGGAGGTGGATCAGGTGGTAGTTGATGGGCGGCGTGACTTCCCCGGTGTGCGGATCTGTCCGCGTTGTGCCGTTGTGTGGGGTGGTCCAGATCGGAATCCCGCGACCTTGTCGCTGCAAAGCTGCCACATAGGCGATGAGGCGTTGGCGTTGCCGAAAACGGCGAGCAGCGGGATCAAGCCCTTCCTCAGCGGTGATCAGACAGTTGCGCGTTGCTTCGAGGCGGTCGAGTTCCGCCCGCGCGGCGAGGATGTCATCTGCATAGCAGGTCACGTAGCGCAGCGACCAGGCGAGCAGCGGGGTGATGATCGCTTCCGGAATGCGCGGCGTCCGGTTCTCTCCGGCGACGTACTTTGCTCCCGCAACCGAGAAAGGGCTGCGCCCCGGCCACGGTTCAAAGGACAGGCGCGCAGTCGGCAGATGGTGCCGCAACTCATGCAGGTCGAAGATTATCCGCAGCAGCGCTGCCGCCGCAACCGGACGCAGTCCGGCAAGGCGCAAAGAGCGGGCGTAGCGATCAGCCAACGACTGATCGACCCGGCCGAGATCGAAACGACCCAGCTGAGCCTTCACGAAGTCGAAAAAGCGCAAGGTCCGGTTGGCCTCACCGCGCACCCCCGCCGGCTCAAGCCGTGAACGGTGCCCGGGTAGATCGACATTGAGACGCGCATGAAGAATCTGGCGCAGGGCATCGGCGATGGATGGGTCGTCGATACCATCGAAATGTACCGTGATATGGCAGCGCCGGGCGTTGTCGCGAAACACGCCGGGAGCCAGATCCCAGACCGGATCGCCGTATCGCGAGATATGCGCGCGATCGACCCCAGGGCGGAGCGGTGCGGAGATGAGCACCGGGAGGGCGTCACGTTCATTGCAGCTGTCGGCGAGCAGCTGGAGAGGGGTCATGCGCGGGCCTCGGGTGGCAGATAGACCGTGGGAGGTTCGACCGCGACCTGCGCCCGGGCCTTTGCCACGACGTCGTCGCCGAAGGCGGGCAGGATCTGCTGAACAATGCGGTCACGGGCATGGCCGAACTTGGCTGCCCACTCGGCCGCGCTCAAACCGGCTCGCTGATCATCGACGAAGGTGAGGAACGCGAGGATGGCGGGCAGCTTGCGCGCGGTGATGACCGCGTTGCGACAATCGAGGCAACCCCAGAACGGCGTGGGGCACGCGGTACCGGCAGATGCAAAGGGACTGGAATAGAAGTTACCGCAGTTGGCAAGCCAGACGTCCTGTTCGCCGTCGAGAAGTGCGCGCGAGACGCCTTCAACATCCGGAGCGGGGCTCGCCAACTCCCTGCGCAGCCGCTCCTCGTCCGAGGGAGGAAGTATCCTTGGACCGGTCAGCGCTTCTTCGAGGGCATCCGCCACGGCCTGCTCGTGCAGCGGTCTGAGTGCCGGAATATCGGCGTAGTGCCGTGCCGCGATCTCGGCGGTATGGCCGACGGCGAAGCGGGCCATGTGCCCTTCGGTCTTAAGGTACCACAAGGCCTTGTGCGTCTTGCGTAGCTGCGAGAGGCGCAGGAATAGCGGTCGACCGGCGTCATCGACAATGCCGTGACGCTGCGTCCAGGCGTCGATCGTCATGCGCGGTTGGCGGATACCAGCGGTGATCTCGTTGGTCTGATAATAGACCCAGAGGTTGTCGCTGGAATTATGCACCCTGGCCTTGGCGGAGAGTGCGATGATCCGCCGGATCAGGCCGCCCGGTGTCGATGAGCCGCCATCACGGACCCGGATGGTCTTGTGCTCGGCGCCGTGGGCGCGAAGCTTGGTATAGGCGACATCGACGGTACCGCCCGAAGCATTGCGCAAACAATCGATGGTGAGCGACTTGCAACACTCCAGCTCGAGCCCCGTCTCCAGCGAGAGCAGAACGAGAAGCGGCACGACGTCGTGTGCAGTAAGGTAGTGGGCAGCATGGAGGCTCAGGTTGAACCTTGCGCCGCTCAGTTCGCGAATCCACCGCAGCTTATACAGGCTCTGATATGCGGGGTCACGGTAGTGCAGCACACCGCGCGCGTCGATCGCAGCGTGGGCTTCGCGGTAAGCACCTTCTGTCTCCGGCACCTCATCGAAACGCGGCCCCGACCGCAAGCGCGCCTCGATCGCAACAAGATCGGCGCGGGCCGCATCGCGGAGTTGGCGAGCGACATACGGACTGTAGGCATCGCGTGGACGGGGGCGAACGTGGGGGTGCGAGCTGACGTAGCGCAGCCGTTCCCGCAAGCCAGGATCGACAAGCTCGGGACCATCGGCCGCAATGCGGCGAAGGACCGAGACGACCTTGGCGACATAGGTCGGCGCGTGTGTCCGCGACTTGCCCTGCGCGGCGAGCCACCTCTCGAACCCGTCGATATGGTCGGTGCGAAGGTCTGCCGGCCCGTTGATCCGGTCGCCTGTCCCGGCAAGATAGGCAAAGAAGCTCGGTAACTGCGTCACGTATGTCTTGATCGACGAACGCACCAAAATGGGGCCGCGCGGGGCAACCAGCATGAACAGGCCCCGTGCAAAGGCGAGAGCCAGGCCTCGTGGCCGCAAGCTGGTGAAATCCACGAGCAACTCGCCGCCGTATGGCGGATCGATCATGAAGCGCAGCGTGCTGATCTGCGACCATGGATCGGCCTCGGGCGCAGTCGCGGCGGCCTCGAAACTGACCTTGCGCCCTTTGCGTGGAGCAGCGGTCATGATGGAAGATAGTCCGGTACGAGTGCCAACAGCTCTTCGACCGCCGCATCGACGGTATCGGCACGCGTGGCGAGGTGATCGAGATAGATCGAGGTCGTGGCGAGGCTTGAATGGCCAAGCAATCGCTGAACCTGTTGAAGCGGATCGCCGACCAACTGGCGATACCCTTCCATGGCACCCACCGGTGCCGCCGCCTCGGCAAGGCGGCGCTGGATCAGCATCGCCAGCATGTGGACCGCAAAGGAATGCCTGAGTTGATGGGGGCTGACCCGGACCGGGATGCCGGCATCCGTGCAACGGCGGCTCGCCCGCGCGAAGATCGCTTCCCACGAGTTGGGGAGCACCGGATGCCCGACCTCGGTCAGCCAGAGCACCGCCGCTTCGCCAGGCGTTCCATCGTCGGCGCAAATTACAAGCCTTGCGCGTTCATCCGGTGTGACGACCTCCATATCCATCGTGCCACCGCCAACCAGCTGCAATGCGCGCAGCCTGAATGAGGGGCGGTGTATGAAGATCGGGCGGTCAATGGCTTCCCAGCCACGGCGCCTTGCGAACTTGGCGACGGCTGCGGCTCGCTCCACGGCGATATAGGCGTCAAACATCGGCAACAAACGGCGCGGCAGCAATATGCCACGCCCCCTATCCCCCTTGGTAAGTGCCGCCGGAAGTTCGACCCGCCGCTGCCGTTCCGCGCGGGCGCCGCCAACCGGAATCTCGGCAGTGAGCAGGTGAGATGCCTCTTCCAGGCGCAGGCCAGTGGTGACCAACAGATCGGCGAACAGCGCGTTGCGCGCGCCATTGCGGTCACGTGCTCCAGGACGCTCTGTTCCCTCTACGGTCAGGCCGCGCAGGCCAACCTCGCGAAAGGCGTGGTAATCGGTGAGATCGATGAAGCGGACATCTGACCGACGGGCCGCGCGTTCATAGGCGTCGTTGCGGCCCGTGACGGCCGCTCGACGCCCTCCGTGCGAACTTCGCCAGACCTGACGGTGGGTAAATGGGGTGCGCTCGATCAGGCCCTCCCGCTCGGCCCATCGATAAAGCTTGTCGAGCGAGGCAATCGCCCGGTTCCACGTCGACGTCGAAACCCGGAACTCAGCGTCACTACGCCGACGTGCCCGATGATAAGCACTGACATCATCGGTATCGGCTTGCCAGACAGACTTGCCACAGACTGAGGCGAGGAAGCGAACCCAGACCAGGACATCATAGCCGTGGGCGCGTAGCGAATGGCGAGACCGCGCCCCGCTCAACGGCAGATCAAGAAAGTAGCGGTCGAGGTCTGGATCGTAGATCTCTCCACCTCGCAGGATCACCGGGACGTAGGAATCCAAGCCATCCGCCGCCCGGCGTTCATGAATGACGATCGACGTGTCTGAAGTATCCACAGCTTGCCAGTCCCTCCCCCGGACCCCCTCCCGACTCCAGATCGCGCACGTTGCGCGGCTGCGGGACGGTGGCCATCAGGCCGGACTACGCCAGCTTATGGATAGCGCTTCATCCGGCCTGATGGCCCCCTGCGTTGTGCCAAGAACATACCGTTCGATGGTGCGTCAGGCACGGTGCAGACTGTCCAGATAACGCGACGAGTTCTTCGGCGGCGTAGGCCGACGTACCGAAGCGGTTCTTGAGGTCCCGTCCCAGGCGGCTGGCATGGCCTGTCCAGTGCGACAGCTCGTGGGCAAGCGTCGCATAGTAGTGGTCGAAGCCTGAAAACAGGCTCGTCGGCGGCATCGTGACACGATCCGCAGTCGGTTCGTAATAAGCCTCGCAGCCCTGGTGGCGCAGATTGACGGGGATGGCGGCAAAGAAGGCGTCGAGTTCGGCCTCGCGCCCTTCAGGCTCGACCAATTCCAGCGTCACCGCCGGATGAAAGCGCTCGGGCAGACCTTCGACCTGATCGGCATTGAAGACCGGGTAGGCCTTGAGCACCCGGCGGGCCTCGTCGGTCTTTTCGCCGGTATCGGGGGCTTCCACCTCTTTGGTGTAGCTCTTGTAGAAGATCGCGATGGTCGACTTCTCGCCCTTGCGGACCTGGGCACCGAGAGACTTGGCTTGGTTATACGTCATCCAGAACGGCGAGGCATAGCCGCACATGTCAGCAATCATCCACAGCCAGAACACATTCATGCCCCGGTACGGAATCCCGCAGGCCCGCAGGGGCCGCGAAACGGGCACGCCGCGCCACGGCTTGATCCACGGCTTCGTGCCAGCCTCCAGTCGAGCGATGATTTCCTGTGTGATGCGGGTAGCGGGCGACAAGCCGCTGCTCTGTCCCTTGCGATAGGCCATGATGGTTCTCCTGATCTTGGCATCTGGTCAGTCGACGACGGGTTCGCCGGTCAGTGCCACAGGGTCCCGAGCCCCCTCTGCTCTCCTTCCAAAAAGGAAGCGGCCCTCCGGCGTAAGCCGAAGGACCGCTTCTCTCGGGTAGCGAGCGGCCTTGCCTGTCAGGAGGAGGTCAGGCGGCCAGCTCGCGGGGGGACTGATGTTCGGTATCGACGCCTGGCTCAGCGTCAGTGGCGTCAATCTTAGGCTCGCCAGCCTCTGGCGCAGCGGAAGCGAAGCGCATGGCCTCAGGCACCCAGGACAGAGCCTTCTCGCGCACCTCGACTTCGGTGATGTAGGTGCCAGCGAAGACGCGCTCGGCACTCATCGCGAGGTCGCCCTTCTTGACCGCAGCAAAGCGCGAGGAAAGCTCGAGACCGCCGACGTCGGTCAACGCGTCGAGGATCACCTGCTTTGACACTCGGTCGAAGTAATTGGCCGCAGTCGGTCGCCACCACTGCGCCATGTCGATGCCGATGAGGCTGCCGAGGTGGTCCTGGAACGGCAGCTGACGCTCGCCCGCCATGTTGAGGCTCGCCTCGAGCGACCGGGCAACGACATAGCCAAGCCAAGCGGCGCGGCTATCATCGGACAGCGCGCGGAACAGGTCGAAGCGGCAAGTCGCATCTTCGCCAGCGCGCCAGCTTTCGTCGAGATTGGACCTTAGCTCGGCAAGCGCGCTGCTGGCCGGAGCATCCTTGGCTTCGAAGCCGATGATCGGGCCTGCCGGAAGAGGCGCGCGCAGCGTGGTCGCAGCCCGCGCCCGCCAGTCGTGGGTATCGGCATCGGCCAGCGTGAAGACCATTATGTCGAGCGCAAGCCCCGGGTCAGAGGCAACATGCAGCGCAAGGACGTCGCGACGCTGCATGGCGAGCTCATCGACCAGGCGCTTGGACAAGGTGGTCCGGCGCTTGTCCGAACCTTCCTCGCCAGCAACGACTTCGATTCCGCTGTCGCCTTCAGCGGGTTCAGCCTGCCTTTCACCATAGAAAACCGGCTGGAGTACCGGAGTGCCATCGCGTGAAAGCACCAGGATCATGCCCGCCTCGGCCTTCAGCTCGGGCGCAATGACTGGTGGGCGTGCGCGGATTTCCTGGCATTCGCGTTCGATGGCCTCGATAGCCGCTTCGGCTGCCGCCATGGCTTCCTCGGCGCTCTCCTCGTCTTCGAGGATCGCCGCATGCTCGTCGTAGGAGGCATCGAGTTTGTCGAGCCTCGCCAGTTCCGCCTCGGTGAGCGGCGCCGGTTCGGCAGGAAGCCTGACCAGCCCTTCGACCAGATCATGGCTGGCATAGGGATCGAGCGTGGGCTTGACCCAGGCGAGACCCTGCTCGGCTGCGAGCGCCTTCGCATGTTCTTCCATCTTCGCCGCCGCGAGGCTCTCGAGCAAGGCTACATCGACCCAGGATTCGCTGTCGTCGTCGTCGAACAGTTCGCGCTCGATCCGACCGCCGGCGGCGATGTAGGCGTCGCGGCCGACCAGGCGGGCGCGCGGATCGCTGCCTCGGACGGTCCCGGAGAGGACCATGCGCCGGATGCTGTCGGGATTAGGCGCATAGTAGGCCGAGGAAACCTGCTCGAAGACGCGGGCCTGGATTTCCTGGTCCGAAGTCGCACCGAAGGCCTTGGCGATGTCGAGAGTGATTTGGCCCGAGGCCAGTGCCTCGAACACGACGGGCGCGAGCGTCGCGAGACGCAAACGCCCCTCGACGAAACGGACCGTCAGGCCAAAGCGGCGCGCAACATCTTCAACAGTCGCACCGCCTGCGACAAGCGCCGCAAAAGCCTGGGCTTCGTCCGCTGGGTTCATGGCGAGGCGGTGGAAGTTTTCCGCAAGGCTAGTCTCGACCGCGGCTTCAGCACTGTCTTCGAGCACGAGGCAGGTGACTTCGTGATCGCGGGCGAGAATCTTTTCGTCCGCGAGCGCAAGCATTGCGCGGCGCCGACGCTCGCCGGCTTCGACCTCGAACCTGCCCTTGGCCGCGGGCTTGACGATGAGATTCTGCAGCAATCCATGGGCCGCTATGCTTGCTTTGAGTTCGGCGTCTGCAGCCGGGTCGCTGTGACGGCGAACGTTGCGGGGAGACTGGACCAGCTTGTTCAGCGGGATCGACTTGATCATGGGACACACTCCTGATTGTGAGCCCGGTGCATCGACCATCGACGCCCAAATGGCTCAATCAGGGCAAAGCCCACTCCCCTCTGTTGCGTTCGCAGAAAATCACTCGATAGCAAAGAGGTATAACGAATGGCCATGGTTGGGACGAGGCTGCTGTCCACGGACTCTATTGCCAAGGTCACGCCTTCGCAAAAGCGGACGTTTGACTATCCTCAGGATTCCGGCCTTGGTCCTATTTCGGTTTGAACCCGAAGCGCACGCCTTCGCCGAGGAGGCGGAGGATACCATCCGCCTCCTCGCTCATGGGGTTGGGCAAGACGTCGATCCGCGTTGCGCTCGAAGTCGCCGGGTTGGCGACGTAGATCACTACATAACGCTGACCAGACCGGGGCCGGGCAGCCTCCCGCGCGGCACGAACCTCTGACTCTCCCATCTCGAACTGGCACCGATCACCCTGGCTGGATTTGACCTCGATGAGCCAGGTTCGCCGATCATGCTTCAACTCGAAATCGTAGCCGAGGTCGTCGGACCAAGCTTTGCCCTTCTGCAAGGCACCGAAGCGTGAAACCCATGCCTTGTCGATGTCCTGGTTCCGGAAGCGATCCTTGAGCCAGTGATACACAACGAGCTCTCCCAGCCGCCCGATCATGTCCTTCTTGGCTTGCGGGGTCCGATCCGGCCCGGGCGGAACATCGCGCGGATTACGGCTCGTTGCCGGCTTGTTTGTCCGTTTCTCGAGCACGGCTAGTTCGGTGGGCGTGGTCAGCCTCGCCGATTTGACCTGCTTGGAAAGACGGGCGGCGATCTCGGCCGAGATTTCGGTCCAGTCAGCATGCTCGGGATCGACATCGCGATCATTGACGCGAACAGAGCGCGCCTTGGCTGCCCGTTCCTCCGCCTCGCGTTGCGCTTCCTTCGCCGCAGCGTCGATTGCATCGGCTCCGATACCTAGCATGTCGCAATCGAGCGTTGGCTCCATACCGTCAGGCCAAAAGGCGAGCTTGACGCACCAGGAAATGAGCGCTGTCTCATCCATCGGCTTGAAGTCGACCGCACCAGCCGCATCGAGCTTGGCACGGATATGCTGTTCGGCCGCCTTGGCCTCGCGCCAATATTCGGGAATGCTCGAAACCGGACCCTTCCACCAAGCCCGCACAATTGGCGTCGCCGCGGCCGCGAAGCGGCTGATCGCCGCCAGGTTGGCCAACCTGACGTCGGCAAGATCGGGCAGGCCGTGTGGGTTCGAGCCGATCGGGGGTGCCCCCGCGTCTGCCAGCCACCGTGCGAGATGCTCTTCTAGCACGGCCTCTGGCACGAAATGATAGAGCGGCAGCCATGCTTGATCCGTCTTCATCGATCGCAGGGCATCACGGCGCTGGGCGTAATCTGGAGCAGGCGTGAATTTGTCGAGCATTGACGCGACCGCGTTGCGGAGAGCCTCCAGGATGGACGTCTCATGGTCCACGATATGATTGAGGAGCTGCGAAGCGTGGATCGCGGGGTAGGCCAGCGGCTCGCTTCCTGTAGCCGCCAAGCTCTCGTTGAAGCGCGCAAAATCGAGGTCGAGTAGCTCACCGAACTGTGCCGTCGATTGAGCTCGCCGACATGCCTTGAGCAGCCCGTCGGCATCCGTCGCCGCGGCCGTGATAAGCGGCATCAGTTCAGCGAGTAGACGAGCGGGGTCTGCTCCATGTTCGGCCTCAAGTCGATCACAGTCCTTCAGAGCTTCTGCCCCCAATCCGTAGTGGATGGCTGCGCGGATCCATGGCATCCGAAGATCGACGCGCTCGCCGATAAGATGCTGGACCGAAGCTACGAAGCCGTCTTCGAGCTGGAGGGTGCGGCCGAGTCGGGAAATCACATCCTCATCGAGACCGAGTTCGCCGATGTCCTCGCAGGCAGCGGCGAGTTCGTGGGCGAGTAGACGCATGCCATTGGCGACTGGGGAAAGGTCGATCGCGTCGCAGATCGCCGGGAGACAGAGTTGGAGGCCATTCCAGGTAAGAGGAACGCCGACCCGGGTAACAACGAGAGTCGGCCGGTCCGAGCGTCGGAAGACATAGGCGGGGCGATCACCAGGGGCCATTATCCGCTGTTCGTTGATTTCGAAGGCGACATCTTCCGCCGCCACGAGGGCGATATCACTAAGCCGTTCGAGAACGGTGCCACGATCTGCAGGAAGCTGACCGGCGTCAGTGCCGCGCAACCCCTCCATCGCAACCGCGAGCATCACGCGGAGCCAGGGGCATTTGTCGAGCGCCGTTTCGCTGGTTTCAATGTCGTCGAGCGCAACGTCGTCGATTTTTACGTCGTAGCGCATCGTGGATAGGCGGCTCACCTTCTTGCCGAACAAGGCTTCTGCTGCTGCGCCCACCCGCGCGCGATCAGCGCCCTTGATGTCGAGAAGGAGTCCATCAATCGACGCGACAAGGCTCGGCGCAAGATCGTCGTCGCTGTCTCGGACGTAGAGAGGCGCGGTCTCCTTGACCGGGATCGTGACCGCGAGATCGGCGCGCCGACGGACAAGGATCGGCATGTCGTTAGCCGCCTTGCCGGTCGCTTGCGGATCCGCTGCGTGCTTGTCTGCGATAACTTTCCAGGTCGCGTTGTAGAGGTTGGCGAGCTGCTGCTCATAGTGTGGGCGAACCGTTCCGGCGGCATATTGGGACGCAAGGAAACGTGCTTGATCGAGGGCGATCGCGGGATCGTTCAGAAGGCGTAGTCTTCCATAGATTCGGAGCTGCTTGAGCGCGTCGGGCTGCCGGCGATCGATGATCCTGCCGATCGTGACCGCCACCTGCCGAAGATAGAAAGGAAAGCGCTCGTTGCTCGAGACCCAGACGTCCGACGGGCTATAGAAGCGGCGAACCGGCCCGTCGGATGTTGGATCGTCCGCGGGCAGCCAAGCGCCGCTACGAATAAAGGCACCCGCGGGCGTCGACCACGGATATTGGTCGCTCGAAAAGTGCTCGTGACGAAGGTCGACGCGGAGCAACTCCTTTCCGGCGCCTGCTAGCCACTCGATCACCAGACCGGCGTAGATTTCCCGGCAATCGTCGGAAAAGCGTTCGTGGTCGCTTTGGCCGGGCAGGTGCCACAGCGCGTTCGCAAATTTGTAGTTGGTGGAATATGCGTGGCGGAGGCTCTCCTTGTTAAAGGTGCCGACGTCCCGCTTCCAGTCGGCAATGGCGGCATCACTAAGACCGAGCTTCTTGGCGAAGCCGAAGCTCGTTACCTCGTAGGATCTTGTCGGGGGCATGGTGGGCAAGGGAAGCGCGCGCAAGCCAGTTCCAACACCCAGTCCGCGCAAAAACTCCGCCCACAGCGTCGCCTGGCCCTTGAAGGCGCGATGGCTGGTCGGCGCGAGAAGGCGCTTTCGATAGTCGGAAAAGTCGGCAACGTCGGGCGGCGCGGCGCTGAAGAGCGCATTCAGCCGCCGGCCGAGAAGTTCATCAGGCCAGGTCTCCGAGAAGACGGCCTCAGTCGCGTGGATCATCCCATCCGTTGTGGGAACGAGCAAACGATATGAGGAATCTACCTTAATCGACCTCGTGGCCTGAGCGCGACGCCAGATTGCAAATGCCCAGCGGAGACCCGCCAGAGCCTCCTCGACCGAGGCGCCCGCGTTGACCACCTGGGAGATACGGGTGAGGACCGTTTCACCATCATAGGCAGAGACTTGACCACGCTCTAGGAACTCACGCGCCGCGCGCAGCTCACCGTGCCAGGGGAGCGTGTTCGCGGCAAAGGCGAAGTGGGCGGCTAATGGCGCCGGCACACGGAGTTGCTCAAGCGGGATATCCGCGTTCTCACCCGATGGCCGCGTCGCGGGTGGGAAGAAGAGGGAGGGTTCGATCCGCTCACCCTTGCGCCGGCGCCGCCGGACACGCGGAAGTTCGCCATCGGTAGAGACGTCGCTGCGGCCGGCACGAACCGTCCCGTCATCGCAGAGAATGACGGGGAAGCCGACGAGCATCTCCGGCCCCTCTTTCATGAAGGATGGCAGATCTCGATAGAAAGCGGTCCACTGGCTCGTCGCCGGACGCTTTCCAGCGCGCAGAGTACCGGCGATCTTCGCCGCAATCCGCGCGCACTCGATGGGTGCCAGACGGTCACGAAACAGGGCGGGAGCATACTGACGAAGAAAAGGTGTCAGCCGGCCGATGCGCTCGGACGTGAGTTCAGGAAGAAGCGGCGCGATCGGCGGGGAAATAGTCGCACCGTGCTTCGCGACCGCCAAAAGATCAAAGGTGGCGGAAACCTCGAAGGTGGCGCGCACCTCCATGGGGCAGCGCCAACCGATCGAGAGCAAGCCACCTAGCGTTACAGCACATGGGATAACCGGTACAGAGGCGAAGTCTTGCTCGCCGAGGCGCGCGACCTCCGCAGCCGAGAGGGCCGGCAAATCTAGTCGCTCGCCGGGGCTCTTCGCCGCGGTGAGGCTCGACGGGTTGGTCCATACGAGGAGATCGACAGACGCCTTCGCCCGAGAGATCGCCGTGAGAGCCGCATGACTGCGGCCGGTATCGCGGTCCGCGAGCCAACGCACGCTTGCGGCCGCTAGTGTGACCGCTTGGGTGAGGAGCAGGCGATTTAGCGCCACACTAGCATCGAGGGCTTTTCGATTCGAAGACGGGAAGAAGCTGCCGTGGAGGTGGCCTTGAAAGGGCGCTGTGGCGCCCTCCCCCATTGGCAAGAACGTATAGAGGCGGGGCGACGAAATTTCATGGTCGAGGGGCACCGCCAGGCCGACTTCACCGACCCCTGACCAGTCCTTCCAACTGCTATGGAGCTGCTTCGCCTTGACGCCATCGTCGACGGCCCGCTGCATGAGAGCCTCGGGCGCATGATCGCGGACAAGCAACCAGTGCGCACCGCTTAGCGAGACGATTGAGGCGGCAACCGGCGCGGATGTGATCGGCTCTTCATGCCGCTCAAGAGTGAACGCCAAGGAGGTCTCACCAGCGCGGGTCCGTACTTTGGCGTCGAGCTTCTCGAGACGATCGAGAAAGAGGAGCAAGGGAGCGCCATCGTCATCTAGCGCCGCCACCTCGTCCCTCGCCGTCTGAAGCGAGTCTAAATCTCGAAGCGGAAGCCGAATGACGGACGAGAAGCCGCGTGCTGCATACTCGACGATGGTCTCAGGCTGCGTGCCGAGGGCAATCGGCAGAAAGAACATCGGCAGATCGGACTGCGCCAGGCCGAGGACGGTCGGGTTGTCGATTCGCGAAGGCAGATCTTCAGACCGGGCGAAAGTGAAGCAATATCCCTCGAACCTGCCTGCACCGATCGCGTTCGACGCCTGCGAGTATATCTCGGGCGCGTCACAGACGTGGCTCACACTGCGGAAGCCGAGCCCTTTGTTGCCGATCGACTCACCGGGCGGCTTGGTCGACATTCCAATGCGAGAAAGCGCCACGACATTGTCGTGGGTGAATGGTTTTCCGAGATTTGCGACATAGAGGGTTCCGAAATCACCCTCGTCCTCGATCAGGAGCACTTCGATCTGACCATCATGCGCGCCGCGCACATGGACGTCGTTGGCGTTCTGGACGAGTTCAATCAGGAACCGCCCATGATAATCGGCGGCTGTGTGTTCGGCGACGCTCTTGTTTTGGGCATAAACGTCGTCGAGATAGATGCCGGTGGTCACGTCGATTGTCCCGGCAAACGCGCGTAACTTCCCCTCCGCGATACGATGGATCTGATCGGCGGGCGTTAAAGCCTCGTTTTGCTCCTCCGATGCGACGGGATCTGTAAGATCAACAACGCTGGCCAAGCCGCCTCCAAGTCATATCGCCCGTTCATCAGCTAACCTAACCCTGTTCTCGAGGATAGTGCCGTCGGCATTTTAACGCATTTTGGGACTTACCCGCCGCTACCGCACGGCGGGTTCAGCGGTAGCTTCATCGGCAGAACCCGACATCAAAGCGAACGATCCCTTGAGCAGAAATAGCGCCTGCGACTGGGCCAGCAGCGGGTTGGCAGCTTTCGGGCGTGGTTATTGAAAGCAGGCATCAAGGAATCTTATCCTCACAGGCGCATAGCCGGATCAGCTCAAACCAGCTTGCCAAAATCGTTGGTTGCTTTGATTGAAGCTTGGAATAATTATCGTGAGCCTCAGTGATAGCAGTACGCCGGGGGGGCAGATGCAGCAGCGACTACGTCGAAACAACTCGAACGGGTCTCGTCGATAATGGGCAATGCTGGTTCGCCTTTTTCTGCGGCTGAACAAGGCCTAGGCTACATTTTTCAGCCTCGATTTGCGCTGCTGAAGATATTGGAGCTTTCAGAGAGCAGCGCAGTCTTCCTCGAGAAAGAAGATGATGTCGAGTTCGTCACCGAAAGCGGCATTCGATCACTTGGTTCGCTCAAGCACAAGGCAGGAGGCGACAAGCTAACGAACCTGTCGACTGATTTCTGGAAATCTGTCCGAATATGGTTGGCTTATTATCGCAAGACTGGTGGGATCGCATCGAACGGCCGTTTCTTGCTATTTTCGACAGCCGAACTTAGCGAAAGCACGTTCCTCAGCCTGTTCACCGAAAGCGCTGCTGGTGACGACGATCGGGTCGAGCAAGCGCGGGCAGTGCTCGCCACCAGCACATCCGCGTTGATCGGCGAGATACGCGAAGAACTCGAACAATTGACCGAAGACGAGCTCAACGATTTCTACAGCCGCATCACGATCATCGACGCGACGCCCCGGATCACCGATCTGCCGGCGTTGATCAACCTCCACCTGCGCACCATCCGGCGGGAATCCCGTACGGCCGTGTTCGAACGCCTCGAAGGCTGGTGGATGGATCTCGCGATCAAGATGCTGAGCGGCGAGCGCAAGGAGCCAATCTATGGCTACGAGGTTTCTGACAAGCTGTCCGCGATCGCGGAGGAGTATCGCAACGACAATCTGCCTATCACCTTTCGGGGGCGCCTCCCCGACGGTCAAATCGACGTCGCCAACGATCCGCGGCTGTTCGTAGAGCAGCTGCGCGTCCTCGATCTCTCGGCGACCCGCATCCGCAATGCCATCATCGACTACTATCGCGCTTTCGAGCAGCGCTCGAGCTGGGCACGCGAGAGTTTGCTGATTTCCGGTGAGATCGAAGAATATGAGGATCGGCTGGTCGACGAGTGGTCGCGCTATCGCGAGATCGTCTTCGAGCAATTGAGCGACACCGGCAACGACGAGGCCTGCCTGGTAGCGGGGAGGGAACTCTACCGCTGGGCGGAGATGGAAACGACAACGCTCCGCATTCGTGAGCGTGTCACCGAACCCTATGTAGTGCGCGGTGCCTTCCACATTCTTGCTAATGCGAGCCCGAGGCCGCGGGTTTATTGGCATCCCCGCTTCCTCGACCGCCTGCAACAATTGCTTGGGATCGCTGCATGAAGCGATGGGACGAACGACCGGTTGAAATTCGCAATCTTTTCAACCCTGCCTTTTGCGGCCTTATCTTGATGCGCGCGCTGTGCGGCTATGAGGAAGAGGACGAACGCGGCATGCCCTTTTCCCTCGTGCTGCTGGTGCTGCCTCTCTGTCTCCACAAACGCTCGCGCGAGATCCTGCATGCCGGCAATCGCAGCTACCTGCTGAAGCTCATCGCGTCTCATCCCGAACTGCTCGTCGGCTTTGCGCGTCGCACCACCGATCTGTTGCCCTACGCCTTCGAGGCCTTAGGCTTCCTAATGCAGATGGGCCTGTTTACGGTCGACGCGCACGGGCGGCTGAAGGCAACTCCAGACGGCCTGCGCAAGTCGATTACCGGCACTGCCGAAACGGTTTCCTGCCAACGCGTTGCGCGTTTCGTCGGCAAGGAATTCGCCCGTGTCGGCGATCGGAGCACTCTCTACATGACGATGGGCGTTCGGCCATGAAAATAAGATCGATCCACATCTACAGCCATGATGGTCGCAGGCGCGACCTGCTTTTCCATGACGGTCTCAACGTGATCACCGGACGCTCGTCGACAGGCAAGTCGGCGCTTTCGGACATAATCGAATATTGCATGGGGCGATCGACCTTCAACATCCCAGAAGGCATCATCCAGGAGCGCGTTTCCTGGTATGCCGTCCGCTATGCCTTCGAAGGTGAAGAGGTGTTGGTCGCCAAGCCCGCCCCGGGACTGGGGCGCAGCAGCTGCAGCCTGGCTATGGTGCGCCGGGGGATTGAGGTCGCCGTTCCCAACTTTGGTGATCTCGCCGTCAATGACGATGACGATGGGGTCGAAACACTCCTATCGAGGCGGCTCGGCATTCCGGAAAACACCACCGACGTGCCAATAGACAGTAGCCGGGAGAGCTATGACGCCAATATCAAACACACCCATTTCTACCTGTTCCAGAAACAGACCATCGTCGCCAACAAGGACCAGCTTTTCTACCGCCAGAATGAGCCTTTTCAGCCGCAGACGATCAAGGACACGTTGCCCATATTGCTGGGCGTGTCGTCGCGGGATCGGTTCAACTTGGAGTCGCAGTTGCGCACTGCCCAGCGCGATCTGCGCCTGAACACCAAGCTGCTCGATGAGGCGAAATCCGCGATCGACACCTCGGAGGAACGTGCGATCGGGCTACACTCCGAGGCGCAGGCGGTCGGTGTTTTCCAAACCAGCCCCGCGACGGGCGTCAAGATTGTCGATCAGCTGCGGGAAGCACTGAACTGGAAACCGACGCCGGTTCCCGAGGATGATGGCGGGCGCATTACTGGAATCGAAAATGAGCTTGTGACGCTGCGCGAACAGCGTCGAGAAATCCAGCGCCGCCTCGATGCGGCCGAGCAATATGCAAAGCGTGCCGATGGCTTCCAAACCGAGGCGGTTGAGCAGCATGACCGACTGACGTCGATCAAGGCCTTGCCCGTCAACAAGGTGACCGGCGAGTGGCAATGGCCGTTCGCGGAAACTAACCTTGCGCTGGAGAGCCCGATCGCACAGCTGCTACTCGCTGATCTGGAGTCGCTTGATCGTGAGATGAACGCGGTTGTCGGAGAGCGCCCGCAACTCGATGCCTATCTGGACGAGCAACGGCGTGAGCTTCAAGCGACCGGCGATCAGATCCGGGGCAAGGAGGTTGAACTGTCGAGCGCGATCGCGGCGAGCGAAGTGATCGTGCAGTTGGGCAATCGCAACAATGCAGCCTCTCGCGTAGTCGGCCGGATCAGCCTGTTCCTCGAAGGCCTGCTGCCTGATACCGAGCTCGCGCGGCTCGAGAAAGAGCAGCGCCGCTTGAAGGCGCGGGTGGCCGATCTTGAGCAACGCATCGGTGCGGACGATTCCGGCACGCGGCTCGCCTCGACCCTGAACAATATCTCGATGCACATGTCAGGCTACGTCGCGGCGCTCGGCGGCGAGTTCAGCCAATATCCGGCGCGTTTCGACCTGCACAATCTGACAGTCGCGCTGGACAGGCCCGGTCGCCCGATCTTCATGCAGCGGACCGGAGGCGGCGAGAATCATCTCGCCTATCATCTGGCGGCTCTGCTGGCGCTTCATCGCTTCGCGACCAGTCAGAACCAGCCCATCCCGCGTTTCCTGCTGATTGATCAGCCCACCCAAGTCTATTTTCCTTCGGAAGCTTCCTACGAGGCGGCCGGAGGCTCGATCGAAAGAACCGAGCAGGACGCCGATCTCGAGGCGGTGCGCCGACTGTTCGAACTGCTCGATAAATTCGCGCGCGAAGACGCGCCTGGTTTTCAGATCATCGTCACCGAGCATGCCAATCTGCGCAATCCCTGGTTCCAAGAAGCTTTGGTAGAGCGCCCTTGGGCCAAGCCGCCCGCTCTGGTGCCGGAAGATTGGCCTGACTTAGCGGAACTTGCGGACTGACTCCGTCGTCAGATCACTATCACTACCCCCTAATACAAATCACCGTGCGTCCGCGTGGTCGACGCTTGTCTCGAACCCTCCGCCGCGCAAGCGCCCCGCTTTCGGATCAGAGCTTGCTGCGGAGATCGTTTTCATAGAGATGCCTAATTGGCCGCTTCTGCCAGGAGCGGACGCTCACAGTCACCGATCGGAGCGACCGGATCTGGTCGGTCCCTTCCATTCCAACCATTCCAGCGGTGTGGCCGGTATCGTCAGTGGACGCGCTCGAGAGCGAGCACTATCCCTCGCCACCATGTTCCACCTCCACTGCACCAAGAAGCTGCTTGATCGGATCAAACCCGAGATCGCTGAGCCCGGGCAAAGCGACACCGCCTTGGGCAATTGGTATGCCACAGTGTTGTTCTGGAAGCCGCAAGTCGCTTTGCTGGTTTCTGAGCGCACGCTGCTTCCCGTGCTTATGCCGCTAGCCCCAGCGGTCACGCTTGCTCGAAGATTCCCCGCACAATTGGCGCTGGTTCTGAGGGAGCACGGCGTCTCATCTGAATTCATCGCGCAGGAAGTCTGGCGGATGGACACCGTCCAGTATGCAAAGACCGCGAACCGGAGTGTCGTGGGCATCCTCAACGAGTTCGTTAAGCAGGCCGAATTCTGGCTGGCCGCCTATGCCTATGAAAAGGGCGATGTTGACGACCTCCTGGCGATTTCGGCCAAGCTAGCGGAGACGCCGTGCAGCCCGCTGTACAAGGGCCCGATTTCGCCGGACAAAGCCCTTCATGAACTCGTGAAGGCTGGTGCGCAGACTTGAGTCTGCTGGCCGCCCCCTGTGCTCGGAGATCCTACAGCACTCGGCCCGAAGCCAAACTCATGCGGTCAGACAGGGTCGGGCGGCAAATCGACGATCCGGAAAACAGCTCCCGAACCGGCATCGCGGACAAGGTCAACCCGCTCGCCATCCCAGTGATAGTCGAGGTGGCGCCCCTGCAAAGGATTTGACGCGCAGTCCGGGTAGAAGAGAGCGACGCACTCCCCACCAGGATGCCGGATGCTCGGGTAGACAATGCCGTCGGATTCTGAGTCCCTGAGATTCGCAGCCAGAGCTTGGGATGCCGCGTAGCTATCAGGGTCCAGCATCGGGGCCAGTTCCGCAGCCGCAGATCTAAGATCATGTAGCTCTGCATCGACCGCCATGGCGATCTCCCGGAACTGCGAAGTCCAACCAGGTGCTTCCTTTGTCCGTGCCATGAAGCGGGCATGGTGATGAATGGTCTCGAACAGTGCGGTTTCAAACCGGTCCCCGACATAGAGCACACCATAGCTGCCATCGGTAAAGCGGCTCGGCCGGTCCGTGCTGACATGGGTGAACGGCGCCATGAGGTAGGATGCCCCATTGCCGCCGACGCGCCGGTCGACTGGGACCAGGTCGAGATTGCCAATCGTCGCCATGATGCGGGGATTGGTCTTCTGCTCGGCCGAGATCAGCAACGGCCAGTCGGCTGGATCGGCGATGTCCTCGAACAGGTCGATCGGTGGAAAGGCACTGCGGATGATCCTGACAGCGCCCTTCCACTCAACTCGAAAAACGGGGATCGCCGCCGTTCCGCTCACCAGCCACCACGCTCGGCGTCGAGGTAGCGACGCACCCGCATAATGTCGGTGAGCTCGCCCCCGAGCATCACGTCGAGCGCACTGGCTCCACCAAACGCATCATTGGCCGACCTGATCCAGGAATAGCCGCGGGTTGCCTCCGAGAAGATGATCCGGAGCGCTTTGTGGATGCCCATGAGGTTGGAGAGACGCGCACGCCCATCACGCGAAACGCGCCCGGGGCCTTCGGCCTTCCAGCGACGATAGGAGCGCACCGGCATGTCGAGCAGGGTTGCCGCCTGGTCGTCTGTCAGCTCCCATTTGCCGAACAGATTGAGGACTGCCCGGAACATGGCAGCTGCCTCGTCCTGGGTAATCGGATCGGGACGGAAGCCGGTAACGGCAGTATCAACGGGTTGCAGAGCCAGCATGGCATTTCTCCATATGGCATCATATACGCCACTCAATGCCATTTGGCAACGATCTATGCGGATGATGCCAGTCTGGCAATCACGCTCGCCGCGCCCTCGATCGGCACGAACAGCCGCGTCTGGTAGCGGATGATTTCCGAAAAGCAGCCTTGGGCCTTGTACCAGTCAAGGCGGGCGACGTTCCATCCGGTCAATTCAATTCGCTGTGAGCCATTGACCAGACTGCGCTTGACCATGAGCTGCTCACGGCCGGCGAATTCCATGGGTCGGCCGGTCGCCAGGACGGTCTGGACGATGTCATCGGCGGATAGCGTTTGCTCGCGCTCCAGACCCAGCGCCCGGCACAGTTCGGGCACGCAATGGGCTGGAACCTCCCGGCCAAGGAGCGACCGGCCATCTACCGCCGAGATGCGGCTCACCCTCACGAAATCCGAAGGAAGCTTGTCCCAGACCGGCAGCAGAAGGCCCGTCGCAAGATAAAGGCGCTCGCGCTTATGGCTGGTCCGCGCTTCCTCAACCTCTGCTGCCCAGGCTTCGCGGAAAGCGTCGACGGAGATTGCCTCCCAGCTGCTCTCAGCCAGCTGATCCTCGGTGATGTGGCTGCGCTTCAACGGGCGCAGCAGTTCGAAGCGGGAAACGCGGGTGCCGTCATCAGCAAGAATGCTGCGGGCGGGCACCAGCAAGCCAACCCGGCCTGAACGGGCGTTCCGAACAGGTCGCTGCCGTGGCCCAGCGAGGCCGTGGAGCTCCTCGAGCCTCTTCAGCGTCAGCGGCTTCAAGGCTCTGGCAATTTCCAATTCCAGCAGGTGGGTCGTCGCACCCGACGCGGGATCCGTGCGCAGCAGCGTGTCCGCCAGGATCGTGAAGTCATCGACCGCGATGGTCTCAAGGCCGAGATCGAGCGTGCCAGCCTGGCGGGCGGCATCGATACGCGCCTCGACCAGCCCCATGAACTCATCGAAGATCGCGTTCTGCAAGGCTATGGGAAGAGCAAGAATGCGGTTGAGCCAGCGCTGGATCGACGGCAGGTCATCGACCACCGACCCGTCAGGGGCTTCAATCCTTAGGCCTGTCAGCTCCTGAAAGCGCCCGAGGCTGACCGCTTTGAGCTTACCAGTGAACAGAAGACCGAACCAGCGGTGGAGCGCCTCCTTGGCGTAGATGCTTTCGAGATTATCGGCCGGGTCGAACAGGTTCTGTCCACCGGTCTGCCGCTGCCCACGCGTCAAGGCCCCGAGGCTGTCGAGCCGCCGCGCAATCGTCGAGATGAAGCGGCGCTCGCCGCGCACATCGGTCGTTACCGGTCTAAACAGTGGGGCCGAAGCCTGATTGGTGCGATTGGTCCGGCCAAGCCCCTGGATTGCGGCGTCAGCCCGCCAACCCGGTTCGAGCAGGAAATGGACGCGGCGAGCCTGGTTCTTGGCGGCCAGATCTGCATGGTAGCTGCGTCCGGTCCCTCCGGCATCCGAGAAGACCAGGATGCGTTTGGTCCCGTCCATGAAGGCCTGGGTTTCTGCGACGTTGGCGCGCGGCGAACGGGATTGCAGCTTCTGACGACTATCGCGGCCGACGATGAGCCGGCGTGTCCGGCCAGTCACTTCCGCCACCTGATCGACGCCGAAGCGTTCGATGATGGCATCAAGCGCGGTCGCGATCGGCGGCAAGGCGCAGAGCTGCTCGATCATCCTGTCGCGCGCGGCGAGTGCTGAGCGGCACAATACCGGCGCGCCGTGTTCGTCGCTCATAGGCTCTGAGCGAGGATTGCCGTTTTCATCGGTGAAGACGGCCATGAGGCGGACAGGAAAGCTCTTGGCGAGATAGTCGATCACATATTCCCGGGGGGACAGATCGATCTCCAGTGCTTCGCGTTCTTCGTCCGAGAGGTAGGCAAGCCGACGATTGAGCATGGCTTCAGCGGTCGAGACGAGCTGGACGACAACGGCGTTCCCCTCGGCAATCGCCGCGTCGATGGCTGGCAACAGGCTGGGCAGCTTCATCGAAAGAAGCAGCTGCGCGAAGAAGCGCTGTTTCGTTCCTTCGAAGATCGACATTGCTGCGGACTTGGCGCCCGAGTTTAGCGTCCCCCCGGTTTCGCTATCGACGATCCGCGTGGCCTCCAGCGCTTCGCGCAGGTTGGCGTGAATGATCGCCCAGGCCTCAGCGTAGGCATTATAGACCGCGATCTGATCCTCGCTCAGGCGATGCTCGAGGATCTCGTATTCGACGCCGGCGAAGGACAATGCTCGCGCGGTGTAGAGACCCAGCGACTTGAGGTCGCGTGCGACCAGCTCCATCGCTGCGATCCCGCCGTCACGAATGTCGGCGACGAACGCCTCGCGATTGGCGAAGGCGGTCTCCGGACCCCACAGGCCGAGGCGCGTGGCATAGGCCAGATTGTTGACGTCTGACGCACCTGTTGCCGAGGCGTAGAGCACGCGTGCCCGCGGCAGGAGGTTCTGTAGGCGCACGCCCGCGATACCCTGCTCCGATCCCTTGACCTTGCCGCGCGATCCTTCTCCGCCAGCAGCATTGGCCATGGCGTGCGCCTCGTCGAATACGATGACGCCGTCGAATTTATCGCCCGCCCAGGCGAGGATCTGGTCGAGGCGGGTCGCATCGTTTCGGCCCGACCGCAGAGTCGGGTAGGTCACGAAGAGAATGCCCTCGCGCATGGCGATAGGGGTGCCGAGCTTCCAGGATGCAAGCGGCTGGATGTCGATCGGGAGACCGCCAAGGGCAGCCCAGTCACGGCGCGCGTCTTCGAGCAGCGCCTCGTTCTTCGAAATCCAGATATGGCGGCGTTCCCCGCGCACCCAGCGATCAAGAATGACGCTCGCAACCTGACGCCCCTTCCCAGCGCCCGTTCCATCCCCGAGGAAGTAACCCTGCCGGTAGGTTTGGCCTTCCGCAGATGCCTTGAGCGAACAGCCCTTGTCCTCTGGCTCGAAACGGCCGGGTAGATCGCGCGCATGGGCGCTTGCAGCATAGATCAGAGTCTCTGCTTGAGCAGCAGACAGTAGTCCCTTGGCAACCAGCCCGTCGGGCAGCTGCGGCACAGCTTCGGGCATCGGTGCGGCAATCGACCCCATGGCGACGGACTCAACGAGCGGCGTCGGATGCTCGGCCGCGCCATCGATAACGATCCTGCTCGGGCGATAGGGTAGATAGTGGCCGACCTGAGGGGCAAGCGGCGCAGGGGTTTCGAGCGACTGATAGGTGAGCGACCCGATAGCGGTTTCTGCAGGAGTGAGCCTGGCTGATGTCGGCAGCGGCCTGCGCTGCGCCGCCACCAGGCGAAACGGCGCACGAGCCGGGAGGCTCGATTGCTCGGGAACAGGCTCCAAGCTGGCGCGAGCCGGCAGAGCATCGACAAGATCGACCAGCTGGCCGATTTCGCTGGTACGGATTGTGACGGTCTCCTTGGAGCCTCCCACCTTGTCGATGACCAGCAGCCGGGTGGTGATCCCGGTGCCATGCCTGACGAAGGCACGTTCGACGGCGACATTGAGCCGCAGCGAAGCTGGCCCCTTCAGCCCGGCCAGAACCCTCCCGCAATCGAACCATTCGGGCATGATTGCGACAAGCCGACCGCCGGACGCCAGACGGTTCCAGGCCGACCTCAGGTGGCGCGAGCCGGTGCGACTATCGTGCCCTCGCTCGATGCCGTGCGAATAGGGAGGGTTCATCAACACGACGCTTGGGGTGATGGCTGGATCAAGCAGTTCGTCGATCAGCTCAGCGTCATGACCGGACACTCGGGCAGCCGGGAACAGGCCATTCAGGCAGTCGCGGCGGAGCGGCGAGATTTCGTTGAGGGCAAGGCGCGAGCCGGCCTTGGCAGCCCAGACCGCGAGCATGCCCGTTCCGGCCGAGGGTTCCAGCACAAGCTCGTCAGTTGCCAGCGCGCAGGCCCGAGCAGCAAGCCAGGCAAGGCGCGGCGGCGTCGCAAACTGCTGCCATTCGATCTGCTCGTCGCTGCGATTGGTCTGGGGCGGCAGTCGGGCATCGAGGCAGCTGAAGAACTGTTCCGCCTCGTCGATCGACGCCGAGAGCAGGATCTGATCCGCTGTTTGCAGGTATTGAACCTGTGCCAGCTCGGTAGCTGCATGGGCGTCAAGAACTGACCAACGCCCGAGAGCATCGCTCCCCCCGAAGTGCTCTGTCATGATGCGCGTGACGTCGCTGCGTGAAAGCGCGCGGCCTGCCTCCAACTCGGATGCCATGGTCTGGGCCGCCATCACAACGATGGGCGGTGACGGTTCATCGAATGCAAAGGCGAGGGAAGAATTGGACATGGGAACCTCCTGACGAGGTCCTGCGGCGGGCAGGCCTCAATCAGCCGAAGGCCCCCTCCCCTCTGCTGATGGATCAGGTTTTCGGGCAAGCCGCGACTTCAGCTCATCGTTCCAGTCAAAACCGGACGAGGCTGGTGCTCGTGAGTGGAGGACACGATTAGGCGCAGCGTAGGCTTTCACCGCTCGCTCCTCGGCGAGAGCCCCTCCGGCGTCATTGTCGATGAACAGGAAGAGCTCGCGCACGCTCTCCGGGATCGAAACGAGACCGAACCGCTCGTTTCCAAGCGTCGCCCAGCACGGGATCCCGAAGAGCTGCATGGCTGAGAGGGCGCTCTCGATACCTTCGGCAAGACCCAGACGCCCCTGCACTGCCGGTGCAAGCCTGACGGCACCGACGCCGAGGCTGCCCAGCGCGCGCTTGGGCCGCTCGAAGCGAGCTAACTTGCCGCTCGCCACATCGAGAAATGTCCTGTGCACTGCGATGATGCCGATGTCAGTCGTGACTGCCGCCAACATGGCGGGGAGAAATTGGACAGCCCCGCGTGGCCCAAGCGGCGTACGTTCCAGGTAACGGAGCCGGTCAGATGCGTGCTGGAGACCGCGCTGTGCGAGATATCGTTCGACGGGGCTGTCGGAGATCAACGTGGCCGATTGCCACAAGCGTCGCGCATTGGGACTGAAGTCACCCTGATTTTGCTGATTGGCTGTCCCAGCACCAGAACCATCAAAGAGCTCGCGGCTGCGAACGCCCTGGCGATCCAATGCTGCAATGACGTCCTCATTCGAACATCCGGCAAAGCAATGGAACAGAATGGCCTTTCGCCCCAAGGTCACGCTGAGCGACGGTGTGCGGTCATCGTGGGCGGGACAGCAGCACATGCCCTTGCCTTGGCGCCATGTTCCCTTGAGACTTTCGACAATCGTGCGGGCGCGGCGTTCGAGTTGGTGAGTATTCTTTAGCTGGGGCATCGACCTACTCCGGTTGAGGTGCCCTCCCCGTGCAGCCTCCGCTCTGCACCAGCGCCAAACCGATTTCCTACGCCATATGTTCTTTATATGTTCTCTCTCGATTCGGCTATAGAAGGATCGAGAAATGACAATGAAAGCCCTCCTGGTCGGTGGCATTGCCATCGCATCAGCCATGCCCGCCAGTGCCCAGGAATTGCCGATGCCAGCATCAGTTGGCGCACCCGCCAACTACTCCGACGGCACCCGAATTGCCGAAGCATCAAACGGCTTCCAATTGGTTGAGCATGGGCTCTGGCGATCCGCGCAGGATGCCCCGGCATCAAGTTTGACCGTGGCCGAAAATGGCCGGGTCAATCTGCCTTACAGATACGAACCCAAGGCCAAAACTGGTCCATCCGGGTTTCGGCGGGCTAGCTACCTGCCCCACGTCTATGCGGCGGAAGCGAAGTATTCATTGCCCACCGGCCTGCTCGACGCGCTCGTCTGGACGGAATCCCGCTATAACCCCCTTGCTGTCAGCCCGGCAGGCGCTGCGGGCCTTGGCCAGCTGATGCCAGCGACGGCAAAGGAACTCGGCGTCTTCAATCGCTTTGACCCCATGGCCAATATCTTCGGCGCAGCGCGGTATCTAAGGCAGATGCTCGAAAGGTTTGGCGTGGTTCACCTCGCTGTCGCGGCCTACAATGCCGGTCCAGGTGCAGTCGAACGCGCGGGCGGTATACCGCGGAATGGCGAGACGCCCGGATATGTCCGCGACGTCCTTCGCCATTGGCGTTTTTAGCGGTCGCACCGCAAGTTAACCGAACCAGAGTCAATCGACGGATTGTTGCCGGGCTGGACCATTTTACAAGCGAGCGACTGCACGGAAGTCTAGCCGTTTTTGGCCTCGGCTGGGTACTTGGCTACAATCTGCATAACCTCCTTACCCCACAACGCCAACGCCTCGCGCTTCTCGTTGGTATACTGGTGTCGGTGATAGACCCCCGCCACGCCGGCCATAGCTGATCCTGACTGGTGATTGAGGACCGCTTCAGAAACCACCAGAGGTATGCCGAGACGCTGGAGACCAGTTGCCACCGTCCGCCGAATGTCATGCATTGTGAAGTGACCGGTCTCGTAGCCGAGCTTCTCGTCCACGCTTGCTCTGATCCGCTTCCATGCTTTCGAGAGGCCGCTAACGCTGTTCGTGCTGGTGACCTTCGATGCCAACAGGATCTGGGATTGCCTGTGGGCGTCGTCAGGGTCGATGCCCGCAGCCATGAAGACCTCGGTGATTACTGCAAGAGCCTGCGCGGATAGCGGCACCACATTCGCCTTGCAGTTTTTTGCTCGGTCGCCTGGGACGGTCCAAACCTTCGCCTTGAAATCGAACTCATCGCACGCTGCATCGAGTACTTCTCCCCGGCGCTGAGCCGTAAGGACAAGCATCTGCACAAGGTGACCAAACGGATAGCCATCCTCGACCGCAGCTTGCCATAGTGCTGCAAGTTCTCGGTCGCTGAGTACGCGATCGCGAGGTTCATTTCGCTTCGGACGCCACGCGTCCCGGCAGGGATTGGCGGGTATATGCTCGAGTCTGGTGAGTGCCCACGTATAAAAGGTCGAAAGATGGCGATAGACGATCCGCGCCATCGTCAGCGTTTCCCTGCCCCGCTCGAACGCGATCTTCTCAACAAAGCGGCTCACGTCACCTCGGGTAATGGAGTCCGCGAGGCGGTCTCCCAGCTCGGGCTCGATGTACTTTCGGAAGACCCGATCGAACTCCCTTGCGCTGCGCTTCTTGCCCTCGATCTGCTGGGACAGATACGTCTCGTAGAGCTCGGCGACCGTACCGACGCCCTTTGCCCCCTTCCTCTTAGCACCCGGCTTCCTGGCAATGCTTTTGCCCTGCTCGACATCGACAAGCAGATCGCGCGCCTTCTTACGCGCATGGGCAAGGGTAAAACTCGGACCATGGCGTCCGATGGTCACATTCAACCACTTGCCCTGAACCCGCTTGCGCAGAATGTACGTCTTGATACCACTGGCACCCATGCGGAGCCTCAGGCCGGGGACGATACCATCGGCCAGCTCAATTTGACCAGCCGCCGGCGCCTTGAGCCCTGCGATTTTCGCGTCCGTCAACCCTACTTTGTTCGCCATATGTACCTGCTACCTTAGGTAGCTTTTTGTAGTGGATACTGGCGAACATTTCAAGAACAATGCGGACTATGAATCGCAGATTTCCGCCATTTTTGGACACATGCGGACGCGCTAGGACCCTCTGATCATGGCTCTTAATCAGCGGGTCCTAGGTTCGAGCCCTAGTGCGTCCACCAAACTTTTCAGACATTTAGCCACAATAAGCTCCTCCATAGGTTCGGCCGTGGCTGTCGCGTGGCCATCCGGTCGAGGAACAATAGGCTAATCATGCTTCGCCGGTTTCTGGCCTGAAGCTGCATTGCGCCGTTCAACGCAAGCGGCCGCGGGCTCCACCTCAAGCTGACGCATCACTTCGGCGCCTGGCTGGACGGCGCAACCAGCGGCATGAGGCTGAAATCAGCACAGCCGAGTGGATGTGATCTGACCAATTCGAGGGTCGACGCAGCCTGTCATCTGCAGTCGTATGGCCACCTTGCCGCATGGAGCAACCATCAACCGATTGCGCAAATCTTCAAATTTTGTCGGCTTACCCAGAATTTCGCGATGCTTCGACGGGTCTATGCCCGAAGCAAGGCGGAAGCGTCGGCGATCGTCTGTGCCTCTGCTTTTCAGGTTGACACCCTCGTAGCGATCGTATTTGGTCTAACCAATAATCAGGGAGTGGTGCAATGACTGAGGAACGCCGCATGGGACCGTGCGCGATGCATCGCTTGGCTGGCGCAGCACTGGCCGTGGCGGCAATGTGCATCTCCGCCCCTTCCCTTGCACAAGACGCAGCCCCGAGTGGCACCGTGCCCCATCCAGTTCGTACGGCTGCGGGCACCACCCGATCGGTGACGCCGCTCAGTGATGGCTGGCGCTTCCAGTTCAGCGAGGCACCGGATGGCGTGACCGGCGCGGACTTCGATGACCGTGAGTGGCAGCTCGTGCGCCTTCCGCACAGCTGGAACCGCATGGGCAATTACACAGCCCAGCGCGCCGAAGACACGGACGTGCGTCAGGGCACGGGCTGGTACAGGCTGCGGCTGGACAAGCTTGTGCCTACCAAGGGCAAGCGCGCGATCCTGCAGTTCGACGGCGTCGGTGCGATCGCGGATCTCTGGGTCAATGGCCAGCATGTCGGCCAGCACAAGGGCGCGTTCTCGCGCTTCCGGTTCGATATCACCGATGTGCTCAAACCGGGTCGGTGGAACATCATCGTCGTGCGCGCGGACAACAGCAAGCCCGAGCAAGGCAGCAGCACCGAGCATGTCATTCCGCTGGGCGGCGACTTTTTCGTCCATGGAGGGCTGTATCGCGGCGTTTCGCTGATCGAGGTCGATGCCGCGTCGGTCGACCTGATGGATCATGGCGGACCCGGCATTTATGTTTCGACGCCTAGCGTCACCGCGGAAAAGGCCGAGGTCGCGGTACTGGCGCGACTGCGCAACTCGGGGACGAAGCCGCGCAAACTGGCAATGGTTACACGCATTGCCGATGCCGATGGCCGCACCGTGGCAAGTGCGACTGCGCCCGTCCGCCTCGCGGCTGGCCAGGCGAGCGAGCTGACCACGCCACTTTCCCTCGCCAACCCCCGTCTCTGGCAGGGCCGCGCCGACCCCTATCTCTATTCCGTGACGGTCGAGCTGCGCGAGGGCAACAGGGTGATCGACAGCGTGACCGAGCCGCTCGGCGTACGCAGCTTCGCCTGGGATGCAGACCAGGGCTTCATCCTCAACGGCAAGCCGATGCGGCTGCAAGGCGCTTCGCGGCATCAGGACTGGCAGGGCAAGGGCTGGGCGCTGAGCCCGGAGGATCATGCCACCGACATGGCGATCATGGCCGAAATGGGCGTCAACACCGTTCGCCACGCGCATTATCAGCACGCGCAGGAATGGAGCGATCTGGCCGACCGCAACGGCATGGTGGTGAAGGCCGAACTGCCCTTCGTCCACCAGTCCGCGTTTGACGAATCGCTGCCCGCGCCCGAACTGGTCGCCAATGCTCGTGCGCAGCTTACCGAACTGATCCGGCAGAATTACAACCATCCTTCGATCATGCTGTGGTCGGTGGGCAACGAGATCGATATCGGCGCGGCGATCATGGCGCTCCAAAAGGGCGGCAAGGGCGCGCCGGCCAAGTCGCGCGACATGCTGGTCGAGCTTAATGCGCTGGCGAAGCGCGAAGACCCGAGCCGCCCGACGCTCTATGCCGATTGCTGCGAGGGCACGCCTTCGCCCCTCGCCCGGCCCGGCGCGCAGGTGCTGAACAACGTAACCGATGTCGTCGGGCTCAACCGCTATTTCGGCTGGTATTATGGTCAGCCCGAGGACCTGTCGCGTGCGCTGACCAACCTGCATGCGCGCTATCCCGGGCGGGCCATGACCGTCACCGAACATGGCGCAGGCGGGGCATTCACCCAGCATACCGACAACCCGCTCGGCGGTCCGGTCAATGCCAATGGCCGCCCCCATCCCGAGGAATTCCAGGCCTGGGTGCATGAGGAGAACTGGAAGGCGCTGAAAAAGGCCCCGTTTCTCTCGGCAAGCTGGATCTGGAACATGTTCGATTTCGCCTCGACGTCGCGCGAGGAAGGCGAGGCCTATGACCTCAACGACAAGGGTCTGGTCAGCCATGACCGCAAGACGCGCAAGGACGCCTTCTACTTCTACAAGGCGCAATGGTCCGATGAGCCGGTGCTGTATCTGACCGGCAGGCGCTATGTCGACCGCGCCTATCCGGTGTTGGACGTACGCGCCTATAGCAATGCGCCGCGCGCCAGCCTGACGGTCAATGGCCAGTCGGTTGGCACGGTGGACTGCCCCGATCGCATCTGCGTCTGGCCCGGAGTGCGGCTGCGCGCCGGCGACAATCAGGTCACCGCCTCGGCCGAGCGGAACGGCAAGGCGCCGACCGACAGCCTCAGCTGGACCGCGCCCGATGCCGCGAAGGGCCTGCATGTGCGGGCCGGGCATCTCACCGGCCTGACGACGTCTGCCGGGCTGCGCTTCGGCTCGGACAATTTCTTCACCGGCGGCAAGGCGTCAGAGTTGCGCATGGCGGGCCGCACCAGGGTCGCGCCGAGCAACGTCACCGGCAGCAGCGATCCCGAGCTTTACGCCTCCTACCGTCAGGGCGCCTTCACGTACGACCTGCCGCTGCCCGACGGCCGCTGGACGGTGAGCCTGCACATGTTCGAGCCCGAAGCCGATACCGCCAAGGCCGCTGCGCGCAGCATCACGGTGCTCGCCGATGGCAAGCCGGTGCTGACCGGCTTCAACCCGGCCAAGGCTGCGGGCGGATCGCTCAAGGCGGTAACGCACAGCTTCGATGCGATATCGCGCGGCGGGCTGAAGCTCGATTTCAGCGGTGGCGAGGGTGGCGCGGTGGTCTCGGCCATTTCCGTTAGCCCGGCGCGCTGACGGCCGGGAGGACAGGGCCATGGTTTCGAGACGCGGCCTGATCAAGGCCCTGGCGGCCAGCGGCATGGCGGCGTCGGCGCCAGCGCTCGCGCGCGGCACAGACACGAGCCGCGCGCTGCCCAATATCCTGTGGCTGGTGAGCGAGGATCACAGCCCGTTCCTGGGCTGTTATGGCGATCCGATCGCGCATTCGCCCAATATCGATGCGCTGGCGCGCAAGGGCATTCTCTACACCCGTGCCTATGCCAATGCGCCGGTCTGCGCGCCGTCGCGCTTCGGCATCCTGACTGGCTGTCATCCGGAAAGCAACGCCCCTGCCCAGCACATGCGCGCGATGGCGAACCTGCCGATGGTGATGCGCACCTATCCCGAATATCTGCGCAGCCTCGGCTATTATTGCACCAACAACGACAAGACCGATTACAATTGCGCTGTCGAGCCCGAGCGCATCTGGAACGAGTCGAGCGCGACAGCGCATTGGCGCAGTCGCCCGGAAGGCGCGCCGTTCATGGCGGTGTTCAACCACATGACGACGCATGAATCGCGGCTGTTCGGCCCGAAGCCGGTCGAGGGCCCGGTCTCGCCCGATCAAATCCGCATTCCGCCCTATCTGCCCGACACCCCAGCGATGCGGACCGATTTTGCCAGCTATTACAACCTCATCGCGCGCATGGATGGCGAGATCGGCGCACGGCTGAAGGAGCTTGAAGCCGACGGTCTCGCCGAGGATACAATCGTTTTCTACTATTCCGACCATGGCGGGGTGCTGCCGCGCAGCAAGCGCTATTGTTACGAGGAAGGGCTGCGCGTCGCGCTGATCGCGCATTTCCCACCGAAGTGGCAGCATCTTGCTCCCGTGCCGATGGGCAGCACTGTGGCCGATCCGGTCAGCCTGGTCGATCTTGCGCCCACACTCCTTTCGCTGGCTGGGGCGACAAAACCGACGCAGATGCATGGGCAGGCGTTTCTGGGCAGCGAGATCGGCAAGCGTTCCGCCTATGCCTTCGGCATGCGCGACCGCATGGACGAGCGCTACGACATGGTGCGCACCGCCTGTGACGGGCGCTATCGCTATATCCGCAACTACATGCCCCACCGCCCCTGGGGCGTCTATTCGTCGTTCGAATGGATCGCGAAGGGCTATCAGTCGTGGGACGAGGCGCGGATCGCCGGAACGCTGACGGCGGAGCAATCGCGCTTTTTCGGGCGCAAGCCGTATGAGGAGCTCTACGACCTTGAGACCGATCCCTATCAGCTGAGCAATCTGGCGGGGCTGGCCGTACATGGCGCGAGGCTGGCGCGTTTTCGCAAGGCGCTCGACGCACATATGCTGCGTATCCGCGACAACGGTTTCATTCCCGAAGGCGAGCCGGGCGAAGGCTATGAGGCGACCCAGAGCGAGGCGAATTACCCGCTGCGCCGGATCATGACCGTGGCTACGAGCGCCGCACGCGGAAAGACGCGCGACGCCAAGCGGCTGGCTGCGCTGTTGCGGCACAGCAATGCGGTGATCCGCTATTGGGCGGCAACCGGATTGGTGGTTCTGGGTGAAGGTGCGATGCCTGCCAAGGCCGCGCTGGCAGACGCAGCGACGCGCGACGCTTCGGCTGCTGTGCGTATCGCGGCCGCCAAAGCGCTTGCGGCTATCGGCGATGCATCGATCGCCCTGCCGGTGCTGGAGCAGGCCATCGCATCGAGCAGGCCTATCCCCGAGCGGCTGATGGCGCTGAACGCGCTTGATGCGCTCGACGAGCGCGCGCGCCCGGTGCTGCCCGCGATCAAGGCGATCGTCGATGACGAGAACGATTATGTCATCCGCGCCGCGCGCTATCTGGTCGCCGTGCTCGAAGGCAGTTTCCGCCCTTCCCTGCCGACCGGACGGCCGCGTGCCGCCGGCGCACCGGTCGGCTGACGATGGCCAAGCAACTCCCCTGGGCCGGGCCATGCGCCCGGCCGCGTTTTCCGTGAAGGCAGAACGATGAACACAATTCGGACCGGGCGCTTGCGCTGGTGGATCATCGGACTGGTGACCCTGGGGACGATCCTCAACTATCTCGCGCGCTCGACGCTCTCGGTCGCCGCCCCCACGCTCAAGACCGAATTCGCGATGACGACCGAGCAATATAGCTGGGTCGTGCTCGCGTTTCAGGCGAGTTATACGGTGATGCAGACCGTCGCAGGCACCGTGCTCGATGCGCTGGGCACCCGGCTCGGCTTCTTCCTGTTCGCGATCGGCTGGGCGCTGTCCAACATGGCGCACGCCTTTGCCACCGGTTGGGCCAGCCTCGCCTTTTTCCGCACGCTGCTCGGGGCGACCGAGGCGGCGGCGATTCCCGCCGGCGCGAAAACGGTCGCCACCTGGTTTCCGCCGCGCGAGCGATCGCTGGCCACCAGCCTGTTCCAGATGGGCACCAGTGTCGGCAACATGATCGCGCCGCCGCTGGTCGCCTTCTGCATTCTTGCGTGGAACTGGGAGGCAGCGTTCGTGGTCACCGGCGTGCTCAGCCTGGTCTGGGCGGGGCTATGGTGGTTCGGCTATCGCGATCCTGCCGAACATCCCCGGCTGTCGAAGGGCGAGAAAGCGTTGATCGAGGCGGGGCGCGCCGAAGATGTCATATCCAAGCCCGCAACCAAGCGCGACGTACTGCGCAGCCGTTCGTTCTGGGCGATCGCGACGCCCCGCTTTCTTTCGGAACCGGCGTGGCAGACGTTCAACTTCTTCATCCCGCTCTATCTGGTCTCGGCCTGGAATCTCGACCTCAAGGCGATCGCGCTCTGGGCTTGGCTGCCGTTCCTCGCGGCGGATTTCGGCAGTCTTGCCGCAGGCGTGCTACCCGGCTGGCCGATGAAGCGTGGCACGGGGCTGATCGCCAGCCGCAAGATCACGATGACGATCGGCGCGCTCTGCATGGTGGGCCCGGCCTGCATCGGCCTCGCAACCTCACCCGGCATGGCGATCGCACTGTTCTGCATCGGCGGCTTTGCGCATCAAATGCTCAATGGCGCGCTGATCACCCTGTGCGCCGATGTGTTCGACAGGAAGACCGTGGGCACCGCGAGCGGCATGGCGGGGACGTCGGCCTGGATCGGCGGGATGCTGTTCACGCTGTTGATCGGGCAGAGTGCGGATACGTTCGGTTACGATCCGCTGTTCGCCGCGCTGGCCGGGCTCGATCTGATCGCGGCAGTGGTGCTCTGGGCGCTGCTGAAGCACTCCGGTCGGAAAGTGCCTTCAGCAGCGTGAGCGCTAGCTCTCACCAGTTCCACATCGTCCCGTCCTCGAGCCGCGCGACGGGCAGATAGGCGGGCTTGTAGGGATATTTCGCCGCCAGCGCCTCGTCGATATCGACGCCATGGCCGGGGGCCTCGCCGCAATACATCATTCCCGCCTCGAACCGGTAGTCGTGCGGGAAAACCGCGTCGGTCGCTTCGGTATGGCGCATATATTCCTGGATGCCGAAATTGGGCACCCAGCTGTCGAAATGCAGCGCGCAGCCCATGGTGACCGGCGACAGGTCGGTCGCCCCGTGGCAACCGGTGCGGACCTGATAAAGGCTCGCGAGATCGGCGATGCGGCGCAGATGCGTCAGGCCGCCCGCGCCGACGACGGTCGCGCGGATATAGTCGATCAGCTGGTTCTGGATCAGGTCCTTGCAGTCCCAGATGGTGTTGAAAATCTCGCCCACCGCCAGCGGCGTGACGGTGTGCTGGCGCACCAGCCTGAACGCCTCCTGGTTTTCCGCAGGCGTGCAATCTTCCAGCCAGAACAGCTGATAGGGCTCGAGCATCTTGCCGAGGTTCGCCGCTTCCTGCGGGGTATAGCGATGGTGGCCATCGTGCAGCAGATGATGGTCGAAACCATAGGTCTTGCGCAATTCCTCGAACAGCTTGGGCACATAGTTCAGCGCCCTGCGCGTGTCCCAGCCGGTGACCGAAGGCAGACTGGCATCGGCCGGTTCGTAATAGAGCTTGCCGCGTCCGACCCCATAGGCGTCCTTGATGCCGGGCACGCCGGTCTGTGCGCGGATCGCCTTGTAGCCCATGTCGATATAATGGCCGACCGCGTCGACCGTTTCGGCAATGTCGCTGCCATTGGCATGGCCATAGACCAGCACGCCGTCGCGGCTGCGTCCGCCCAGCAGCTGGTAAAGCGGCATGCCCGCCATCTTCGCCTTGATGTCCCACAACGCCATGTCGACCGCCGCGATCGCGCGCATCGTCACCGGGCCGCGCCGCCAATAGGCGCCGCGATAGAGATATTGCCAGATATCTTCTATCCGCTGCGGGTCCATGCCGATCAGACAGGGGATGACATGGTCTTCCAGATAGGAGACGACCGATAGCTCGCGTCCGTTCAGCGTCGCATCGCCGATGCCGTACACGCCCTGATCGGTCTCGATCTTCAACGTCACGAAATTGCGCCCGGGACACGTCACGATCACCTTGGCCGATTGTATCTTCATGAGATACGCCTCTCCCTTTCTGGATGTCATCTGCCGTCATTGGTAACGCACGGAACACCAAATGTAACATAATTGGTCATACCTATTTTTGTTAATCTGTTAGAAAATCCTCAGCCACCGTTGTCTCTCGGCTTCGACCAGAGCCGAAGCCGGACGCTGCGGCGCAAACTCCAAGCCGCGCTTTAGGCCTTGTCGTTTTATTGGCGGCTGTGGCATGGGTTGTTCGCGGCCGATTGTTCCCAATTGGTCAGGCCTTTGATCAGGAGCTGCTGCGCATGGCGCGACCCAGAAAGAACGCCCCCACCATCGAGGCGGCGCCGCCGCCCGAGCGGCTCTACCAGAAGCTGGCCAAGGATCTCTTTTCCGACCTGGTCGCGGGCCGCTATGCCGTGGGCGACCGCCTGCCCGCCGAGCGCGAGCTTTCGGTCCAGTACAATGTCTCGCGTCCCGCAGTTCGGGAAGCGATGATCGCACTCGAAGTCCAGGGGCTGATCGAAGTGCGCATCGGCTCAGGCGCCTATGTGCGCAAGCTGCCGGGCGAAACCGACGCACCGGGCTTCACCGTGACCGCCTTCGAGCTGATGGAGGCACGGCTGCTGATCGAGGGCGAAGCGGCGGCGCTTGCCGCGGTGCACATTCGCGAAGATGAACTGGACGAGCTCGAACGCCTGGTCGCCGAGATCGAGCGCGAGAACCTGATGCCCGGCGGCAGCACCCATGCCGACCAGGCCTTTCACATGCTGATCGCCACCGCGACGCGCAATGCGGTGATCCGCAACCAGATCGAGGAAATGTGGCGGTTGCGTTCGACCTCCCCCAATTGCGCGCTGCTGCTCGAAAAGGCACGCACCGCCAATGTTCAGCCGGTGGTCGAAGAGCACAAGGCCGTGCTCGATGCATTGCGCGCGCGCGATCCTGCAGCGGCGCGGGCGGCAATGCGCGGCCATATGTCCGCCGTTATCAATCACCTGCTGTTCGCGACCGAGGAAGAGGCTATTGAAGCCGCGCGGCGCAATGTCGCCTCTACCCGCGAACGCTATGCAAGGGCAGCGCAACTCTGACATGACCACAAGACCGTTACAGCTTCACCCCGACCGCCTCTTTCCGGTCGATCCCGATGTCCGCAGCATCACCCGGCGGCTTTACGAAAGCGTGCGCGATCTGCCGATCATCAGCCCGCACGGCCATACCGACCCGGCCTGGTTCGCCAGCGATGCGCCGTTCGAGAACGCGACCGCGCTTCTGCTGCAGCCGGACCATTATGTCTTCCGCATGCTTTACAGCCAGGGGATCGCTTTGGAGTCTCTTGGGCTGACACCGGTGTCTAAACCCGATGCCCCTGCTGTCGATCCGCGCGAGGCCTGGCGCATCCTGGCAAGCCACTATCACCTGTTCCGTGGCACGCCGTCGCGCATGTGGCTCGACTGGGTGTTTGCCGAAGCCTTCGGCCTCGATGTCCAGCTCGACGCCGGAACGGCCGATCACTATTACGACCATATCACCGAGCAGCTCGCGACGCCGGCCTTCCGTCCGCGCGCGCTGTTCGAGCGGTACCGGATCGAGGTGATCACGACGACCGAATCGCCGATCGACACGCTCGAGCATCACCAGGCCATCGCAGCGAGCGGCTGGCAGGGCCGAGTGCTCACTGCCTATCGCCCCGACCCGGTGATCGATCCCGAATTCGAGGGTTTTCTGGACAATCTGGCACGGTTCGGCGAACTGACCGGCGAGGATGTGTTCAGCTGGTCGGGCTATCTCGCCGCGCACTGCAAGCGCCGCACATTCTTCGCGCAGCACGGCGCGACCTCGACAGACCACGGCCACCCGACCGCGCAGACGGCAGACCTGCCGCGCGACGAAGCCAAGGCGCTGTTCGCCCGCGTGATTCGCCCCGATGTCACCCCCGGCGAGGCCGAGCTGTTCCGCGCGCAGATGCTCACCGAAATGGCGACGATGAGCGCCGAGGACGGCCTCGTGATGCAGATCCATCCCGGCGCCTTCCGTAACCACAATCCGGCGGTGTTCGCGCGCTTCGGGCGCGACAAGGGCGCCGACATGCCCAGCCGCACCGATTATGTGAATGCGCTGCGACCGCTGCTGGCGCGGCACGGCAACAATCCGGACCTGACGATCATTCTCTTCACGCTCGACGAATCGGTCTATGCGCGCGAGCTGGCACCGCTGGCAGGCCATTATCCGGCGCTTAAGCTCGGCCCGGCCTGGTGGTTCCACGACAGCCCCGAGGGCATGCGCCGTTTCCGCCATGCGATGACCGAGACCGCCGGCTTCTACAATACCGTCGGTTTCAACGATGATACCCGCGCGTTCCTCTCGATCCCGGCGCGGCACGATGTCGCGCGGCGGATCGATTGCGGCTTTCTGGCGCAGTTGGTCGCGGAGCACCGCATCGAGGATTGGGAGGCGGCGGAGCTGGCCCAGGAGCTCAGCTACAATCTCGCCAAAAAGGCCTACAAGCTGTGAGGCTGGGCCGCGAAACCGCAGCGCAGCTGGCCGCGAGTGTCGCGCGCCCCGGCTATGACCCGGCGGCGCAGAAATGCGGCATCGTCCATTTCGGAATCGGCGCGTTCCACCGCGCGCATCAGGCGGCCTATACCGATGCGGCGATGGCGGCAGGCGATCGCGACTGGCGCATCATCGGCCTGTCGCTGCGCTCGGGCGATGTGGCAGCGCAGCTCAACCCGCAGGACGGGCTTTACACGCTGGTCGAGCGGTCATCCGATGCGGTGGCGATGCGGCTGATCGGCTCGGTCGCCCGGGTCATCGTTGCGCCCAAAGCGCCGGATGACGTCATCGCCGCGATTGCGAGCCCGGACACGCACATCGTCAGCTTTACCGTGACCGAGAAAGGCTATGTCCGCCGTGCCGACGGGTCGCTCGATACCGACAATTCCGCTTTGGCATCCGATCTGTCCGGCAGCGTTCCGCGCACGATCTACGGCTTTATCGCGGCCGGGCTCGCCATGCGCAAGGCGGCTGGGCTGCCCGGTCTGACATTGCTTAGCTGCGATAATCTCGCCGATAATGGTCGTCAGCTCAGGCTGTTGATGCGCGCCTATCTTGACGCGACCAATCCAGTGCTGGCCGACTGGTTCGACACGCATTGCCGCTGCCCCGCAACGATGATCGACCGGATCGTCCCCGCGATGACGGTGGAGGACCGGGCCTGGGTCGCCGATCAGATCGGTCTCGAGGACGACGGCGCGATCATCACCGAGCCGTTCACCCAATGGGTAATCGAGGACGATTTCGCCGGCCCGCGCCCGCGCTGGGAGGCGGTCGGCGCGCAGCTGGTTGCAGACGTGCGGCCCTACGAGGCGGCCAAGCTCAGAATGCTCAACGGCGCGCATTCGGCGCTCGCCTATCTGGGGCTCGATGCGGGGCATGAATTCGTCCACCAGGCCGTCGCCGATCCGGCGATCCGCCCGGTGATCGAGACGATCATGCGCGAAGAAGCAGCCGCGACGCTCGATCCGGCAAGCGGCATCGACACGGTCGCCTATGCCGATAGCCTGCTAGACCGTTTCGCCAACAGCGCGTTGCAGCACCGGTTGATGCAGATCGCGATGGACGGCTCGCAAAAGATTCCACAGCGCTGGCTCGAGCCGCTGGCGGTCAACCAGGCGGCGGGACGTTCGTGCCCGGCCACGCTTCAGGCTCTAGCGGCCTGGGTTCGCCATGTCCGGGGCGATGTCCGTTCCGTGGACGATCCGCAGGCCCAGGCGCTAGCGCAACTTTGGCAGGCGCATGGTGCAAACGGCATAATCGAGGCACTGTTCGGATCACAGGGCCTGTTTGCGTCCACCTGGGTCGCCAGCGAGGCCGATCAGGTGCAAATCAAGGCTGCGCTTTTCCCCTGAAAACAGAAATCCCGGACCGGCACCTTCCCCTCGGCACCGATCCGGGACCAGGCCCCCCGGCCTTTCGTCAAACCTCAAGGCGTACGCGCGCCCGGCAGCAGGTCGCCATATTTCTTCTCGAGTTCGCGAGTGAATTCGTCGCGCTTGCGTAACGCGCCCAGCATGCCCAGCGCGTCGAAAGACGCCACCTGCGCTTCGATCATCGCCGCGCCTTCTCTGCCCCACTCGGCGCGCTGCGCCTCGGTGATCGGCTCGGCAAAGCCGCCATGTTCGGCAGGATCGGCATAGAAGCTGCCTGCGGGCGTGCCGTTATACGGCGGCACGAAGCGTGACAGGTTGCTCGGATCGCGGATGATCTCGTGTTTCGGCTGGCTGAGGCCGACCGGAATATCGTTCAGTCGCCCCACCAACTGATAGGCGCCGAAGATCGTGAGATTGCGGCCATTGGGCGGGCCACCGCCAAAGCCGGGGCGCGCCTCGCCCGGCTCGACCTTGCGCACCATGCCGGTGTCCATCCACAGCACCGGAACGTGCATCTCGTCGAACGTTTCGCGCACCAGCGGCAGCAGGGTCGCGGGCGATGGACCGTGCGAGGTCAGGAAGACGATGCGACGGAAGCCCTGGCGGATCAACGAGCGGGTCAGGACCTTGAGATAGGCAAGACCTTCCGAAGGGCTGACCTGGACCGTCGCCGGGCTGGTGGTGGTACCGCCCGGATAGAAATAGGCAAGATAGGGCATCACCAGCCCGTCCGATTTCTCGGCGAGCTTGATCGCATAGGCGAGCGGGATGACATATTCGACATCGGTCGGCGCGCCACCGTTCACCTCGGTCGGACCGACGGGTACATAGAGCACGTCGTTGCGCTTGAGATATTCGCTGACCTCATAGCCGGTGAGCGAGGTCAGCAGCCGGGTGCGCATCTGGGAAATGGCGGGAGCCGCCGCACCAGCGACAGGGGCATCGGCGGCATGGGCACTGGGCACCAGGGTTGCGAGGGCCAGACCGATGGCGGTCGCGGCGCGGATCGACCGCGATGTGCAATGGAACATGAGAAGACACATCCAAAAAAATGGGCGGAGGCATGACAGCCTCCGCCCGCCCAGGGGGGAAATCAGAACTCAAAGCGGACGCCCACGCGATAGGAAAGGCCGAGCAGGTCGTACCAGGCGTTGTTGTTGATCGCGGGCAGCGGCGGCGCCTTGTTGAACAGGTTGTTGACGACGAAATAGAGCTGCTGCTTGGTGCCTTCTTTGCCAAAATTATAGCTCGCACCGATGTTCACATACCCCACGGCCGGAATGATGTTATTGCTGATGCTGTTGACCAGCGCCGGGCTATAGGCGGGATCGTCGGGGCCAACCTGTGCATTGTTCTGGCGGCTGCGGCTGATCCAGCGATACTGGACATTCGCCTCGAACCGGCTGTCGCGATAGCCCAGATTGGCATTGACCGCCCAATCGGGCAGGCCAGGGCTGCCGCCGAACAGCGCACCGGTCTGGCCCGCGCGGTTGACGCCATTGGGGAAGAGCGGCGAGATATCGAAGCTCGACCGATATTCGATGACATGCGTCGCCTGGGCCGAAAGGACCAGACGTCCCGGCAAGCTCGCGACAAAGTCGCTGAGCGGCTGGGTGTAGGACAGACCGAAATCGAGCCCCTTGGTGCGGAACTGCGCAAAATTGGCATTCTGTGCGACGACCGACTGGACCGCCCCGGTAGTGATGTTGTTGTTGGCGAAGGTGATCAGCTGGCAGAACGGATTGGCCGGATCGCCGACGCCGGTGCCGAGGCAGTTGGTCAGCACCGATGCCGCCGCATTCGCGCCGATCGCCTCACGGATCTTGATCTGGTAGTAATCGACCGAGAATTGCAGGCGGCTGAGGAAACGCGGATTGAATACCGCGCCCAGCGTCGTGGTCCGCGCGATTTCGGGCTTCAAGTTGACATTGCCGCCGGCAACCACGTCGTACTGATATTGCGGCTGGCCGGCAAAGGCCGGGCGCAAATCGGCATAAAGCGGCCGCGGCACGGTCTGCACCGCCGCCGTGAACAGCTCTGGCAGGCTGGGCGCACGGATATCGCGCGACAGCGTGCCGCGCAGCAGGATGTCGGGGATCGGCTTCCAGGTCAGCCCCGCCTTCCAGGTCGTGACCGAGCCCGATGTGCTGTAATCGGTCAGGCGGACCGCACCGTTGAGGTCGAGCGCGCCGGTGAACCAGTCTTCGCTCAGCAGCGGCACGATCGCCTCCAGATAGGCTTCCTTGACCGACTGATCGGCCTTGGGGAAATTCCGCGGAGCGCGGGCCATGAACCCGCCGGCCTGGCTGATCGGATCGACCCGGGTGAGGAAGCTCTCCTCGCGATATTCGACGCCCGCGCCCAGCGAGACCGGGCCAGCCCAGATCGAAAAGGCCTCGCCATTGACGTTCGCCGCCGCCTCGAACAGCGTGGTGATGGCGACCGCGTCCGACGTGCCGAACGCATAGGCATAGGCCTCAGGCGAATAGCTGGCCCGGCCCAGAACGTTGATCGGCTGGCAGCCAGCCGCGCGAGCAGCCGCATTGGCGCAGACGATCTGACCGTTCAGGCTGATCGCGTTGACGGCATTGAGGAAATTGGCGGTGATTGCGGTGTTGGACTGGATCTGCTCGCTGCGGTTGCGGCCATAGGCCAGCGTCGCATCCCAGCGCCAGCTCGATCCGATGGTGCCCTTGAGGCCGCCGGCAAAGCTGTACAGCCGCCCTTGGTTCTTGATGCGCGGCGGGCCGAAATCGTTGCCGAGATAGCCGATGGTCAACGACCCGTTGGCCGGGATCAACGCCAGCTGCGCCGGCGTCAGCGCCGCCTGCAGATAGGGATTGTTGCGACTGAGCGAGAGGAAACCGGTGGTTCCGCCCGTGGCCGCGCGGATCTGGGCGCTGATGTTCTCGGCCTCGGTCTCGGCATAAATGCCGCGCACCCAGGCGGTGACATTGTCGCTGAAATCGAATTCCAGATTGCCCACCAGATTGTAGCGCTGCGTCGCTGCGCGCAGCACCTGATAGGGCAGAACGTTGGTGCCGCCGACCATGTTGGTGCCGATCTGGCCCTGATAGAGCCCGGCATTGAACGGGGCGGTCGTCGGCTGGCCATTGGGGCCGATCACGAACTGCAGGTTGCGCAAGCCCGCAGGATTGCCCGCGGCGGTCGGCGTGATCAGGCCGCCGGGGGTCAGCGTGCCGAACAGCACGTTGTCGGTGACAAGATTGGCTGGCAGTCCCGCCGCCCGGCCCGCGCCGAATGTGACCGTGCTGACATTGCGCAGGCCCCAGGGCCGTCTGTCGTTGAACAGCGCGGTGCCGTCGTTGATGCTGACCTCGCCGCCCAGAATGAAACGACCGCGACCATCGGCGAACTTCGTGCCGAACGCGGCCGAGACGAAAAAGTCTTCCGCATCGCTGTATCTGGTCTGTCCACCCTGGATATTGAACTTGAAGCCTTCAAGCCCGGTATTCAGCTTGAGATTGACCACGCCCGCGACAGCGTCCGAACCATAGGCAGCCGATGCGCCGCCGCTGACGACATCGATGCTTCCGATGAGAGCGGTAGGAATGACGTTGAGATCGGTCGCACCTGCCACCGTCGATCCCGGCTGGTTCACCGGGGGCAAGCGCATGCGATCGAGCAGCACCAGCGTGCGCACCGGCGTCAGGCCGCGAAGATCGATATTGTTGCCGCCGGGATTGCCGATACCGCCGCTTTCGGGCGATTGGGTACGACGAAAGCTGGGAATTTCGTTGATGACGTCAGCCACGTTCACGGCAGCGCGATTTTCCAGCGTGGCAGCGGTGACCACGACCGTCGGCGTCGGGGCAGTGAAGCCGGCGCGATCGATGCGCGACCCGGTCACGACGATTGCCTGGACCTCGCCAGAATCTTCCTGGTCCGCTGTTTGGGTTTGATCGGCAGGCTGTTCCGCCGTCTGGGCTACAGCCGGTATGGCCAATCCTTGCGCGCCAACGCTAGCCAGCAGCCATAATGCCTTGCGCATCACTCTCTCCCCGATATGCTTATTGGTCATGCCACTTTGCACATTTGGCTATGCCATACAAATTTATAAGTCCTATCGAAAAGCATTGATGCAGCTTATCGGTTCATGACAAACGAGCGGTTCAGGGGCTGAGGCCACGGGTCTGACACGCTCCGGGCGCGGCACGTGAAGCACAAAAAAAGGGGCCGGACTTCTGCAAGCCCGGCCCCTCCTCCCGTTTTTTTCTAGCGCCTTTCAGACGTTCGTCAGAACTCGCTCCAGTCGTCGTCATCGACCGCAGGGCTGAGCGCGAGATTGCCACTCGTGCGCGGAACCGGGCGCGGCTTGGCGACCGGGCGGCTGAAGCCACCCGAGCTTGCCGGCGCCGCCGCGCGGCCGTGCGAGGTCTTCAGGCGGAAGCGGCCGACCAACGAGGCGAGCTCGTCAGCTTCCGATGCCAGCGTACGTGCAGCAGCGGTGGTTTCCTCCACCATTGCGGCGTTCTGCTGGGTCATCTTGTCCATGTCGCCGACCGAGGTGTTGACGCTGCGCAGGTTCGACGACTGGGTTTCGGCCCCGTCGGCGATTTCTGCGACCATGCGGCTCACATCGCCGATGCGGCCCATGATGCGGTCGAACATCTTGCCGGTCTCCGCGACCAAGCTGACGCCTTCCTGTACCTGCTCGCTCGACGCGGTGATCAGCGCCTTGATGTCCTTGGCGGCATCGGCGGAGCGCTGGGCGAGGCTGCGAACCTCGTTGGCGACGACCGCAAAGCCCTTGCCCGATTCACCCGCGCGCGCAGCCTCGACCCCGGCATTGAGCGCCAGCAGATTGGTCTGGAAAGCAATGCTGTCGATGACGTTGATGATCTGGCCGATCTCTTGCGAGCTGCGCTCGATCGCATCCATCGCGCTGACCGCCTTGTCGACGACCTGCCCGCCTTCATTGGCATCCTTGTGCACGGTGTCGATTTCGATCCGTGCCGTCTTGGCGCTGCTGGCGGACTCGCTGACCATGCCGGTCACCTTGTCCATCGCGCTGGCCGCACCTTCGAGGCTGGCCGCCTGCTGTTCGGTGCGCTGCGACAGATCCTCGGACGCCGCACGGATTTCGCCGGCGCCGTTGTGGACGCTCTGCGCCGAGCTGGCGACGCTCGACAGGCTGGTTTCCAGCCCCTCGACCGTGCGGTTGAAGGTCATGCGCAGGCCGTCGTAATTGGCAGCAAAAGGCTCGGTGATCTGATAGGTCATGTCGCCCGATGCGAGCGCCTCCAGCCCCTTGCCGAGCGCGGTCACGACATTGGCCTGATCCTGGTCAGCGCGCGCCTTGGCGACAGCGGCATCGCGGAACACGACCACGGCACGGGCCATGTCACCCAGCTCGTCCGCGCGGTTCACGTCGACGTTGATCTCGTTCTTGCCCGCAGCCAGGCTCGCCATGGCGTCGGTCAGGCGGGTGATCGGCAGAGCGATGGCGCGGCTCAGCGCAACGGCAAGACCGATCGCGATACCGATCAGCGCGATGCCGCCCAGCACCAGCGCGACAATGGCCGAGGTCAGCGCCGAATCCTGCCGCGCGGAGTTCCGCTCGATCGAAGCCAGTTCGGCGTCGCGAATGTCGCGCAGCGGCAGCACCGCCTTGCTCACCAGCACAGCCTTGCCGGCATTGCGCACCGCTTCGACCGCAGCCTCGCCGCGGCCCTGCTGGGTCCACTTGATGAGCTTGTCGCCCCAGTTCTTGCGCCAGGCGAGCGTTTCGTTGCGCGCCTCTTCCAGCAGCTTCAGATGCGCCGGGTTGACGATCAGCGTTTCCAGTTCCTTGGCGGCGGCGTCATATTCGTCGCGGCCCTCGTAATAGGATTTCAGATAGCTCTCGTCGCCCGTCACCAGAAAGCCGCGAAACTGGCTGTTCTGGCGGAGCAGCGAGGTCTCAAGCACCTGGACCTTGCCGTAGATGAGCTGCGAATGATTGTTCTGCTCCGTCGATGACTGGATCATCCACAGATTGACGGCGAAGACGATCATCATCAGCGCAGCCGAGCTGCAGATCATCAGGAAGGACAGGCTGAGCTTCCGTGGAATGTTCAGTTTGTTCAGCATGATCAAGCCTTTGTGGTCCAGGTGGTATGGGCGCCCGCCCCGGGGCGCCGGAACAGCCGGAATGCGGCTGGTGCGATGTCCCGAGGCAGGCCGCGCATCAGAAGAAGAACCTTGCAGATGCCGACACGGTGCGGCCGTACATGGTGCGTCCCATCACGACCCCCGCTGCCGGAATGGCGCCTTCGGACACGCCGGTAATCGCGCGCTCGTTCAGCAGGTTGCTGGCGTTCACGCTGAATTCCAGCCGCTCCATCGGACGGAACTGGGCAAACGCGCCCACGGTGGTGAAGGCAGGCAGACGGAGCAGGTTGACGTCCTGCGCGAAGCTGCCGGTCTGTCCGATCACGTTGAATCCGACCGAGAACATGTCGCTGTCGAATTGCGGACGGATTCCGTAGAGCAGCTTGGGCTGACCGCGCGGGATGTTGCCGACCAGCGCCGGGTTTTCTGCCGCATCGATCTCCGCCTCGGTATAGGTGGCGTGCGCCGTCACGCTGAACGGACCGCGGCGGATGCCGCCCTCGAACTCCAGACCATAGGCCTTGTACGAACGGGCGACCGTGGCGAGTTCCGCCAGACCGGTAGTTGCATTCGTGCGCAGCTGCGAGTTGGTCTCGTCGGTCAGCGCATAGAAGCCGGTCAGGTTGAGGAAGATGCCGTCCTTGCGATATTTCAGGCCCAGTTCTGCCTGGCGCAGCACGTCATGTCCTGCGACGCTGTTGACGAGCGCGCCCGTCACGGTGCTGACCGCCGGCGTGAACAGGATCTTGTCCGCCCCTGCGCGACCGCCGCGGCTGTAGCGCGCGAAGATCGAGAACGGCTCGGACACGCGATAGTTGGTGCTCAGCGAGTACGAGACATAATCGTGGTTGTAGTTGACCGGGAAGGTCACGTTATTGGGAATGAACGCAACGCGGCTTTCCGGCACGGAAATCACGCCATTGCCGTTCATGTCGAACGGACGCGTTCCGGCATCGTTGATGATGTTGCCGCGAACGCGGACATTGTCCCAGCGGATCGAACCGCCGATGGCAATCTTGCCCTTGGCGAAGTTGAACGATCCGAACGGTGCGGTCACCTGATAGTTGAGATCGGTGTTCTTCGAATTGCCGGCGCCGCCTGCGCTGCCATAGACCAGGATGCCGCCGTCAGTGACGGGGATGCCGGTAGCGGTGCGCAGGTTGACCGCGACCGACCGACCGCCGCCAACGATGTCCTGCAGGAAGGTGGTGAAGCCGATTTCCGAGACATATTCCTGGCTCGAACGGTACAGGCCCGCCGTCGTGGTCAGATCACCGCCGCCGACATTCCATACCCGGCTGACGCGCAGGTCATTGGTCATGTTGCTGACATCGGGAACATCGGAGTCGACAATGAACGAGACGTTGAGCAGGCCGTTACCCGACGGGTCGAAGGGCTGGCCGGCGCGCGGACCCGCCGCATAGCTGGCGGTCGCACCCGGGCCGGCGAAACGGGTGGCAAATGCTGCCGCCGGCGCTGCTGCCGAGGGAAACAGGATCAGGCTGCGCAACGACTGGTCGGCATAGCGGAACCGGTTGGTGACCGACCATTCGCCCAGGCTGAACTGCGCGTCGAAGCCCAGCGACTTGGACTTGGAGTGCGTACCTTCTGCCAGGGTCTGGCGCGTCGGCGTGCCCGAGGTGCCCAGACGCAGCGAGTTGGGCAGCAACGGCGAGACCAGCGAGTCGGTGCGGGTGTCGAGACCGGGGACGTCCGAATAGGACGGATCGGCATTGGTGCCGGTAACGCGCAGCGGCGTGTTGATGAAGCTGGGCGCCCGATCATCGAGCAGCTTGGCATAAACGCGGATATAGCCGCCATCGAACTGCTTGGTGACGTTGAACTTGACCTGTCCGCCGCGCATCGAGTTCATGCCGGTTTCGCGCGGACCTTCGCCTTCGCGGTAGAAACCGCCAACATGGAAGCGCCAGCCATCGCCGAGACGCGCGCCATAATCGAAATCGGTGCGATAGCTTTCGAAATCGATGCCGACCGTGCCCATCACCGATCCGCCTTCGACTTCGCCGGTCTTGGAGATCAGGTTGATCACGCCGCCCGGCGCATTCGAGGCGAAGGTCGATGCCGATCCGCCACGGATCGATTCCACCTGCGCGACATTGAGGTCGGCGCGGATGAAGATGTCCGGCGTGAGGGTGAGCAGGTCACCGAATTCGAGCACCGGCAGGCCGTCTTCCTGCAGCTGGATGTATTTTGCGCCGTCGTTGACCAGCGGCAGACCGCGCACGGTGTAGCTGTTGCCGCCCTCACCCGTCGCGGCGTTGACGCGGATGCCGGGAATGTTGCGGAACAGTTCGGCCAGCGATCGCGGCGCGATGGAGATGATGTCGTTTTCCTTGATTGCGCTGGTCGAGGTCGCGCTGTTCAGACGGTCACGGCCGCGTGCCACGCCAGTGGTGACCATATCGCCTTCATCGACAGTACGGCTCGCCTCCCAAGCCGTCATCGGCTTGTCTTCCTGCGCCAAGGCCGGCGTGGCCATGGCGACCATCGCGATGGCCACGGCGGCCGTGCAAGTCGAACCGTGATATTTGAAGAAATTCATGAATTGCCCCTGCTGTAAAACACTTTCCCAACCGGCCTATTTGATTCCAATTAAAGCGTGGTTAACGCCGATTGACCAAGTTGCCGGGAAATGTTGCCTGACGCGAAACGCCCGGAAATCAGGGATTTCCGCAAGGCCCTTGCGCGCCTGACACAGTGCGGCGCCCGCGACGCTGAACAGCCCCGCGAGCGCCGCAAACTTGTCGCCGGTGGCCCCCTGCCACTGGCAGTGTACCAGCAGACAAGGGGCGAGCCGTTGACGCACCGATCAGAAGAAGAAGCGCGCCGATGCGGAGATCGAACGGCCGAACAGCGGCCGCGCCATCACCACGCCGGATGCCGGGATCGCTCCTTCGGAAATTCCGGTGATGGCGCGCTCGTTCAGCACGTTGTTGGCGTTGATGCTGAGCTCAAGCCGCTCCATCGGACGGACCTGTGCGAACAGGCCAACCGTGGTATAGCCCGGCATGCGCAGCTGGTTGACGTCCTGGCTGAAGCTGTCGGTCACCCCGATGATGTTGGCACCGACGGTGAACAGGTCGGTGTCGAATTGCGGCGTCAGCCCGAAGAGCAGCTTGGGCTGGTTGCGCGGGATGTTGCCCACCAGCGCCGGATTCTCGGCGCTCTTGATTTCCGCTTCGGTATAGGTCGCGTGCGCCGTGATGCTGAACGGACCGCGGCGGAAACCGCCCTCGAATTCGAGACCATAAGCTTCATAGCCGCGCGTGACCGAGAGCAGCTCGAGCTGGCCCGTGGCGGGATTGGTCAGAATCTGCGAGTTCGTGTCATCGGTCTTGGCATGGAAACCGGTCAGATTGAGGACCAGGCCATCCTTGCGGTATTTCAGTCCGATTTCTGCCTGGCGCACGCTGTCGTCGCCTGCCGCCGGATTCAGCAGGGCGCCCGTGGTCGGGCTGATTGCCGAGGTGAAGAGAATCTTGTCGGCTGCGGCGCGACCGCCGAGGCTGTAGCGGGCAAACATCGCAAAGGGTTCGGCGATGCGATAGTTCACGCTGACCGAGTAGGACAGATAATCGTGGCTGTAACGGACCGGCTGGGTCACGCCGACAGGGACGAAAGACACCTGACGTTCGGGTGCAGAAATGACGCCGTTGCCGTTCATGTCGAAGGTGCGGACGCCGCTGTCGTTCATCGCATTGCCCCGCGCCCGGCTGTTATCCCAGCGCACCGAGGCACCGATGGCGATCTTGCCCTTGGCAAAGTTGACCGAGGCAAAGGGTGCGGTGGTCTGATAGGTCACGGCATTGTCGCGGATGTTGCCCGCAGCGCCCGGGCCGCCGAAATTGCGATAGCCGCCATCGGTGACCAGAGCGCCTGCCGCAGTAACGAGGTCGAGCGGCACCGCCTGGCCTCCCCCCACAACGTCCTGGAAGAACGTGGCAAAGCCGATTTCGGAGATGAACTTCTGGTTCGAACGATACAGGCCCGCGGTGGTCGTCAGATCGCCACCGGCGACGGGCCATACCCGGCTGATGCGCAGATCGTTGGTCATGTTGCTCACATCGGGCGCGTCATTGTCCGAGAAGAACGACAGGGCGACCAGGCCATTGCCGCCCGCAGCGCTGAACGGCTGCCCGGCACGCGGTCCGGATGCATAGCGGAACGCTCCGCCCGCGCCGCCGAAGCGCGAGGCAAACTGCGCAGCCGGCGCTGCCGACGAGACGACAAGCGTGGTGTTGCGCGTCGATTGGTCGGCGTAACGGAAGCGGTTGGTGACGGTCCAGTCACCCAGGCTGAACTGCGCCTCGAAGCCGAGCGTCTTGGCATTCGCCTCGACACCGTTGGTGAAATTGCGGCGACGGACCTGGCCCGACGAACCGAGCGTCAGCACGACCGGCAGCGTCGGCGAAAGCAGCGAATCGGTGCGGCTGCTGACCCCGGCAGGATCGCGGAACGACGGATCGGCATTGGTGCCGGTCACCAGCAGCGGCGTGCCAGTAAAGGTCGGCACGCGGTCGTCGAGCAGCTTGCCATAAACGCGGATATAGCCGCCGTCGAACTGCTTGGTGACGTTGAACTTCACCTGACCGCCGCGCGCGGCGTTGAACCCGGTTTCACGGATTCCCTCGCCCTCGCGGTAGAAGCCGCCGACGTGGAAGCGCCAGCCATCGCCCAGCTGGCCACCATAGTCGAAATCGGTGCGATAGCTTTCAAAGTCGACGCCCACCGTCGCCATCACCGATCCGCCTTCGACCTCTCCGGTCTTCGAGATGAGGTTGATGACGCCGCCCGGCGCGTTCGAGGCGAAGGTCGAGGCCGATCCGCCACGGATCGATTCGACCTGGCCGACATTGAAATCGGCGCGGACGAAGATATCGGGCGTCAGGCGCATCAGATCGCCGAATTCCATCACCGGAAGGCCATCTTCCTGGATCTGGATATACTTGCTGGCACCATTGACCATCGGCAGCCCGCGGACGGTATAGTTGTTCTGCGCCTCACCGGCCGCCGCTTCGACGCGGATCCCCGGAATGTTGCGGAAAAGCTCGGCCAACGACCGCGGCGCCAGGCGAACGATGTCGTTCTCCTTGATCGCGCTGGTCGAGGTCGCGCTGTTCAGCCGGTCGCGGCCGCGTGCCACACCGGTGGTAACGACATCGCCTTCATCGACCGTGCGGCTTGCCTCCCAGGCAGTTTGCGGCTTGTCTTCCTGCGCCGCCACCGGCGCTGCAAAGGCGGAAACGATCGCGACAGTCGATGCACAGCTATAGATTGCAGTTGTAAGAGATTTCACTTTGAGCCCCCCAAAACTATTGGATGGGGCAGCGGTTAAGTTTGCATGCTTAAAGCAAAGTTAAACGCACTGCGCTCAGCGAATACTTGGCTCCTCGCTCTTTTTAAGCTTGAACCATAGCCCAGAAATGGGGGGAAAGTGGCTCAAATCCAACGGTTCTCTCGATACTGGCGCTCCGATCGCTCGCCCCGCAATGTTCGCCTGCGAACCTTTGCATAAAACTTAACATGTTGATTTTCCAATATTTGCAATTGTTGCAATCATAATTGCAAAATTAGCAAGCATCAGCGATTCGGCGCCGCTTTATCAGTGTCGATGCCCTTGTTCTGCTCCGCGCGCTCCGATTCGCCGGACCTTGACCAGCCAATCAGCGATTCGCATGATGCCGAACAGGTCAAGTCATGACGCGCCATCCCGACTTTGTTAACCACTTGTTTACGCTGATTACCTAGCCAGTTGGACGGGGGTCGGGAGTGTTTGCCGACTTGTTCGTTGGCGAGAATCATGTCTGCACTCATTTCCAAAGAGAATATCGCCGGAACGACGCACCCGCCGCGGGCCAAGGCATCTCCGATAACACCGATCGCGCCCTTTGCCCTGGCGCCCGTACATGCAGAGCTGTCGCGTCAGGCTGCCGTCTGCCGGAACCTGGGGTCGGACTTCGTCGCCCGCGTGCTCGAGGCCGCCGAACGCCAGCTTTCCCACGCCCCGATGACCGAAGCGGTGATCGCGACCTGGCCGGGCGACCGCGCCGCAGCGGCGCTCGCCATGCGGTTGAACGGCGCGCTCCATGCCGTTGCCCGGCGCGGCACCGTTCCTGAACTCAGCGCGTTGTACCGGGGCGAACATGCCGATTTCGATCGCGCCCTGGCGATTGCGCTGGCGCATTCCGACGCATTCATTCTGCAATGGCTGCGCGATCCCACCCAGACCAACGAAGTCGGCCGGTCCGCCGCCCTGATGGCGGCGCTGATGGTGGCCGCAGACCGCTTTGCCCTGCCGTTCGAACTGCTCGAACTTGGCACCAGTTGCGGCCTCAACCTCAATCTTGGTCGTTACGGATTCGATCTTGGCGGAGTGAAGGCGGGCGACCCTGCGTCAGCGCTGCAAATCACCCCCGAATGGCGCGGCCCGCAACCGGTCGCCGCGCCGGTCAGCATTGCATCGGCCAGCGGGGCGGATCTGCACCCGCTCAACGCCCGCGATGCCGATAGCTGCGAAAGACTGCTGGCGTTCATCTGGGCCGACCAGCACCACCGCATCGCCCGGCTCGAGCATGCGCTCGATATCGCCCGCGCACATCCGCCCCAGATCGACGAGGCCGAGGCTCTGGAGTGGATCGCGCAGAAGCTGGCGGCACCGCAATCGGCCGACACCTGCCGTGTCGTCGTCCATTCGATGTTCCGCCAATATCTGCCCGAGCCGCAGCGCGCACGCCTCGCGGAGATCATCGTGCAGTCGGGCCAGTTCGCGACCGAGCGTAAGCCGCTCGCGTGGATCAGCCTCGAATGGACGCCTGATCGCAGCGAGGTGCGGCTGTCGCTGACCTGCTGGCCGAGCGGCGAGCAGCGGTTCCTGGCGACCTGCCATCCTTATGGCGAATGGATTCATTGGCGCTGATCGCCGGGCCGCTTGCAATCACCCGCGCCGACCGTCACAGCTTGGCAGATGGCGGACCCCGACGATCTTGAGACCCTGTTGCTGGGCCCGGTCCTGGCCGATCGCGATTGCGGCGGCTGCACCGCGTGCTGCGTCACGCTGAAGGTCGATACGCCCGACCTTCAAAAACCTGCCGGAACCCCATGCCCGCAGCTTTGCCCGACAGGCTGCAGCATCCATGCCGAGCGCCCGACCATCTGCCGGACCTGGTTCTGCGCCTGGCGCAGGATTGCCGCCTTGCCCGACGAAGCGCGCCCCGATCGATCGGGTCTGATCGTTTCGGTGAGCTTTCACCGCGAGGCGCGCCACCCGTTCGAAGCCATTGCGCTCACCGTGCTGGCGCTGCCCGGCAGCGACGCGATCGCCAGCGGCATGGCCGCGCGCGTGCTTGACGCCATTTGCGATCGGCCGTTGGCCGTGTGGTTCAGCGACGGCAAGCGCAAGATGCTGATGCACCCGGAAAACGACGTCGCAGAACTGGTGCTGTCGGGCAGCGCGCCACCCATGCACCTTGCCGATGAAGTCGCGGCCTGGCGGACGCAATATGCCGCCTTTCTTGCCTGACCGGCATTTTCTGACTAACGCTGGACAGACGCGTCGCGCGGCGCGCCAGAATGACGATAGGGGAGCGGGAATGAGCGGAATCGACCGGAGGCTTTTCGTGGCAGGCGCAGGTGCGGCTCTGCTGGGCGCGGTCGGCAAGTCTTCGGGCGGCACGATCACCCTTCCCTTCGCCAATGGCACGCGCCCGCTGGTGCAACTGCCCGGCAAGCGCGAGATGATCCTGCTGACCAGCCGCCCCCCGCAGCTGGAAACGCCGTTTTCCGTTTTCGACCAAAGCCTGCTCACGCCCAATGACGCGTTTTTCGTGCGCTATCACCTGTCCGGCCTGCCGACCGAGATCGATCCGCGCAGCTTCCACCTCGCGATCGGCGGGCATGTCGAAACGCCGCTGAAACTGACGCTCGAGTCGCTGCGCCGCGATTTTCCGGTGAGCGAGATCGTTGCAGTCAACCAGTGTTCGGGGAACAGTCGCGGCTTCGTGACGCCGCGCGTCGCGGGCGGCCAGCTGGGCCATGGCGCGATGGGCAATGCGCGCTGGCAGGGCGTGGCACTGAAGCATCTGCTCGCCAAGGCCGGAGTGCGCGCGGGCGCTGCCCAGGTCACCTTCAACGGCCTCGACAATCCGCCCGCCGACGGGATCGCCGATTTCGTCAAGGCGCTCGATATCGACCATGCGCGCGATGGCGAGGTGATGGTCGCGTTCGCGATGAACGGCGAGGAACTGCCTTTCCTCAACGGCTATCCGCTGCGCCTGATCGTGCCCGGCCATTTCGGCACCTATTGGGTCAAGCATCTCAGCGAGATCAATGTCGTCGACAAGGAATTCGACGGCTATTGGATGAAGACCGCCTATCGCATCCCGGACAATGACTGCCGGTGCGTCGAGCCGGGCACCAAGCCCGACAAGACCGTGCCGATCGCCCGGTTCAACGTCCGTTCGTTCCTGACCAGCCACCCGGATGGCGCGAAGGTCAGCGCAGGCCAGACGACCGAGCTGCGCGGTATCGCCTTCAGCGGCGGCGATCCGATCAAGCGCGTGCTCGTTTCGCCCGATAACGGCCGGAACTGGCAGGAGGCAAAACTGGGTGAGGATCTGGGCCGCTATTCGTTCCGCGACTGGAAGCTGGGGCTGACGCTCGCGTCAGGGCGGCATGCCTTGCGCGTGCGCGCCGAGACGGCGGGCGGCGAGACCCAGCCGATGGAGCCGCGCTGGCAGCCTGCGGGCTATATGCGCAACGTCGTCGAGACGATCAACGTGGAGGCCGTGTGATGCGCAAGGGAGTGATCATCGGGCTCGGCCTGCTTGCAGTGGCCGCTGGCGGCGTGACCTGGGCGCTGATGGATCGCGACGCAGGGCCGGATATCGTTGCCGCGCGGATGGAGCCGGTCAGCTATCAGCTGCCCGAAGAAGCGATTCCCGACGAGCTGTCCGACGCGGGTGCCGAGATCGTGGTCAACAACTGCACCGCGTGCCACAGCCTCGAATATGTCACCACCCAGCCGCGCGGCATGGGCGAAAAATTCTGGCACGACGAGGTGACCAAGATGGTCAAGGTCTATGGCGCACCGGTCGAACCCGGCGATGCCGAGGCGATCGCGAAGCTGCTCGCCGAGCGGTTCGGCTAGAACAGCACGATGACGACTGCGAACGAGGCCGCGAGGCTCGTCAGCGTTGCGATCAGCACCGGGATGGCGGGGCGGACGCCGGTTTCCATCAGCAGGTCCATGCGGCTGCGCATCGCGGTCGCGATCACCGCGATCAGCAGCAGCCCCTTGGACAGGCTGAGTGCCGAATCGCGCACCGGATCGGGCATCGCGACGAGCGAATTCACCAGCACGACGGCGAAGAAGGCGACGATGAACCAGGGCAAAGCCAGCCGCTTCCACAAGGGGCTGCCCTCGGCCTGATCCGCATTGCCGATGGCAAGGCCGGTGATGATGACAACGGGCGCGAGCATCGCGACGCGCGAGAGCTTCACAATCGCAGCATAGCTCCCCGCGCTTTCGGAAAACGCATAGCCGCCGCCGATCGCCTGCGCGACATCATGGATCGACGCGCCAATCAGGAACCCGGCCTGCTGGTCGGTGAGCTCAAGATATTCAGCCAGGATCGGGTAGAGCGACATCGCTAGCGCGCTGAAGAGCGAAACCACCACCAGTGTGATCGCGAATTGCGACTGGTTCAATCGCTCGCGGCCAATGATGCCATAGAGCGCCATTGCTGCGCTGGCGCCGCAGATCGCGGTCGCCCCGCCCGCCAGGATGCCGGTGTAATTGGACTGGCCGACCAGCCGCGCGCCGAGGATACCTGCCAGGAACGTGACGGTCATGATCGCAGCCAGCGCGGCAAAGGGCTGCACGCCCAATGAGCCGATCTGTTCGAACGTCACCTGCAGGCCCAATAGCACCACCCCGAAGCGCAGGCAGGTGCGCGACGCGAAATCGAGCCCCTTGTGACTGCGCGGATCGCGCGCGACGAAGCTCAACGACAGGCCGATCAGAAGTCCGAGCAGAATGATCGGGAAATTATAATGTTCGGACAGCCAGGCCGCGGCCCCGGCGGCAATCGCGCAGATCGCCAGGCCTTGGAAGATCGTGTCGCGCGGTTTTTCGGCATGGGGCTTGGGCGCGGCTTCGGCCAGATACATTTCACCGAACAGGTCGCCCGCTGCGGGGAGCGAATCCCAGTCGATATCCTGCCGCTTGCCGTTCATTGCCGCTCCCCTCGCCCCCGATATATGTCCTTCGGTGTCATATTGGGCTTTCCTTACGCGCGCGAGCGGCTATCGTGCAAGCCCGAAGCGTCGTAGACAGGCGCGCATATGGGAGGATCGGCGATGGACGAGGCACGGCATCAGGGCATGGCACGCGGCGCAGCGATCGCGCTCGTCGTGCTGCTCTTCCTGGGCAACGCTCTCAACTATGTCGATCGGCAGGTGCTGGCGCTATTGAAGCCCACGCTCGAGGCCGAATTTGGCTGGTCCGACGCCGATTATGCGCATCTCGGCTCGTCCTTCCAGATCGCCGCTGCAGGCACGCTGCTGTTCGTCGGCTGGTTTGTCGATCGCCTCGGCGTGCGCGTCGCCTATGCCATCGCGGTGACCGTCTGGAGCGCGGCGGGCATGGCACATGCGCTGGCACAGACCGTACAGCAGTTCGTCGCCGCGCGTGTCATTCTGGCAGCGGGCGAATCGGTGAGCACGCCTGCGGGGCTCAAGGCAGCCGCGACCTATCTGCCGGTGAAGCAGCGCAGCATCGCCATTGGCCTTATCAATACCGCGCCCAATATCGGCGCGATCCTCACCCCGCTGCTAATCCCGCCCTTCGCCCTCGCCTTCGGCTGGCAGGCGGCCTTCTGGGTGACGGGTGCGCTCGGCTTTGTCTGGCTCGCCGGATGGTGGTGGGGCACCCGCAATTTGAAGCCGCTGGGCGACATTCCAGAGCGCGCCCGCGTGCCCTGGGGCACCCTGCTGGCCGACCGCAAGACCTGGACCGTGATCGGCGCGAAATTCTGCATCGATGCGGTCTGGTGGTTCGTGCTGTTCTGGATGCCCGATTTCTTCAACCGCCAGTTCGGCCTTTCGCAAGGCGAGCTCGGCTGGCCGATCGCGATCATCTTCACCCTCGCGGCGCTGGGCGCGATCACCTCGGGCGGGCTCTATCCGATCCTGCTCAGCCGGGGCATGAGCGTGAACGGCGCGCGCAAGACATCGATGCTGTTCTACGCGCTGGTCGTGCTCGCCATGCCCCTGTCGCTCCAGACCGGCAATCCGTGGATCGCCGCGGTGCTGATCGGCCTGGGGCTGTTCGCGCATCAGGGCTTTTCGACCAATGTCTTCGGCATGACCGCCGACATCATCCCCGCCACCCGCGTCGCGAGCGTGATCGCGCTGGGCGCGGTGGCAGGCAACCTCTCGGGCACCGCGATCATCGAGTTTGCGGGCTATTCGCTGGGCAGCGGCATGGGCTATGTGCCCTTGTTCGCGATCTGCGGCAGCGCCTATCTGGTCGCGCTGGCGTTCATCCAGGTAATGATCCCGCGGCTCAGGCTCGCGGAGGAAGCGGAAGCTGGCGTTGCGGGCTGACGCTCAACCCAGAGGCTGGCCGATCTCGAACAGCTCGTAGATCGGCCCGGACAAGGTCTGCGTCCCCGTGCCGACCAGCGTCAGTGCATTGAGCCAGGCATAGCGCGCATCCCCGCTTTCCAGCCGCGCCTGGACGACGATGCTGTATTCGTCTGGTTCGAGCAGCGCCCCCTTGGCAAAGCGTGCCATGGCGTCACCCTTGCCGCGCATCGCTCCTTGGTAGCTCAGATAGATCGGCACGCCATCGTCACTGGTCAGGTTCAGCCGAACATCGATCAGCAGCGTGCCATCAGGCTGGATGACATACCAGTCCGCCCCGCCTTCGACTGCACCGCTCAGCCGCTCGCCGGAGAACGACCCGCCGGTCACCTGCGCGATACCCCGATAGCCTGATGCAATGGCCCCGATGCGCCGGGTGCGGGCGAAATCGACCTCGAGTTGCAAGGTCATCAGATGGCGGTGGACGAGCTGCTTCATGGGAGAAGGCCTAACATTCGACCAGCATGCAGCAAAGATCGAAAGCCAATGCCACGGAAGCTTCGCATCGTTGCGCACTGAAGGCGAAGCCGCGCCCCCCGCTTTTAGCGGTCATCTTCAGGACGTGGCGACGGTTTCGACGATGCGGTTGCCTTGTCGTACGGTGCGATGACCTTGGGCTTGATCAAGCCCTCCCAAAGCGCCCATCGGCAGATGCTGGTCACGATCGCCAGCCACAGCGGGATATAGATAAGCACCGGAAGATCGATGAAACCGGCATAATCTGCTGTCACCAGCGCGAAGCCGATCCAGCCCGCCAACGTGATGGCAGGCTTCAGCCGTTCGACATGAACGGCCACGCGCGATGCCTGTTCCAGGAGGCGGTTCATAGAAGCACCATCTCATCTTCCGTCCCATTGGACAACAATGCGTTTCGAGTTGCGCCCACGAGCTCGCGGCGTTGCGCCGGGCAGGAAAAAGGCCCCGGACTTGCGTCCGAGGCCCTTTTTCGTTTCGCTTGACGATCGATCGATCAGCGCAGGCGTGCGCGCAGGCTGATGCCGAAATAGCGGTCCGCGTCGCGCGGGATCTGCAGGCGCTGGCCGACGCTGACGTTGAGCAGCGCATAGGCCTTGTCGGTGATGTTGCGCGCGAGGAAGCTCACGCGGTAATTGTCGTCCGGATCGGAGAAGCCGATGCTGCCATTCCAGATGCCATAGGCCGCGATCGGGCCCTGTTCGCCAAGGTCGGAGAACTGGCGGCTGACATGGCGGAAATCGGTATCGAGGTACATCTTGAACCCGCCCAGATCGCGCTCGTAGCTGGTGCCGATGGTCCAGGTGAACTTCGGCGCCAAGGGCAGCTGGGTGCCGTTGCGGGCGTCCGGAGCGTTGGTCGCGGGGTTCGGGTTGAACCGCTTGACCGTGGCATCGGCATAGGCGCCGCTCGCGCGCAGCGTCCAGCCGTCGACCGGCACCGCGAGCAGATCGACCTCGAAGCCCTCGCTCTTCACCGAACCGGCATTGGTCAGGTTCGAGACGACCGCGCCGTTCAAGAGCACGAAATTGTTCGCCTGGAAGCCGTCATAGGTGACGGTGAACGCGGACAGGTTGAATTGCACGCGGTTGTCGAGGAACTGCGACTTGAGGCCGATTTCGAACGCGTCCGAGGTTTCCTCGTCGATGGGGATCGCGTTGGTCGGCGCGGTGTGGTTGAAGAACACGTTGAACGCCGGGCCCTTGTAGCCGCGGGTATAGCTGCCATAGAGCATCACGTCCTCGCTCGGCGTGAACTGCAGCACCGCACGGCCCGAAAGATTGCCGTTCGAGCTGTCGCCGCGCGAGGTGTTGGTGCCGTTGCCGCCCGAAGCGATCGTGCCGCCCGCAGGTGCGCCCGAGACGCCGGGTCCGGTCGCAGGCAGGCCGGTCGTGGCATTGACGCCTGGTGCGCGGGTGTGGATGAAGCTCAGATCATCCCAGGTGTAGCGAAGGCCGCCGGTCAGCGCGAACATGTCGCTCAGGCGATAGGTTGCCTGGCCGAAGATCGCATAGTTGCGCGATTCCACCGCACTGAACGAGGTCGCGGTCGGGAAGATGGTGTTTACCCGATCGTTGACGTTGCACGGACGACCGCCGGTGATCGGGTCGATCGGCAGGGTCGAGGTGGCGCAGGTGATGTTGCGGCGAGTAAAGTCCTGCTCGTTGTCCGAGCCCCAGATGAAGCCGCCGATCTGGTAGAAGAAGGGCTTGCTCTGGTCCGAAGCGAGCCGCACTTCGAGCGAGAGCTGTTCGGTGCGGACCTGGCCATTGTCGTGCAGTTCGCCGGTGCCGACGATCGCGCGCGGCAGGAAGTCGCCTTCACGGATCTCGGTGTTTTCCCAGTTGCGATAGCCGACGATCGCGCTCAGCACATGGTCGGTCAGCACGTCGAAATCTGCGCTGGCGGTCAGGCTCCACTGCTTGTCGAGCGTGCGCGTGACCAGATTGTGGTTGACGAAGCGCTGGTTGACCCCGCGCGCCACGCCGCCCGGCAGGCCGAGCTCGGCATCGAGCACTGCGCCGCGGCTGACGCCCGTCACATCGGCGCAGCAATCGTCATCGGCCTCGAAATAATCGGCGATGAAGCGGAAGCGCGTGCCGCCATTGTCGTAATCGAGAATACCGCGCGCGCCATAGTGCTCGTAACCGTTGATGCGGTTGCGGCGGCCACCGTTGATATTGGTGATATTGCCGTCATAGCTGCCATAGAAGCCGGTGATGCGGCCGGTCAGATTTTCGGCGAGCGGCCCGGAGATCGCGCCGCGCAGGCGATATTCGTCATCGTCGAACGCTTCGAGCCGGGCTTCGGCCTGCAGGGTATCGGTGCCGCCCTTGGAAACGATATTGACCAGACCAGCGGACGCGTTCTTGCCGAACAGCGTACCCTGCGGCCCGCGCAGCACCTCGAGACGCTCGGCATCAACCAGGTCCATGAATGCCTGCCCCGAACGGCTGAGCACGACGCCGTCGACCACGGTCGAGACGCTGGGTTCGGCCGCGATCGAGAAGGTGATGGTGCCGACGCCGCGCATCACGATCGCGCTGTTGGCGCTGGTCGTGCCCTTGCGGAACGAAACCGAGGGGACAAGCTGGGTCAGCCCTTCAAGGCTGGTAACGCCGGTGGTCTCGAGCCGTTCAGAGGTGATCGCGGTGATCGCGATCGGCACATCCTGCACGTTTTCTGCGACTTTCTGCGCGGTCACGACGATTTCGGTAATGCCGCCCTGATTGTCATCGGCGGCAGCGTCCTGCGCGTATGCGGGCATCGCGAAAGCGAGCGAAAGCGCGGTCGCGGACAGCGCGGCGGCACGGACGGACAATAGATTGGAAAGCTTCATGATACCCTCTCCCTGCGAGAATGCGGTCGTAGCGGGGGCTTGCTGCCCCTTGATATGGTCGCCGCGATTGGCGCTTGATCTGCTATGACTGGCTCGATATGTCAAGCGGTGTCAGAAAAACGGACAATGGCTGCGGCCATTTCGCCACAGTGCGAGCACAGGGTGAGGAAAAACGCTTTGAAACTGCGGGTGCACGCCCAGAATGACGGGTTCGATCTCCTTTTCGGAGACCGGATCGTGCTGCGTCACCGCGCGAGCTGTCCTGCGGTGGTCATGGCCCGCGGCAATCCCGATATCACGATGTTTCGCGGCAATTTTCGCATTTCCGACTCGCCGAGCGAAGAAATCGCACTGGCGGACTGGAATGAAACCGATGGCGGTATCGAATTGCTGCATTATGGCGCGCCCGTCGCAGTCATTTCGACCAAGGGCAATCGGCTGACGATCAAGGCCCTGTTGCCGGACTACGACCGCTTGCGCGTGCGCCTCCATGCGGAACCGGGCGAATGCGCCTGGGGCGGCGGCGAGCAGATGAGCTATCTGGCGCTGAATGGCCGCGCCTTCCCCATCTGGACCAGCGAGCCCGGCGTCGGCCGCGACAAGTCGACCGAGCTCACCCGCATCATGGACGCCGAGGGCATGGCGGGCGGCGACTTTTGGAACACCAATTACCCGCAGCCGACCTTCCTCACTTCGCGCTGGATCGCGGTGCACCTCGACGCCAGTTGCTACAGCGTGCTCGACTTCACCGATCCCGGCTTCCACGCGGTGGACGTGTGGAGCGACACCGCGAATTTCGAACTTTTCGCCGCCGATGGTCCGCTCGAGCTCGTCTCGGTGCTGTCGAAGCGCTTCGGTCGCCAGCCCGAATTGCCAGACTGGGCGATCGGCGGCGCGATCCTGGGCCTCAAGTCTGGCGCATCGAGCTTCGATCGGATGGAGCGTTTCATCGAAGCGGGCACCGCCGTCTCTGCCCTGTGGTGCGAGGATTGGGCGGGCATCCGCGAAACCAGCTTTGGCCGTCGCCTGTTCTGGGATTGGCATAACGGAGAGCGCAGTGCCCAGCGCTATCCGGACTTGAAGGCGCGCATTGCAGACCTGCACCAGCGCGGCATCAGGTTCATGGCCTATGCCAATCCCTATATATCCGTGGATGGCGAGCTTTTCGCCGAAGCGGCAGGCGGCGGCCATTTTTGTCTGCGTACCGACAGCGACGACGTGCATCTGGTCGATTTCGGCGAGTTCGATTGCGGCGTGGTCGATTTTACCCGCGAGGAAACCCGCGCCTGGTTCGCCGAGCGCGTGCTGGGCCGCGAGATGCTGGATATCAGCATCGACGGCTGGATGGCCGATTTCGGCGAGTATCTGCCCACCGACCTTCGCCTAGCCGATGGTTCCGATCCGATGGAGACGCACAACCGCTGGCCGGTGCTGTGGGCCGAGGTCAACGCGCGCGCAGTCGCAAGCCGGGGCCGCACCGGCGATGCAGTCTTCTTCATGCGCGCGGGCTTTTCGGGCGTGCAGGCGCATTGCCCGCTGCTCTGGGCAGGCGACCAGTCGGTCGATTTCACCCGGCACGACGGCATCGGCACGGTGATTACCGGCGCGCTTTCCGCAGGTCTGGTCGGCAATGCGTACAGCCATTCGGATTGCGGCGGCTATACCTCGCTGCACGGCAATGTCCGCACCGAAGAGCTGATGCAGCGCTGGTGCGAGCTCGCCGCCTTTGCGCCGGTCATGCGCAGCCATGAGGGCAACCGGCCCGATGACAATCTGCAATATGACTCGACGCCCGAACTGATGGCCTGCTTTGCGCGATGGAGCCGGGTGCACGCGCATCTCGCCCCTTACGTCCGCCACCTGTGCGGCGAAGCGAGTGCGCAAGGCCTGCCCGCGCAACGCCCGCTCTTCCTGCATTACCCGCACGACCCTGCCCTCTTTACGGTGCAGGACCAGTTTCTCTACGGTGCCGACCTTCTGGTGGCCCCGGTGATCGAACAGGGTGGGCAAGCGCGCGACGTCATTCTGCCCGGTGTGGGGCAATGGCGTCATGTGTGGAGCGGCGTGGATTACGCCCCCGGCACGCACCGCATTGCTGCGCCGATCGGCCAGCCACCGGTCTTCTATCGCCCCGACAGCGCCTTTGCCGCGCTGTTCGCGGGCCTGAACGAGGCGCTGGAGCGATGAGCGAACGGGCGAACATCCGCGATGTCGCGGCCAAGGCGGGCGTGGCGGTCAAGACCGTGAGCCGGGTTCTGAACGGCCACCCCTATGTCAGCCAGGCGACGCGCGACCGGGTGGAAGAGGCGATGCGCGACCTCGATTTCCGCCCCAGCGTCGCCGCGCGCATCCTGTCGGGCGGCAAATCGAACCAGATCGCGCTGATCTACGACAATCACAGCCCCTATTACATGTTCCAGATCCAGACCGGCTGCTGGGATTTCTGCCGCGCCAACCGCATCCGCCTGCTTGCCCAGCCGGTCGATGTCGCCGACCCGCAGGTGGGCGAACAGGTGCGCGGGCTGGTCACCGAAACGCATGTCGATGGCATCATCCTCTCCTCGCCAGTGACCGATTGCGATCCGGTACTGCGCGCGCTCGAGGCATTGGACGTGCCGTTCGTGCGCATCTCGCCGGGCACCAACCACGCGCTGACGAGTTCGGTGTTCATGGACGATGCCCAGGCCGCCGACGACATGACCACGCACCTGATCAATGCCGGGCACCGCCGCATCGGCTTCATCAAGGGCCACCCCAATCACATGGCATCGGACGACCGGCTGTTCGGCTATCGCCGCGCGCTCGACCGCGCGGGCCTGCCCTATGATCCGGTGCTGGTCTGCGATGGCGAGTTCGATTTCGATTCCGGCGTGCGCGGCGGACGTGCGCTGCTCGATCTGCCGCAGCGGCCGAGCGCCATCTTCGCCTCGAATGACGACATGGCCGCCGGCGTGCTCGCGGTGGCGCACGACCGCGGCATGGACGTGCCCGCCGAGCTTTCGGTCGCAGGCTTCGACGATACCACGCTCGCGCGCACCGTCTGGCCGCCGCTGACGACCATCCACCAGCCGATGGCGGAACTCGCGCGTACGGCCACCGAAATCCTCATCGCAGGCGGCGACATCACCCATCGCCGCCTTCCCCACCAACTTGTCGAACGCGCCTCGGTAGCGCCCCCAAACAGGACCTTTTCATGAGCGAACTGCCTTTGCCACCCGAATTCCGCCAACTCGGGCGAAGCGATATTGCCGTGTCTCCCATCGCCTGGGGCATGTGGCGCCTCGCTGAAAACGGCCGCAGCGTAGCCGACGCGACGCGGCTGGTGCACGCGGCGCTCGATGCCGGAATCAACTTTCTGGACACGGCGGACATCTACGGCTTTGACGGCCAGGGCGGCTTTGGTGATGCCGAGGCGCTGCTGGGCGAGGTGCTCGCCGCTGATCCCGCCCTGCGCAGCCGCATGGTGCTCGCGACCAAGGGCGGCATCCTGCCCCCCCTGCCCTATGACCAGAGCGCGGACTATCTGCGCACCGCGATCGACAATTCGCTGCGGCGCCTCAAGGTCGATATGGTCGATCTGTGGCAAATCCACCGCCCGGACATTCTTGCGCACCCTCAGGAGGTTGCGCGCGTGCTCGACGATGCAGTGAGCGCAGGCAAGATCCGCAGCATCGGGGTGTCGAACTTCACCGTGCACCAGATTGCGGCGCTCGATCATTTCCTAAGCCACAAGCTGGTCACCACCCAGCCCGAGATCAGCCCCTTGCGCATCACGTGCTTCGAAAATGGCGAGCTCGATCAGGCAATGATGATGGGGCTGACTCCGATGGCCTGGTCGCCCTTGGGCGGTGGTCGTCTGGCAGCGGCGGAGACCGCGCGCGACCGGCTCGTGGCGGCGGCGCTCGACGCGGTGGCCGAGGCGCAGGGCGTCTCGCGCAGCGTCGCGGCCTATAGCTGGCTGATGGCGCACCCAGCGGGCATCGTGCCGATCATCGGATCGCAACAGGCCGAGCGCATCGCCGAAGGGGCAGCTGCGCTCAAGGTCCGCTGGACGCGGCAGGACTGGTACGCGGTGCTGGTCGCCGCGCGCGGCGAGCCCCTGCCCTGATGATGCGCAGGATGCTTCGACAGGCTCAGCATGAGCGGGGTTGGAGCTTCCATTGAACTACCATCCGCTCAGCCTGAGCCTGTCGAAGGCCCCGCGCCAGACCGAAGGACCCGAACGATGACCCAAACACCTGACCAACAATGCGAAATCGCCTGGTTTTCGGCGCTGTGCGACGACGATTATGAGTTCCTCGGCGTGCCCGATCCCTATCTGCAGTCAAGCTGGGAGCATTGCCGCAACATCGTGCTGCGCGCCGAAGAAGGCGGGTTCGACAATATCCTGCTGCCCTCTGGCTATTCGCTCGGGCTCGACACCACCGCCTTTGCTGCGGCCGTCGCCACGCAGGTGCGCCGCATGAAGCTGCTCTGGGCGACGCGCATGGGCGAGGACTGGCCGCCGCAGCTCGCGCGCCGCATCGCGACGCTCGACCGCATTCTCGGCCCCAATGCATCGGGCACCGGCGGACGGCTGAACGTCAACATCATCTCGTCCGACATGCCGGGCGAGAAGATCGAATCCGGCCCCCGCTATGCCCGCGCGACCGAGATCATGAAGATCGTGCGTACCCTGCTCAACGGCGAAGCGCTCGACTTCCAGGGCGATTTCTACAATCTGAAGCTCGACCCGCCGCGCATCACCACCTTGTCGGGCAAATGCCCTGCCTTCTATTTCGGCGGCCTCAGCCACGAGGCGCGCGAGTGTGCGGCCGAAGCATGCGACGTGTACCTGATGTGGCCCGACACGATGGACAAGGTGCGCGAGAATATCGCCGACCTGAAGGCGCGTGCGGCAAAATACGGGCGCACGCTCAAGTTCGGCTACCGGGTCCATGTCATCGTCCGCGAGACCGAGGACGAGGCGCGCGCCTATGCCGACCGGCTGCTGAGCAAGCTCGATGACGAGGCCGGGAAGGCGATCCGCGAAAAGTCGCTCGACGCCAAGAATTATGGCGTCCAGCGCCAGCAGGAACTGCGCGGCGCGGCGGATGGCGACGGCTTTGTCGAGGAGAATCTTTGGACGGGCATCGGTCGTGCGCGCTCGGGCTGCGGTGCGGCGATCGTCGGCACGCCCGATCAGGTGCTCGCCAAGCTGCGCGCCTATCAGGCCGAGGGCATCGAGGCGTTCATCCTCTCGGGCTATCCGCATGTGCAGGAAGCCGATATGTTCGCACGCTACGTATTGCCGCACATCCAGCACGGGCCGCTCGAGATCTGATGGACCAGACGCCGCATCCTGAGGCCGCAATGTTCGACGTCGCCGTGATCGGCGGCGGCGTCAATGGCACCGGCATTGCGCGCGATGCCGCCGGGCGCGGCGCACGGGTGCTGCTGCTCGAGGCGCAGGATCTGGCGAGCGGCACCTCGTCCAATTCGAGCAAGCTGATCCATGGTGGCCTGCGCTATCTGGAGCATTACGAATTCGGCCTGGTGCGCGAGGCCCTGGGCGAGCGCGAGATCCTCTGGGGCATCGCGCCGCATATCATGTGGCCGATGCGGTTCGTACTGCCCTGGGTCAAGGGACTGCGCCCGCGCTGGCTGCTGCGGCTGGGGCTGTTCCTCTATGACCATATCGGCGCGCGCAAGCTGCTGCCCGCGACCGAGACGATCCGGCTCGACCGGCACCCGGCCGGCAAGCCGCTCAAGCCCGAGTTCGTGCACGGTTTCGTCTATTCGGATGGCTGGGTCGATGATGCGCGGCTCGTCGTGCTCAATGCGCGCGATGCCGCCGATCACGGCGCTAAGGTGCATACGCGCTGCCCGGTGACGAAGCTGGAGCGCGTCGGCGAGCATTGGCGGATCGAGACGCCGCAGGGCGATTTTACTGCATGTTCGATCATCAACGCCGCCGGCCCCTCGGTGCTCGGCATTCTGGGCAAGTCGGGCGAGCAGCCCAAACAGTCGATCCGCCTCGTGCGCGGCTCGCATATCGTCGTCGCCAAGCTGTTCGATCATCCGCACCCCTATTTCTTCCAGCTGCCCGATGGCCGCATCTTCTTCGCCATCCCCTATGAGCAGGATTTCACGCTGATCGGCACCACCGATCGCGACCAGCAGCCGGGCGAACCGATTGTCGCGAGCGAAGAGGAAATCGCCTATCTGTGCGAGGGCGCGAGCCGCTTCTTTGCGAAGCCAGTGACCCCCGCCGATGTCGTGTGGACCTATTCGGGCGTGCGACCGCTGGTCGACGACGGGTCGGGCAAGCCCGAAGCGGCGACGCGCGGCTATCGTTTCGACCTGACCGAGGAGCATGAAGGCGCACCGATGCTCTCTGTCTTCGGCGGCAAGATCACCACCTTCCGCACCCTGAGCCAGGAAGCCGTGGACCAGCTCGCGAGCCGTGTACCCGCATTGCGCGGCGACCATTGGACTCACGCCAGGCCCCTGCCCGGCGGCAATTTCGGCGTGCACGATGTTGCGCAGCAAATCGCTGGTCTGCGGGCGCGCTATCCGTTTCTCGAAGGCGGATGGGCCGAGCGACTCATTCGCACCTATGGCACGGTTGCCGCGCGCTTCCTGGGCGAAGCCAAAACCCTTGCTGATTGCGGCGAACATTTCGGCCATGGCCTGACCGAGGCCGAAATTCGGCATCTTGTCGCCAACGAATGGGCATTCACCGCCGAGGACATTCTCTGGCGTCGCACCAAGCTCGGCCTGCATCTTTCATCCGAGCAACAAGCCGCGCTCGAACGCTTTTTCCAGAAGGAACCCGTAGCATGACACCCCGCATCGTCGCGATCGGCGGCACCGTTTCGATCGGCAGCACCACCGAACTGGCGCTGCGCACCGCGATGGCCAGCGCCGCAGCCCACGGCGCAGAGGTGCAGCTGTTCGACGGGGCCTATCTCGCCGCGCTGCCGCATTATCGCTCCACCGCGCATGCCGGTGCCGAAGGGCGCGAGATGGTCGACGCGGTGCGCGCCGCCGATGGCGTGCTGCTCGCCGCACCCGGCTATCACGGCACGATCTCGGGCCTTGTCAAGAACGCACTCGATTATCTCGAAGATTTGTCGAAGGACACGCGTCCCTATCTCGATGGGCGCGCGGTCGGGCTGATCGCCACGGCCTATGGCGACCAGGCAACGATGAGCACGATGCAGACGTTGCGCAGCATCGTCCACGCGCTGCGCGGCTGGCCGACGCCCATGGGCGCGACGATCCGCACCTATCCGGGCCTCTATTCGCCCGATGGCGAATGCCTGGACGATCGCGCGCGGATGCAGCTCGACATGGTCGGCCAGCAGGTCGTGCAGGGCGCGACCAGCCTGAGTGCGATGGCAAGGCCCGCCGCATGAGCATCGCAGGCGCGGTGGAGGCCCTCAAAGCGGGCAAGGTCATCATCATCACCGGCGACCGCTTCCGCCGGGGCGACATGGATTTCGCCGTCGCCGCGCAGCATGCGAGCGCCGAGGCGATCAATTTCATGGCGACGCACGGGCGCGGGCTGATCTGCCTTGCGATGCAGCAAGACCGCGCGATGCGGCTGGGCATCGGCCTGATGAACCCCGGCAAGGACCGGCAATCGGGAAGGCCCCTGGGCCGCTCGATCGAGGCGGCCGAGGGCGTCACCACCGGTATTTCCGCCGCCGACCGTGCGCAGACCGTGCGTGTCGCGGTCGCGGCGGATGCTACCGCCGATGACATCGTGTCGCCCGGCCATATCTTTCCGCTGATCTGCTCGCCCGGCGGAGTTCAGGAACGCCCTGCCGCCGCCGAGGCCGCGATCGAGCTGACGCGTCGCGCCGGTTGCGGCGATGCGGCGGTGATCTGCTCGATCATGCGCGACGATGGCGAGATGGCGCGGCCCGGCGACATTGCCGATCTGGTCGAGCGCTTCGGGCTCGAGATCGCGGATATCGGCGAACTGCTGGACGAAGGGGCCGAAACGGAGGCTGCGCATGGCGACTGATCCGCTGATCCTGGTACTCGACGAGGGCACCACCTCAACCCGCGCGATGCTCTACACGCTGGCAGGCGAATGGATCGCGACCGAGCAGCGCGACATCACGCAATATTACCCGCAACCCGGCTGGGTCGAACATGATGCGACCGAAATCTGGGAGCGCACGCTCGCCTGTGCGCAGGCAATGGTCGCGCGCGCAGGCGGAGCCGAGCGGATCGCCGCGATCGGCGTCACCAACCAGCGCGAGACCGTGGTCGCCTGGGACAAGGCGACCGGCCAGCCGCTCGGCAAGGCGATCGTGTGGCAGGACCGGCGCACCGACGAACAATGCCAGCGCTTGCGCGCCGACGGGCACGAAGCGGCGGTGCAATCGACGACGGGCCTGCTGCTTGATCCGTATTTCTCCGCGACCAAGATGGCGTGGATGCTGCGCAATATCGACGGCGCTGACGCTTTGGGCGACCGCCTCGCATTCGGCACGATCGAAAGCTGGCTGGTGTGGAACCTCACCGGCGGCTTGCACATTTCCGATGTGTCGAACGCCAGCCGCACCAGCCTGCTCGCACTGACCGGGCAGAGCCGGGACGATGGCCTGTGCGACCTGTTCCGCGTTCCACGCGCGGCGCTTCCGGAAGTGGTGGCCAGCACCGGAACGTTTGGAACAACCAAGCCCGAGCTGTTCGGCACCCCTATCCCGATCACGGGTCTGGCGGGCGACCAGCAATCGGCGACCATCGGCCAGGGCTGTTTCGATGTCGGGCAGACCAAGGCGACGCTCGGCACCGGCGCCTTCATCCTGGCGAACATGGGCCAGACCCCGCCCAGATCGGAGCATCGCCTGCTCGGAACGGTGCTGTGCGAGGTGAACGGCACGCGCAGCTTCGCGCTCGAGGGATCGGTCTTCGTCGCAGGCAGCCTGGTCAAATGGCTGCGCGACAGCATCGGCCTGCTCGGCAATGCCGCGGAGAGCGAGGCGCTCGCCCGTTCGGTTCCCGATAGCGGCGGCGTGGTCGTGGTCCCCGCCCTGTCCGGCCTCGGCGCGCCCTATTGGCTGCCCGATGCGCGCGGTTCGATCACAGGACTCTCGTTCGCGACGACGCGCGCGCATATCATCCGCGCATCGCTCGAATCGGTCGCCAATGTGTTCCACGATCTCGGCCGCGCCTTTGCCGCCGATGGCGCGCCTTGGTCGGTGCTGCGGCTCGATGGCGGGATGAGCGCCAATGACTGGATCGCGCAGGATATTGCCGATGTGCTGGCCATCCCGTGCGAACGCCCGAGCGATGTCGAGACGACCGCGCGCGGTGCGGCGATCCTCGCGGCGATCGGTGCGGGCCATTATGGCTCGCTGGAAGCGGCGCGCGCTATGGTCGCGCCGATCCAGACCTTCGATCCGCAGATGGAGAGCACGGCGCGCGACCAGCGCCTCGGCCAGTGGACCAAGGCGCTGCGCTGCTGAAGGATCAGACCTTCGCTGGAGCGAGCCTGGGGCTCAGCAGGTGCACGACCAGCAGCGCGGCGAGATAGGCGCTCGCGCAGATCGCGAACAGGATTTCGTAACTGCCCGTGCTGTCGAGGATATAGCCGGTGAACAGCGCCATGCCCATGCCGCCGAGCGCACCGATAGTGCCGCCGATACCGACGACCGAACCCACCGCACCGCGCGGGAACACGTCCGACGGCAGCGTGTAGAGGTTCGCAGAGAAGGCCTGATGCGCCGCTGTCGCAAGGCCAATGATCAGCACCGCGCCCCATACGCTTTCGATGCCTTGCGCGAACCAGATCGGCGTGACGGCAAGCGCACAGACCAGCATCGTCGCCTTGCGCGCGAAATTGGGCGTCTTGCCCGCCTTGATCAGCCGCGAGGACATCCAGCCGCCGAAGATCGAACCACCATCCGAGATCAGATAGATCGCGGCGAGCGGCAGACCGAAGGTCTTGAGGTCCATGTCGTAGCGCTCGAACAGATAACCGGGCAGCCAGAACAGGAAGAACCACCAGATCGGATCGATCAGGAACTTGCCGAGTGCATAGGCCCAGGTCTCGCGCACGGTGAGCAGCTTGGCCCAGCCGATCTTTTCCACCGGGTCTGCCGGGTCCTGCTGGATCCAGGCGAGTTCTCCCGCCGAAACGCTCTTGTGCTCGGTCGGGTGGCGGTAGATGGCCCACCACGCGATCAGCCAGACAATGCCGAAAATCCCAGTGATGTAGAAGGCCATGCGCCAATCGAACATCAGCACCAGCCAGGGCACCAATAGCGGGGTGATGATCGCGCCGACATTGGCCCCGGCATTGAACAGCCCGATGGCAAAGGCGCGCTCGCGCTGCGGGAACCAGTCGGTGACCGCCTTGATCCCGGCGGGGAAGTTGCCGCTTTCGCCGATGCCCAGGCCGAAGCGCGCGGCGGCAAAGCTGGTCACGCCGGTCGCGAGACCATGCGCCATATGCCCGGCGGTCCAGATGACGATCGCGACCGCATAGCCCAGGCGCGCGCCGATAACGTCGACGATCCGCCCGAAGCCGATATAGCCGATCGCATAGGCGACCTGGAACCAGAAGACGATCGCGGCAAAGTCGGTCTCGGTCCAGCCGAACTCGGCGACCAGCGTGGGCTTGAGCACGCCGATCATCTGCCGGTCGATATAGTTGATGGCCGTCGCCGCAAACAGCAGCCCGACAATCACCCAGCGATAGCGCCCTGCCCTGCCCGCAGCGGCGTCGAGCGCCTGGGACCGTGTCGCAGTTGCGGCGGATTCAACCATGTTCAGCTCTCCCAAAGCAGCGCCCGGCCGTTACCGATCCGCCAGCATCCCGTTTCTTTGGCGTCCTGCCCCGTCAGCGCGGCTGCGCTGCAACCACGCGGCAATGCACGTCGCCATGTCCGACAAATTCGGCGCGGAAACTCTGCCCCACCGCGATTTCGTGCACGCCGGTGATCGCGCCGGTCGAAACCCATAGCCCATTCGACACGTCAAAGCCGCGCTGGATCAGGTTTGCCAGCAGAAAGCGTACCGCGCCATAGGGGCCGTCAAGCATCGTGGCCGCAGTCGCCTGGCCGACCTCTGCGCCATCGATCTCGCTGCGCACCAGAATGGCGCACAGATCCACCTCGCGCCAACCGGTCAGCTCTGCGCCGAGCACCACGCCGGCATTGTTGCCGAAATCGGACACGGTGACCGCCGGTCCATCGAGATTGATCCGCGCATAAGGCGAACTGGCAATCTCGATGCCGAGCCGCACATCGTCGAGGATTGCGCGGGTGCCATCGTCATCGGTCGGCACCGGGCCGGCAAATCCGGGGGCGACATGCAGCAGGATCTCCGCCTCGCCCGCCGCAAAGCCGCCCTCGAACACCGGCATCTCGGGCGCAGCGCCCGAGGCGGCATCGACGATGCTGTCGGCAAAGATCGGTCCTGAAAGACGGTTTGCGCCCAGTGTGCCATCGAGCGGGGGATTGATCCGCCCGACCTTCCAGCCCGCCACCGCGCGGCCATCGAAGTGGATGGCACGGTCCTGAATGGAATAGGCTGTGTCCAGCGCGGCGGGGGCGACGCCCGGATAATCGCTCAGCGCCCTCGCCTCGCGCCGAGCGCTGACAAAGGCCTGCGCTACTGCGTCCACCTGTGCACTGACCTGCAATTCCATCCCCATCCTGTCGTCCTTCTCTAATCGCGATGCCTAGAGGAAACCGGTGTCATCCGCAAGGGGCGGCGTTCCCGCTACCCTTTCCCTTAGAGCGTCACACCCTTTTTCCAGATAGCGATCGCCCGCTGCCCCGCGCGCTCAGCCGCCGTCCGTTCTCCGCTGGCGATGGCGAGCAACCTGTCCAGAAACGCGCGATCGACCGTCTCCAATGTGTCTTCGAGCGCGGCCGAAGCATTGAAATCGATCCAGTGTTGCTTGTTGGTCGCCAGCGCCCGGTTCGATGCGATCTTGACCGTCGGCGCGGGAAAACCGAGCGGCGTCCCGCGTCCGGTCGTGAACAGTACCAAAGTCGCCCCGGCGGCGGTCAGCGCGGTCGAAGACACAGCGTCGTTGCCCGGCGCTTCGAGCAGCGCGAGTCCGGGCCGGTCAGCTTGCGCTCCATAGGCGATCACGCTGGTGAGCGGCGCGGTCCCGGCCTTCTGCACCGCGCCCGCCGACTTTTCCTCGAGCGTGGTAATGCCGCCAGCGATATTGCCGGGTGAGGGATTCTCCGAAACGGGCAGGCCCTGATACAGATAATAACGTTTGAAGCGGTTCACGAGGTCGGCGGCCTCAGCGAAGGTCTCAGCATCGACCGCGCGGTCGAGCAGCGCCTGCTCTGCGCCGAAAATCTCGGGAATCTCGGTCAAAATCGGTGTACCGCCCGCCGCAGCGAGCGTCTCGCTGAACCGGCCGAGCAATGGATTGGCGGTAAGCCCGGAAAAGCCGTCGGACCCGCCGCATTTGAGCCCCACGACCAATGCACCCAGCGGTAGCGGTTCTCTCTTTGCCAAGGCCGCCTCGACCACCATCGCATCGATGATCGCGCCCGCTTCGGCCAGCTCGTCGCCCGCCGCCTGCGACGAGAGGCTCCGCACCTTGGCTCGTGCGGACGGCGGGATCGCATCGATCAGCGCCGCCAACTGGTTCGATTCGCAGCCCAGTCCCAGCAGAAGCACGCCCGCCGCATTGGGATGCGCCGCCAGCCCGGCGAGCAGCGCGCGCGTGCCCGCCAGATCGTCGCCGAGCTGCGAACATCCGTGCGGATGCGGATAGGCGATGATGCCGTCGATCTTTCCGGCGCTGATCAGCGCGGCATGACGCTGCTCCGCCGAGCACGCGATCTGCTCCGCCGTCAAAGCGACACAGCCGACCGTGGGCAAAATCCAGATCTCGTTGCGCGTGCCTGCGCGCCCGTCGGTGCGGCGATAGCCCTGCCAGACCGAGTCTTCAGCAAACGGCGCAACCGCTGCCGCAACCGGGGCGTCGCCCGGCACATAATGCTCCTCACCCACGAGCGCGGTCACCAGATTGTGGCTGTGGACATGCGCGCCCGGCGCGATCGCCGCCGACGCGCGGCCGATCGGCAGGCCGTATTTCACCACACGATCGTTAGCCTCATGCGCCTTCAAGGCAAATTTGTGCCCCTGAGGAATGTCTTCGACCACCAGGCTGGTAGATTTGCCGAGCGACACCTGTTCACCCGCCTGCAAGGGACGCAAGGCCACCGCAACCGTATCTGCTGCATGCACCTGCATCGCATCGGGCATGTGATGTTTCCCCTCGCGTCGCGACTCTGGGACGGTCGCTCGGGCACAGGCATAGCGCCATGGTAACCGGTGTCAATCCCGCCGGGATTGCGTTTGGCGCAAACATGTGGCTAGGAAGTCCCATGCACTGACACCGGTGTAGCATCGCGAATGGGGGCAAGACGGACGTGGCCAGGGCAAAGGACGGCAAGCCGACGATCAACGACGTGGCCCGCCTCGCCGGGGTGTCGAAAAAGACGGTGAGCCGTGTCATCAACCGCTCGCCGCTCCTGAATGCGCAGACGCGCGAAAAGGTCGAGGCGGTGATCGCCGAGCTCGGCTATGTGCCCAATCCGCAGGCGCGCGCGCTGGCGCTGCGCCGCAATTTCCTGATCGGGCTGATCCACGACAACCCCAATGCGCAGATGGTGCTGGGCGTGCAGGAAGGCATATTATCGGCGATCCGCGATACCGAATTCGCGCTGGTCGTGCGCCCGGTCAACCGCCGTTCGCCCGACATGCTCGACGATGTGCGCACGTTTCTGGACCAGCAGCGGCTGTTCGGCGTGCTGCTGCTGCCGCCGATTTCGGAAAATGATGCGCTCGCCCAACTGTGCGACGAACTTGGCGTCACCTATGTCCGGATGGGATCGGTGCGGTTGGACGAGGACGTGCACATGGTCGCGTCGAACGACCGCGAGGCAGTCGCCAAGGCCGTGGGTTATCTGATTGGCCAAGGGCATCGCCGCATCGGCTTTGTCGCCGGACCCGAAGGTTTCAGATCCGCCGCGGAACGCGCGCTGGGCTATCGCGACGCGCTCGACAGCGCAGGCTTGGCCATCGACGAGACGATCATGGCCGAGGGCAACTATACCTTCGAGACCGGCATCGCCGCGGGAGAGAAACTGCTCGCCGCCTCGCCTCGCCCCAGCGCGATTTTCGCCAGCAACGACGAGATGGCCGCCGGCGTGCTGCACGCCGCGCGCAGCATCGGCATGTCGGTGCCCGAGGACCTGTCGATCATCGGCTTCGACGATACGGCGATCGCCGCGCACATCTGGCCGCCGCTGACCACGGTGCGCTGGCCGATCCAGGCGATGGCCAAGGCCGCCGCGATCAAGCTGATCGATCCGGTCGAGGCGCGCGATCAGCCATCCCATTTCCTCTCCGACCTGATCGAGCGCGCCTCCGTCGCACCGGTCTGAACCGATCCTACCACCCCGCAATAGAGCTTGCACCGATCAATGACACCGGTTACCAAGCGAGCCAATATTCCCCCGAACCCAATCGGGCCGGACTCGCCGAGCACCGCTGCCCGGACAGGAGAGACATGATGAAGATCGCCCTGATCACCGAGAACAGCCAGGCCGCCAAGAACGGCATCATCCACGAGGCGCTGACCGATGTCGCAGTGCCGCTGGGGCATGAGGTGTTCAACTACGGCATGTACACCGCCGAGGATTCGGCTTCGCTGACCTATGTCATGAACGGGCTGCTCGCGGGCATCCTGCTCAATTCGGGCGCGGCGGATTTCGTCGTCACCGGTTGCGGCACCGGCATGGGATCGATGCTCGCGTGCAACGCCATGCCGGGCGTTTTCTGCGGGCTTGTCATCGACCCGACCGATGCGTTCCTGTTCGGCCAGATCAACGATGGCAACGCGATCTCGATGCCCTATGCCAAAGGCTTTGGCTGGGCGGCCGAGCTCAACCTGCGCGATTGCTATGCCAAGCTGTTCGACGGCGAGCGGGGCCTGGGCTATCCCAAGGAGCGCGCCGCGATCATGGCCAAGAACCGCGGCATCCTGAAGGAGCTGAAGGCCGCGACCTGCCACGACATGCTGACCGTGCTGAAGACGGTCGACCAGGATCTGCTCAAGGCGGCGATCGCTGGTGAGAAGTTCGCCGAACTGTTCTATGCCAATTGCCAGGACGAGGCGATCGCCGACTATCTGCGCGGCCTTTCGGCCTGATCGACCCGGCCGACAGGGGAGCGGAACCATGAGCCTATTCGACCTTTCGGGCCGCGTCGCGGTGGTGACTGGCGCCAACACCGGCATCGGCCAGGGCATCGCACTGGCGCTGGCCGAGGCGGGCGCTGACATCGCAGCGGTTGGCCGCACGCCGGCGGAGGAGACCGCGAGCAAGGTTCGCGCACTGGGCCGCCGGTGCGAACTCGTCGCCGCCGATCTCGGCACCATCGCTCCGGTCCAGGCCGTGGTCGACCAGGTGCTTGAAGCGCTGGGCGGGCTCGACATCCTGATCAACAATGCCGGCATCATCCGCCGCGCCGATGCTGTCGACTTTACCGAGGAAGATTGGGACGCGGTGGTCGACACCAACCTCAAGTCGGTCCTCTTCCTGAGCCAGGCGGCAGGCCGTCACATGATCGCGCAGCGCGAAGCAACGGGGCGGCGCGGCAAGATCGTCAACATCGCCTCAATGCTGAGCTTCCAGGGCGGCATTCGCGTGCCGAGCTATACCGCGAGCAAGAGCGGCGTTGCGGGCCTTACCAAGCTGCTCGCCTGCGAATGGGCGGCCAAGGGCGTGAACGTCAATGCGATCGCACCAGGCTATATCGCCACCAACAACACTGCCGCATTGCAGGCCGATGGGACGCGCAACCGTCAGATCATGGAGCGCATCCCCGAAGGCCGCTGGGGCGATCCTGCGGATATCGGCGGTGCGGCGGTGTTCCTGGCGAGCAGCGCTGCGGATTATGTCCAGGGCCATGTGCTCGCCGTTGATGGCGGATGGCTCGCGCGGTGACGGGGCCAATCGTCTGCTTCGGCGAAATGCTGCTGCGCCTGTCTCCGCCGGGCGTGCGGATGCTGATACAGGCGCAGAGCCTAGACATGGTTGTCGGTGGGGCGGAGGCCAATGTCGCCGCCGCGCTCGCGTCGCTGGGGCACGAGGCGCGGATGGTGACGCTGCTGCCCAGCTCGCCGCTGGGTGACAAGGCAAAGGCGGAGCTTGGCGCGGCGGGCGTGGATACGCGCTTCATCGCGCGCGCCGGCGGACGCATCGGGCTGTATTTCCTCGAACCCGGTGCGGGCCTGCGGCCATCGTCGATCACCTATGACCGGGCAGGATCGGCCTTTGCGCTCGCCTCGCCTGATGCCCTGAACCTGAAGGGAGCGCTCGAGGGCGCAGCCTTGCTGCATATGTCGGGCATCACGCCTGCGCTCGGCCCGGGCGGCGTCGCACTTGCCGAGGCGGCAATCGCTGCCGCGCAGGAGTCAGGCGTGCCGATCTGCTTCGACGGCAATTACCGTGCGCTGCTCTGGGACGCGTGGGACAGCGATCCGCGCGCCATCCTCACCCGCCTGGTGAGCGCCGCGACGGTACTGATCGGCAATCACCGGGACATCTCGCTGCTGCTGGGCAAGACGTTCTCCGGCGATGGCGCAGAACGGCGGCGCGAGGCGGTGGAGGCTGCATTCGAGGCGTTTCCGAATCTCGAACTCGTCGCCTCGACCGCGCGCCATGTCGTGAGTAGCGACCATCATCGCATCGCTGCGCGCGTCGATACGCGCGCCTCCAAGCACCAGACCGCCGAGATCGACGTGACCGGCATCGTCGATCGCATCGGCACGGGCGACGCCTTTGCTGCGGGCGTGCTGCACCAGTATCTTCAGGGCGGCGATGCGCAGGCCATGGCCGAATGCGGGCTCGCGCTGGCCGCACTCAAGCACAGCCTGCCGGGCGATTTCTGTTTGATCGGCCCTGCGGAGCTTGCCGCCTTCTCGGCCAGCGGCGGCGATGTCCGGCGTTGAACTTACCCGCCGTGCGCTGATCGGCAGCGGCGCGGCGCTGATCGCGGCCCCTGGCCTCGCCCGCTCAGCCGACCCGCGCGTCGGTCGCTATACTGGCCTGCGCGAGAATGGTGTGCTCGCGTTCAAGGGCATCCGCTATGGCCGCGCCGAACGCTTTGCGCCGCCCTCGCCCGAGCCCTGGGACGGCCCCGCCCTTCGCGCGCAGCACTTCGGGCCGATCGCGCCGCAGCGCGGCAATCCTGAGCTTGCCCAGTCCGAAGACTGCCTGTTGCTCAACGTCTGGACGCCCGAAGCGAAACCGAACGCGAAGCGTGCTGTCATGGTCTATTTCCATGGCGGCGCATACAGCAACGGAACCGTCACCGATCCGCTGACCCACGGCCACCGGCTTGCAGCGCAAGGCGATGTCGTGGTGGTGACGGTCAACCAGCGGCTCAACGCGTTCGGCTATGCCTGGCTCAAACCCTTCGGGCCGCGCTTTGCCGATAGCGGCAATCTCGGCCAGCTCGACCTTGTCCTCGCGCTGCGCTGGGTGCGCGACCATATCGCCGATTTCGGCGGCGATCCGGCCCGGGTGATGGTGTTTGGCCAGTCGGGCGGCGGAGCGAAGATCGCGACATTGATGGCGATGCCGGCGGCGCGCGGCCTGTTCCATAGCGCAGCGACGATGAGCGGGCAGCAGGTCACCGCGAGCGGCCCGGGCAATGCGTGGAAGCGCACCCAGGCGCTGATGGCGGCGATGAAGCTCGCGTCCGGCGATGTCGAAGGCCTGCGCAACGCGCCTGCCATGGCCATTGTCGAGGCGCTCGTGGCCACCGATCCGGTGATCGGCGGGCCGGTCTATTTCGGGCCGGTGCTCGACATGACCAACCTGCCGCGCCACCCGTTCTGGCCCGATGCCGCGCCGCAATCGCTCGCCATCCCGATGATCCTCGGCAACACCGCTCAGGAAACGCGCGCGTTCATCGATCCAAAGGGGCCGAAGCTCGAGGGGCTCGACTGGAGCAATATCGCACCACGCATCGCCGCCGAGGTGAAGATCGATCTCGACCCCGAATGGGTCGTCGCCCGCTATCGCGCGCAATTTCCGGAGTGGAGCCCCGAGCGGCTGTTCTACGCCGCGACCACCGCCGGGCGATCCTGGCCCGGCCAGGTGATCGAGGCGGATGAGCGTGCCAAGGCAGGCGCGAAAGCGACCTGGGTCTATCAGCTCGATCGTCCTTCGCCGATCGATACTGCGCGCGGCGCCGCGCATACCGACGACATTCCCTATGTCTTCGGCACATTGGACGCGCCTGGCAGCTATAGCGGTACCGATGAACGCGCGCAGGCGACGCGCGATCTGATGATGGAGGCCTTCACGGGCCTGGCCAAGACCGGCAAGCCAGGGCTGGTTAGCTGGTCGCCCTACACCCTGCCCGACCGTGCGACGCTGGTGGTCGGCGATGGCTCGGCAGTGGTGGTCAACGATCCGCGCCGGTTCGAGCGGGAGCTGTGGGCGACGGGGCCGTACATTCAGCCGGGCAGCTGACCGGTTCCTTGACCGGATAGGCGATGATCAGCGCAAGCGGCTTGTCGCCCTTCTGCCAGATGCCGACCACCGCGCCATCGTAAAGATAAGCGGTCATGCCGGGCCTGAGGGTCGCACGCTGGCCGTCGGAGACGACCTCGCCTTCGCCCTCGAGCACATAATAGACCTCGTCATGCGCGATCGGGTGTTCGCCGATCGCCGCGCCGATATCGAGCGTGCGGCGGCGGAACTCCATGCGGCGCGGCTGCGGCACATGGTCGCTGATCCGCCACGCGGTGCTCATGCCGATATTCCCATGCGGCGGCGGCTCGCGCTTCACCGTATCGAGCTCGTCTACGATCGCCATCGGCGGCGCGGCAGTGAGCAGCAGCGCGACGAGGACGCTCATGGCTGGGTCGCCCGCATCTGCGCATCGCGCGTCGAAAGACGCTCCTGCGCACCGCCCTTCTGGCCCGGATAGCGGCCCGATTTCGGCGTCATGGTGTCGAGATTCCAGTCGGCCTCGTTGAACGGGGCAAAGGTCGCTACCGGCGCGGGGTAACCGCCGACCTCGCTCTCGTCGTCGATAATGTCGCCGCGTCCCTCGGCGACGAAGAACAGCACGCGAATGTCATCGGGCGCCCGGTCCCAGGGGCGGGAACCGGCGGTCTGCAGCAGCGAGGTCTCGACCTCGCCCGAAGGCAGCACGGCATAGGCGTCGATGCGCGCCAGGGGTGCCTTGGCGGTGATGAGCTTCGCGCGCGTCTCGCCATAGCGGCCGAACTGGGGCAACGGATTGCCATGCCGGTCGACCGCCCGATTGTCCTTGCCGAAATAGGCCAGATCGCCATCGCCGCCCAGCATCAGGAAAGGCAACCCCTCGTTGGTATCGTTGCCGCCGCGCATGACATTGCCGATCGCGGTGATCTCGCCGGTGACATATTCATGGCCCTGCCATTCGAGATTCATGAGGTTGTAGTGCACCGCGCGGTGGCCCGGATTGTAGATCAGGTTGTTGACCATCGCCACCTGCGCCCCGCCCTTGACCAGCGGCGACCGCTCGACATTATGCGCCCAGACATTGCGGTAAAACATTATATTCGTTGCATTATCGTGGATGAGCGAGCCTTTGCTATGCTCGCCCTTGGGGTGGCTTGAATTGGCCAGCCCCTCTGCCGCCAGATTGTCGCGGAACACGATATGGTGGCTGGTGCCCGCGCGCCATTGGTCGACCGTGTTGCCGGTGAAGCGCGGGCCGGAAGCGGACATGTTCTCGTCCACGCCCCACAGGAAACTGCAATGCTCGACCACGACATTGTGCGCGGCGACGGTGGAAAACGAATCCGCCTCCCAGCCCGACATGCGCGCCTGGCCGTCCGCGCCGGTCATCACCCGGATGTGCGATACGACGACATCGTGCGTGCGCAGATCGATGCCGCCCTTGACGATCGTGATACCGGGCGATGGCGCGGTCTGACCCGCGATTGTAAGATAGGGCTCGGTGATTTCCAGCGTGCTGCGCCCCAGATCGATCACGCCGCCGACTTCGAACACCACCGTGCGAGGCCCCTTTGCAGCCAGCGCCTCGGCCAGCGATCCCGGCCCCGATTTGGCGAGCGTGGTGACGCGAATGATTCGCCCCCCTGCGCCGCCTCTCGTGGGATCGCCCGGATGCGGCTCGGCGGCGGCATGGGTCAGGCTGGCCAGGGCGAAAGCCCCGATTATCGCGGCTTTCTGCAAGGTCTTGCGCATGATGTCTCTCCCGTTGCCATGGTTATTGACAGAGCCGCAGCGAGAGGGCAATACATAATGACACCGGTTACCTTGGACGGTCAGCCTCACTGACACGCTCCATGGATCATCGGGAAGAACAGCGATGCCCGCTCCGGCGAGGCCTCGGAAGTCGGGAGTCAGGGTGTCAGGGCGTATCGGATGCATACTGCATCTTCTCCTTTGACACCGGTAGCAATTGCCTGAAATAAGGCGATCAGGAGGGGACAGACATGCGCCGTCAGAACACGCACCGGGCAACCGGCCATTCCATTTTCAAGGCGGCACTGCTCGCAGGGTGCGCGCTGGCCGCGACCGGCACCGCGCAGGCGCAGGTCGCCGAGGGCGAGCAACCGACCACGGTCGAGGACGAAGCTCCGGCTGCGGACGAGATCGTCGTCACCGGCTTTCGCCAGTCGCTCGAAGCCGCGATCAACCTGAAGCGCACCTCGGTCGGTGCGATCGACGCGATCGTCGCCGAGGACATCGCCAAGTTCCCCGACCAGAACCTCGCGGAATCGCTGCAGCGCATCCCCGGCATCTCGATCACCCGTGACGCCGGCGAAGGCCGCGCGATCACCGTGCGCGGTCTGTCGAGCCAGTTCACCCGCGTCCGCGTCAACGGTCTCGAAACCGTCGCGACCTCGACCGATGGCGCCTCCGCCAACCGCGACCGAGCGTTCGACTTCAACGTGTTCGCCTCCGAACTGTTCAGCTCGATCGTCGTGCACAAGACCGCCGAAGCCAGTCTCGACGAAGGTTCGCTGGGTGCGGTGGTCGATCTCAACACCGGCAACCCGCTCGCAGCCAAGGCGGGCTTTACCGCCGTCGGCTCGGCCGTGGTCAGCTATAACGACCTGTCCGAATATGCCGGCCCGCGCCTCGCAGGCCTGCTGAGCTGGCGCAATGATGCCGGCACCTTCGGCGTGTCGCTTTCGGCGGCCTATCAGAAGACCCAGGTGCTCGAGCTCGGCAACAACACCGTACGCTGGGCGCAAGCGCGCTTCGACTCGGTCAACGGCACCCCCTGCTTCCAGCAGAGTGCGACGAACACGACCCCGGTCCGGAACGCCGGGGGCGTCTATGTGAATGGCCGCAACGCGGCTTGCGATCAGGCGGCGCTGTCCTTCCACCCGCGCATCCCGCGCTATGGCGAGGTCAAGCACGATCGCGAGCGTCTGGGCATTACCGGATCGATCCAGTTCGCGCCGACCGACATGACCAAGTTCTCGATCGACGGTCTGTATTCGCGCTTCAACAGCGACCGGCGCGAGCGCTGGGGCGAGGTGCTGTTCCGCTCGAACGAGCGCTCGATCGACGTCATAAACCCGGTTTACGACGCCAATAACAACATGATCAGCGGCACGTTCAACGATGCCTGGGTCCGCACCGAACATTATCTGCGCGAAAGCACGACCGAATTCTATCAGGTCGGCGGCACCTGGGATCAGGACCTGTCAGACAGCTTCCGCTTCACGCTGCTCGGCGGCATCTCGAAATCGACCGCCGACATTCCGGTGGAAACGACGGTCGTGTTCGATGACCGCGACGCGCAGGGCTATAGCTACGACTATACCGACATGAAGCGTCCGAAGCTGACCTTCGGCACCAGCGTCACCGATCCGGCCGTGTTCCAACTCGCCGAAATCCGCGACCGTCCCTCCGAGATCGTCAACCAGTTCAAGACCGCGCAGCTGCGCACCGAATGGGATGTCACCGAGGACTTCACGATCAAGGCGGGCGTGATGTGGCGCCGGTTCGAGTTCGATACCGTGGCGTTCACCCGCGATACCGCGGTCTGCGGCAATGGCGGTCTGGACCGGGTGCTGGGCACCATCACCTGCTCGCCCACCAGCCTGTTCGGCCCGACCGCTGTCTATGGCTTCCCGGTGACGGCGCAGCTTTCCGAGCTGTTCCAGCTGGGCAATGCCGGTCAACCGGCGGGCAATACGAACAGCTGGCTGGTCCCCAATCTCGATGCGACCACCGAGTTCACCAAGCTGTACAGCCGTCCGCTGGCGCTGGACGCAGGCAACAATCGCGGCGTGCAGGAAACCACCAAGGGCGGCTATCTGCAGTTCGACGCCAAGGGCGACATTTTCGGCCTGGAATATGCGTTCAACGGCGGCATCCGCTATGTGAAGACGGAGCAGTCGTCCTACGACCTGGTCGGCGCGGTCGAAGCGACGATCGAGCCCAGCTATGACGACTGGCTGCCCTCGGCCAATATCGCCTTCTTCCCGACGCAGAACCTGATCATCCGCGCGGCAGCGGCCGAGGTGATCACCCGTCCGACGCTCGGCTCGCTGACCCCCGGCGGTTCGGCGGACGGCTTCAACTTCCGCGTCAACAGCGGCAACCCGTTCCTCGAGCCGTTCCGCGCGACGAACTATGACCTCGCGATCGAATGGTATTTCGCGCCGCAGGCCCTACTGTCGGTCGCCGGCTTCATCAAAAATGTCGGCAGCTTCACCCAGTCGGCAGCGATTACTGAGGCAACCTTTGCTCAAACCGGGCTACCAGTCTCCGTGCTCAACCCATCTTCGCCAGCTGCGCTGAACCCGGCGCTGCTCAGCCAGCCGATCTGGACGTTGACCACCACGGTCAACGGTCAGGGTGCAAAGCTGAAGGGTGTCGAAATTGCTGCCCAAATCCCGTTCAGCGCTTTCACGGATGGATTCTTCGGCAACTTCGGTATTCTAGCCAACGCGACGTTCATTGACAGCAGTGCTAACTTTACACTGCAGGGCCCTGCAGTTGCACCGGGAGGCGCGCTGCAGCCCGTTACCCGCCGCGCGGCTCTCGCCAACGTGTCGAAGCGGTCGTTCAACGGCACCTTCTACTATGACGACGGCAAATTCTCCGCGCGCGTGATGGGCACCTATCGCAGCCGCTGGCACGAAGGCGCGAGCGGCACCGGCAATGTCCTGGAAGGCTTTGGCAGCCAGTTCAACCTCGATGCATCGATCCGGTACAAGTTCACCGAATGGCTCGAAGTCTCGCTGGAAGGCAACAACCTGACCGACACCTATCGCTATCGCTTCACCGATTTCGATGCGGACCGGAACTACGAGAACAACCATTTCGGCCGCACCTTCTTCCTGGGCGCGCGCTTCAAATACTGATCACAACCGGGGCAGCGGTTCGCCGCTGCCCGACCTAACGCAAGAGGAGCCGCCATGAAGATAGACCGCCGGTCCCTCATGGCGGCTCCGCTCGTTCTGGGCCTTGCCGGCCTGGCAAAGGCGCAGACGCCAGTGCCGCAGGTGCCAGGTGGCGCATTGCCCCCTGGCCTGCCCCAGCCCAATGAGACGATCGACCTGTGGGCAAGTGGCGCACCGGGTGCTCCCGCCAAGCCGCTCGTCGAAACCGTGCAGGAGCGCTCGACCGACCGGCTGGTCACCGACCGCGCGGTGTTCGGCATTTCCAGACCCCGCATGGCGGTGTTCCAGCCCGACCGGCCCAATGGCGCAGCGGTGCTGATCACGCCGGGCGGCGGCTATCGCTGGGTGGTGGTCGACAAGGAAGGCTATGAGATGGGCCGCTGGCTGGCGGCGCGCGGCTTCACCGCCTTCGTGCTGTTCTATCGCCTGCCGGGTGAAGGCTGGGCGGCGGGCCCCGATGTCGCGCTAGCCGATGCGCAGCGCGCGATGCGGCTGATACGCGCGCGCGCTCGCGATTTTGCGATCGACCCGGAGCGCGTTTCGGCTATGGGTTTTTCTGCGGGTGGGCATCTGTGCGCGGACCTTTCCACGCGCTTCGACGCGAAAGTCTATGATCCGGGCGATGCCGCCGACCGTCTTTCTGCCAGGCCGCACAGCGCCGCGCCGATCTATCCGGTGATCTCGATGACCCCGCCCGATGCGCATCCGGGTTCGCGCGACCTGCTGCTCGGCAAGGCACCGACGCCCGCGCTCGAAGCCGCGCATTCGCCGCATCGCAACGTTCCCGCCGACGCGCCGCCCTTCTTTCTGCTGCATGCCGAGGATGACGAGGTGGTACCCGTCAACAACGCATTGCTGCTGCGCGCCGCGCTCAAGGACAAGGGCGTGCGGGTCGAGACGCATCTGTTCGAGCATGGCGGGCACGGTTTCGGGCTGCGCAAGGCCATCGGCAAGCCGGTCGAGGTCTGGCCCGAATTATGGCGCGCCTGGGCGCGCACCACGGGCCTGGCGCTGTGACGCGCCGCTCGCCGCTCTTCACCCGCCGGGGCGCTATCGCCTCGGCGGGGCTGACCAGCTTGGGGCTTGCAACATCTCTGCCCGCAAGCCCCTCCCCGGCGCCGATTCCCTCCCCAGGCTGGCGCCGGGGCCTGGGCAATCAGCGCATCGCCGATCTCGGCGATGGCCGCTTCCTCAATCCGGTGCTGTCGGGCGACCGGCCTGACCCCGCGATCCTCAAGGATGGCGAGGATTACTATCTCACTTTCTCGAGCTTCGAATCCTATCCCGGCCTGCTGATCTGGCATTCGCGCGATCTGGTGAACTGGTGCCCACGCAAGCCAGCGCTCACCCGCAATATCGGCTCGGTCTGGGCGGTCAGTCTGGAAAAACACCGGGGCCGATATTTTCTCTACATCCCGGTCAAGGCTAGCCCGCAGAACGACATTTACGTGATCTGGGCCGACCATATCGACGGCCCCTGGTCCGACCCCGTCCCGCTGGGTCTGCACGAGCATATCGACCCCTGTCATGCGGTCGGCGAGGACGGATCGCGGTGGCTGTTCCTCTCGGGCGGCGACCGGGTGAGGCTGTCCGATGACGGCATGCGCGTGACCGGCGAGGTCGAACATGTCTACGACCCCTGGCGCTATCCGGACGAATGGGATGTCGAGGGCTTCTCGCCCGAGGGACCGAAGATCCACCGCGTCGGAGGCTGGTTCTACATGATTACCGCCGTGGGGGGCACGGCGGGACCTCCCACGGGCCATATGGTGATCGCAGCCCGCTCGCGTTCGATCCATGGCCCGTGGGAACAGCATCCCGGCAACCCGCTGGTGCGCACGACCGATATCCGCGAAGCCTGGTGGTCGCGTGGCCATGCCAGCCTGGTCGAAGCCGCCGATGGAAGCTGGTGGAGCCTCTATCACGGGTTCGAGAACGGTTACTGGACGCTGGGCAGGCAATGCCTGCTCGATCCGGTGGAGTTCACGCCCGATGGCTGGTTCCGCATGACCGGCGGCGACCTTTCCAGCCCCTTGCCAAAGCCGAAGGGCGGCGAGGCGCTGCCGCACGGCATGGCGCTGTCCGACAATTTCGCTACGCTCGCACTCGGCACCAAATGGTCATTCTTCCGCCCCGATTCCGATGAGGCGACGCGGGTGCGCGTCAAGGACAACACCCTGTTCCTCAAGGGCAAGGGCCTCGCCCCCTCGACCGGATCGCCGCTGCTGGTCACGGCGGGCGACACATCCTACCGTTTCGAATGCGATATCGAACTCGCTCCCGGCGGTACGGCAGGCCTGGTGCTGTTCTATGACGACAAGCTCTATGCGGGCCTGGGCTTCGATGCCGAGCGTTTCGTTACGCACCAGTACGGCATCGAGCGCGGCCGCCCTGCCAACCCGCACGGCAGCCGCATGCGCATCCGCGTGACCAACCGGAAGCATATCGTCAGCTTCCACACATCGGGGGATGGCGGGAAGACCTGGCTGAAATTCGATCGCGGCATGGAAGTCTCGGGCTATCACCACAATGTCCGCGGCGGGTTCCTGATGCTGCGACCGGGGCTCTATGCCGCCGGCCCGGGTGAAGCGAAATTCCGCGACTTCCGCTTCACCGCACTGGCGGATTAACCAATCTCGGCAACCGCATCCGCCAGCCAGTCGGCGAACAGCCGCGCGCGCGGGCGGACGCGCCGGCCTTCGGGAAAGATCACCCAGATATCGTTTGTCCCCAAAGTCCAGTCGGCCAGCAGCGGGACCAGTTCACCGCGCGCCAGATGGGCCCCCACCATGCGATCGGTGACCATCGCGATACCCATCCCCGCCAGAACCGCAGCCCGCAGCCCTTCGGCCGCGTTGACGCGCAGCACGGGATCGCCGGGGACCACCGTCTGGCGCGCACCACCCTGCTCGAACGTCCAGGCCTCGCGATTCTCGAAGCTCGTGAAACTGACGATGCGGTGGCGGCGCAGATCGTCAGGCTGGACGGGCGCGCCCATGTCGGACAGATAGCCGGGCGTTGCCACCAGCATCCGGCTCGCCCTGTCGATCCGCCGCGCAAGCAGGCTGCTGTCGCCCAGCGCGCCCGTGCGCAGCCCCAGATCCACCCCCTCCTCGACCAGATCGATCCGCCGGTCATCGAGGATCAGCTCGATGCGGATATCCGGGTGCATCGCCTGAAAATCGGGCAGAAGTGGGATCACGACCTGGCTGGCATAGACCGGCGGTGCGGCGATGCGCAGACTGCCGCTCAGCGATCCGGCCTCGTCGCGCGCAGCGGCCTCGGCGGCATCGGCCTCGTCCAGCGCCAGACGAGCGCCGTCATAGAAACGCTGGCCCGCTTCGGTGAGGCTGTGGCTTCGGGTGTTGCGGACGATGAGCCTTACGCCCAGCCGGTCTTCGAGCAAGGCGACCGATTTGGACAGGGCGGGTTGACCGATCCGCAGCTGGCGCGCGGCGGCCGAGAACGAGCCGCAATCGACCACCGTCACGAAATGCCGCATCGCCTGAAGCCGATCCATAATTCATTCCCCTCAGGAATGAGTGATAGCTCTTTCGCCTATCTACTGCAATTATCAGGCATGGCCTAATTCCGATCTGTCCGCAGCCAAGCACGGTGCGGCCAACAGGAGACAGGACATGACCGCTTTCACCATCCACAGCATCGACACCGCCCCCGAAGAATCGAAGGACCGTCTGGCTGCGGTCAAGAAAGGCTGGGGCTTCATCCCCAAGCTGCAGGCGACGCTCGCCGAAAGCCCGGTGGCGTTGAAGGCCTATGACGATCTGTTCGGCCTGATCGCGGCGGAGGCCAGCCTGAGCCCGGCCGAACAGCAGGTCGTCTATCAGGCCATCAACGTCTTTCATGGCTGCGAATATTGCGCTTCGGGCCACACCTTCCTGTCGCGCAAGGCGGGGGTTCCCGAAGACGTGATCCAGGCAATCCGCTCCCTCCAGCCGATTGCCGATCCCCGTCTGCAGGCGCTGCGCGTCTTCGCGGAAACGGTCGCCGAGCAGCGCGGCTTTGCCGGAGACGCGGCGGTCGAGGCATTTCTCGCCGCCGGGTTCAGCAAGGCGCAGCTGCTCGAGGTGGTGACGATCATCGCCACCAAGGTGATCAGCAATTACACCAACCACCTCACCCACACGCCGCTCGAGGATTTCATGAACGATCCCGCGCTGCGCTGGCACGACCCCAAGGGCCGCACCCCCAAGCGCGGTTGAGCCTGCACGGCATCCAGCAGGTCATGTCCTCCCCGGTGGTCCTGCGACCATCGGGGCATGGCCTGTCAGGGAAGCGCGACCGTCTGCACCTCGTCGCCGCCGAAGCGCAGCGTCCGCGCGAAGGTACCGCGCTTGACCTCGACCTGGTTGACCTGGCGCGGATAGATGTCGCGCAGGATCGTGGTCTGGATCGCGACCGCCTTGGGACGTCCCTTTATCGAACCAGCGTAATTCATCCGCACCTCGCGCACGCCGATATCGACCGAGGCGACCGAAAGCGGCACCTCCTGTCCATCGGCGCGCAGCTTGAAATGTGCGAGCAGATAGGTTTTCAGCTCGGCAATGGCGTCGGGATCGTCGAGGCTGGTCTGCGCATTCGGCGCAATCTCGGCGAGCGCGGGTTCCAGATCATGCGCCTCGAACCGATGCGAGACGGTAACCGCACCATCGGGCTCCAGCGTGACGACGGTCATCGCATCATGCCCGCGATGGGCATTCGCCTGGGGGGCGAGCGTCAGGCTCGCAACCGCCGCCACGATGGCAGAGAAACGCCGCATCATTTCGGCGCGCCAAATGTGCGGAGCGAATCGGGCTGCACCTTGACGTCCGAATCCTTCATCCGGTTCTTGGTTTCCTCGGGCGTTTCGATGCCCAGCGTCTTGGGGTCGATCTGGCCGGTATAGACATTGTTAGAGCGGTCGGCATCGGCGGTCTCCCAGAGCGGATCCACCTCGGCACGCGTCAGCGTTTTGGGGGTCACGAACTGCCAGGTCACCGCCTTCTGGTTGTAGCGCCAGACCTCTGCCGGGATGCGCGCGGTCTCGCTGGATCCGTCGGCGAAATCCATCTTGAGGATCACCGGCATGACAAGGCCACCGCGATTGGAGAAACTGAAGCGATAGAAGTTATCGGTCACCTGGCGCGCCGCCTTTTCCTCCGCCGTCAGATCGGCAAAGGCTTCCGCCGCCTTGCGCTTGTCGGCGGCGGTGGCGTCGAGCGGGTCGATGCTGTCATAGAAATCGCGCGTCGCAGGATCGCGCTCGACCACGGTCTGCTGCCCGGCATTGCGCGCGGCGGTGAGCGATCCGGGCTCGGCATCGCGGCGCTTCTTGCGCTCGGCGGCAGCGGCGGTGGCGTCCGCCGGTTCGAGCGTCGCACGCACCACCTTGTCGAGCGCGATATCGACATGGTCGGTCGAATAGAACCAGCCGCGCCAGAACCAGTCGAGATCGACGCCAGAGCTTTCCTCCATCGTGCGGAAGAAGTCATAGGGCGTGGGATGCTTGAACCGCCAGCGTGTCGCATATTCGCGGAAGGCGCGGTCGAACAGCTCGCGCCCCAGGATCGTCTCGCGCAGGATCGTGAGCGCGGTGGCCGGCTTGCCATAGCCGTTCGCGCCGAATTGCAGCACCGAATCCGACTGCGTCATCAACGGCATCTGGTTGGTCGAGAGCATGTATTCGGCGATATCCTTGGGCTCGCCGCGCCGCGCCGGATAATCCTTGTCCCACAGCCGTTCGGCCTGGAACTGCAGGAAGGTGTTCAGCCCCTCGTCCATCCAGGTCCATTGCCGCTCGTCCGAATTGACGATCATCGGGAACCAGTTGTGGCCGATCTCGTGGATCACCACGCCGATCAGCCCGTATTTGGCGCGCTCGGTATAAGTGAGGTTGCCTGTCTTCTTGTCCTTCACCGGGCGCGGGCCGTTGAAGGTGATCATCGGATATTCCATCCCGCCCACCGGCCCGTTGACCGACTGCGCAACCGGATAGGGATAGGGAAAGGCAAACTTGCCATAGACGTCGATCGTGTGCGCGATCGCCTTGGTCGAATAGGCGTCCCAGAGCGGGCGTGCTTCCTTGGGGAAGAAGCTCATCGCTATGACCAGCGGCTGATCGGCATAATCCTGTTTCACGCCCATCGCGTCCCAGGCGAACTTGCGCGAACTCGCCCAGCCGAAATCGCGGACATTGGTGGCGGAGAATATCCAAGTCTTCTCGCCCGAGGCCTTGCCGCGTTCTGCCGCCTCCGCCTCTTGCGGAGTCACCACATAGACCGGGCTGGTGGCCGACTTGGCCTGTTCGAGCCGCTGGCGCTGCGCGGGACTCAGCGCCTGGTCGGGGTTCTGCAGCACGCCGGTGGCGGCCACGACATGGTCAGCGGGAACGGTCAGCGCGACGCGATAGTCACCGAATTCCAGCGTGAATTCGCCCGACCCCAGGAATGCCTTGTTGTGCCAGCCTTCATAGTCCGAATAGACCGCAAGCCGCGGGAACCATTGCGCGCCTTCGAAAATGCAATTGCCGTCCTCGCCCGGCTGGGTGAAGCACTCGTAGCCCGATCGCCCGCCAACCACCTTGTTCTCGGCCATCGGGAACGACCATTCGATCGAGAAGCTGGTCTCGCCGCCATTGGGAGCGACCGCCTGGGACAGATCGATACGCAGCAGGCTGTCGACCACGGTGAAGGGCAGCGCCTTGCCGCTGGCATCGCGCACCGCAGCGATGGTGAAGCCGCCCTCCCATTCCTTGAGGCGCTTGAGCCGGCGCACTTCGGCCAGGCTGATCTTGTCACCCGAGACAGTCTCGGTCATCGCCTCGATCGAATCGCGCTTGTACTGGTTCTGATCGAGCAGCAGCCACAGATAGGGCAGCGCATCGGGCGAGTTGTTGACATAGCGGACCGTCTGGCTGCCGCTGACCGTGCGCCTGGCCTCGTCGAGCCGCGCCTTGACGTCATAATCGACCTTCTGCTGCCAGTAGCGATAGCCCGGCGCGCCAGAGGAATTGCGATAATCGGTCGGGGTCGGCCATTCCTCGCCTTCGAGCTGGCGGAACTTGTCCTCGTAACTGCCCTTGGTCTGCTCGACCGGGCTGGCAGAGGCAGTTGCGGTCGCAGCAGCAAGCGCGAACAGCGAAGCGGAAACGGCGGAAAGACGACGCAAGACAACCCCCTTTTCAGGGCGTTATCGCCCCTGAAACGATCAGACCGCTTGCATGTGATACTATCGCATGGTGGTCAATGCCCCGGCGCTTCGATTTGCGATGAATTGTCACCCTTATGGCAACGCTGGCATTCAGCTCAACGCCAGCACGCTGGTCATGATCACGCGCACCAGCTCGGCATGGCCGCTCGCGCCGGTCTTGGCATAGATTTTCTTCGAGTAATTCCGCGCGGTTTCCTCGCTCAGCCCGAGCGCCGCGGCGGCGTCCCTGATGCTGGTCGCCTGAGCGAGCAGCCAGGCCAACCGCGCTTCGCTGGGCAACAGGCCGAACATGTCGACCAGCTGCTCGCACCGATCGGCCTGGCTGCGCCGGTCGCCGCTGACATAGACGATGACGCTGGCCGAACGATGGCCCGATATCGTCTCGCCCTGAAGCGGCGCGACCAGCATGTCGAGCCAGGGATCGCGGCTGAGGTTAATCGCCAGCGGCCGCACCGTCTTCCCGGCGGCAACTTGCTTCAGATAGCCGGTGAGCTGCCGGTCCACAGCCGGGTCGGCCGGTACCAGCCGGTCATAGCGTCCGCGCCGGATCAGGCTGCCCCATTGGAACATCTGTCCGGCATTCTCGCTCGCCTCGACGATCCGCCCCTGGGCATCGAGCGTTAGCCAGCCGATGTTCAGCCGATTGAACGCCTCGCCCGTGACTGCCGAGCGGAAGCGCTCGCGCTCCAGGGCAGCGAAGCTGCGCAGCGCAATCTTAAGGTGCGGCGCCAGCGCCAGCACCAGCGCGCCCGCAGCCGAGCCCAGATCTCTCTCCCCAGCACAGGCGAGCCAGCCGTCGACGCCGCTCGGTTCGGTCACCCGCACCGCCCGCAGCGCCTTGATTCGCGCGGCTGCCAGTGTCTCGCGATCGGCTGCACCGCCCAGATCGATCAGCTCTTCGAGCGCATAGCTTCGCCCCTCCCGCATAGCGGCGCTCACCAGCAGGCGTCGCAGCGCGCTCGCGGGTCCCTCGCCCGCCACGAGCTCTGCAACATCGCTCTGCCCCTGGGGACGGATGGCAAGCAGCGTCAGCGCCGCGCCGGAACTCGCGCGCAGGCGGTGCAGGAAGTCATCCCACAAGGGAGCCTGGAACATGCCCTCGTGCAGGGATTCGAGCAGACCGGGGTCGAAACGCATGAATTTTCTATACCCTCCCAAATGGGAGGTTCAAGACAGATGTTGGCGTGCCATCTGCGCGGCATCCCAGCACGGAGCTCTGCCGATGACCCGCACCCTCACCCATATCGAGCGCCTCGAGGCGGAAGCGATCCACATCATGCGCGAGGTGGTGGCGCAGTCCGAGAAGCCGGTGATGCTCTATTCGGTCGGCAAGGACAGCGCGGTCATGCTCCATCTGGCGCGCAAGGCCTTCTTCCCCTCGCCCCCGCCCTTCCCGCTGCTGCATGTCGACACCACCTGGAAGTTCCAGGACATGTACGCCCTGCGCGACAAGATGGCGCGCGAGAGCGGCATGGAGCTGCTGGTCTATCAGAACCCCGAAGCGGCGGAGCGCGGGATCAATCCGTTCGATCACGGCCCGTTGCACACCGACATGTGGAAGACCGAGGGGCTGAAACAGGCGCTCGATCTGCATGGCTTCGATGCGGCGTTCGGCGGCGCGCGGCGCGACGAGGAAAAGAGCCGCGCCAAGGAGCGCATCTTCTCGTTCCGCACCGCCAGCCATGGCTGGGACCCGAAGAACCAGCGGCCCGAATTGTGGAACCTCTACAACGCCCGCAAGAACAAGGGCGAAAGCATCCGCGTCTTCCCGATCAGCAACTGGACCGAGCTCGATATCTGGCAGTACATCCAGCTGAACGACGTGCCGATCGTGCCTCTGTATTTCGCGGCGATCCGCCCGACCTTCGAATGGGAGGGCCAGTTGTTCATGGCCGATGACATCCCTCGATTGGAAAAGGTGCTGGGCTACACGCCCGAGATCACCAACCGCTCGATCCGCTTCCGTACCCTGGGCTGCTTCCCGCTGACCGGCGCTGTCGAAAGCACGGCCAGCACCCTGCCCGAGGTGATCCAGGAAACCTTGCTCACCACCACGTCCGAACGCCAGGGCCGCGTGATCGACAAGGACGCGGGCGGTGCGGGGATGGAGAAGAAGAAGCAGGAGGGCTATTTCTGATGGAAACCGCCGACCAGACCCCCGTCTACCAGACAGACGCCCTGATCGCCGAGGACATCCTCGCCTATCTCGACAAGCACCAGCACAAGACGATGCTCCGCTTCATCACCTGCGGGTCGGTGGACGACGGCAAGTCGACGCTGATCGGGCGGCTGCTCTATGACAGCAAGATGATCTTCGAGGATCAGCTGGCCGCGCTGGAAGCCGACAGCAAGCGCGTCGGCACGCAAGGGCAGGAGATCGATTTCGCGCTGCTCGTCGACGGCCTTGCTGCAGAGCGCGAACAGGGCATCACCATCGATGTCGCCTATCGCTTCTTCTCGACCGAAAAGCGCAAGTTCATCGTCGCCGACACGCCGGGGCACGAACAGTATACGCGCAACATGGTCACCGGCGCCTCGACGGCAGACCTTGCCGTCATCCTGATCGACGCGCGCAAGGGGGTGCTGACGCAGACGCGGCGGCACAGCTATCTCGCGCACCTGATCGGCATCCGCCACATCGTGCTGGCCGTGAACAAGATGGACCTGATCGACTACAGCCAGGCGCGGTTCGACGAGATCGTCGCAGAATATCGCGAGTTTGCAGCATCCATCGGCATCGGCGATTTCGTGGCGATGCCGATCAGCGGCTTCAAGGGCGACAATATCACCGCGCCCTCGCCCAACACGCCCTGGTATTCAGGGCCCAGCCTGGTCGAGCATCTGGAAACGGTCGAGGTCGACAGCGCCACCGATCAGGCAAAGCCTTTCCGCATGCCGGTGCAATGGGTCAACCGTCCGAACCTCGATTTCCGGGGCTTTTCCGGCCTGATCGCGGGCGGCACGGTGAAGCCAGGCGATGCGGTGCGGGTTTTGCCCTCGGGCAAGACCAGCACGGTCAGCCGCATAGTCACGCTTGATGGCGATCTCGACAGTGCCGTCGCAGGCCAGTCGGTGACGATCTGCCTCGCCGACGAGATCGACTGTTCGCGCGGCGACGTCATCGCCACCGCCGACCAGCCGCCCCAGGCTGCCGACCAGTTCGAGGCGACCATCGTGTGGATGGATGACGACGCCATGCTCGTCGGGCGGTCCTATTGGCTCAAGCTCGGCACGCAGACCGTGTCGGTGACGGTGCAGCAGCCCAAATATACCGTGAACGTCAACACGTTGGAGCATCTGGCGTGCAAAACGCTGGAGCTCAACGCGATCGGTGTCGCCGAGATCGCGACCGACAAGCCCTTGGTGTTCGAACCCTATGCCGAAAGCCGGACGCTGGGCGGCTTCATCCTGATCGACAAGCTGACCAACCGGACCGTCGGCGCAGGGATGCTGCACTTTGCGCTGCGCCGCGCGCAGAACGTGCACTGGCAGGCGACCGACATCACCCGCGAGGTGCATGCGTCGTTGAAGAACCAGAAGCCCAAGGTGCTGTGGTTCACCGGGCTGTCGGGTTCGGGCAAGTCGACCATCGCCAACGAGGTGGAAAAGCGGCTCAACCTGATGAACCGCCACACCTTCCTGCTCGATGGCGACAATGTCCGCCACGGCCTGAACCGCGATCTCGGCTTTACCGAGGCCGACCGGATCGAGAATATCCGCCGCGTCGGCGAGGTTGCCAAGCTGATGGCCGATGCCGGGCTGATCGTGCTGACTGCATTCATCAGCCCGTTCCGCGCCGAGCGCGAGATGGTGCGCAAGATGCTTCCGCAAGGCGAGTTCGTCGAGATTTTCGTCGATACGCCATTGGAGGTCGCCGAGGCGCGCGATGTGAAGGGGCTGTACAAGAAGGCCCGTTCGGGCGCGCTCAAGAATTTCACCGGGATCGACAGCCCGTACGAGCCGCCCGAGGATCCGGACATCCGCGTCAACACGGTCGAGATGACGCCGGAAGAGGCCGCCGAACATATCGTCCGCCAGCTGATGCCGCTCAAATGAGCATGACCGACGCCGAACTTGCCGCGCATCTGGCGCATGCTGCGGGGCAGACGCTGCTGGCGGTACGCATGTCGAGCGGGCTGGAAGGCCAGTCGCTCGGCAAGGCGGGTGATGCTGCCGCCAATGCCTTTCTGTGCGACGCGCTGCGACGCGAACGCCCCGATGACGGGCTGTTGAGCGAGGAGGAGAAGGACAATCCCGCGCGGTTGGACAAGAGCCGCGTGTGGATCGTCGATCCGGTCGACGGCACCCGCGAATATGGCGAGGCGCGCGCCGACTGGGCGGTGCATGTCGCGCTCGCAGTCGATGGCGTGGCGACAATCGGCGCGGTGGCCCTGCCGGGGCTCGATCTGGTCCTGCGATCCGACCAGCCGCAGCCCCTGCCCCCCGGCGCGCCGATCCCGCGCATGTTGGTCAGCCGCAGCCGCCCGGCCAGGGAAGCATTGGCGGTGGCGGAAATCCTGGGCGCGGAACTCGTGCCGATGGGCAGCGCCGGCGCCAAGGCGATGGCCGTGGTGCGCGGCGAGGCGGAAATCTATCTCCACACCGGCGGGCAGTATGAATGGGACAGCTGCGCGCCGGTTGCTGTCGCTGCCGCGCACGGTTTGCACGTCAGCCGCGCCGATGGCGCGCCGTTGGTCTACAACCAGGCGGACACTTACATGCCCGACCTGCTGGTCTGTCAGCCGGAATGGGCCGAGCGCGTCCTCGCGGCCATGCGTTCGCTGCCGGGCTGACCGTCAGGCGGGCTGAGGATTGCCGAGCAGATTATACGGATCGATGCCGCGCGCGCGCAGCCGCTCGTGCGCCATGGCGTAATAACGCGGCGCATCGATGTTCAGCCGCTTGCGCGCCGCAGCCAGTGGCTCGGCGAGCAGCGCGAGCATCGGCTGTTCGGCAATGCGCGGGCACGCCTTGCCCAGCCTTTTGGCTTCGCCGACCGCCTTCAGCACCGGGGCATCGCTGCCGATCGTGCGCCGGATATTGAGCGCGGCCATATAGGCGATGAAGATATTGCCGGGCGACGGGTTCTGGCCATAGGTGAAGGCCAGCACCGACGCTTCGCCCAGCGCGTCGCGGCCATAGCCGGTCAGCACATGCAGCAGGTCATGCGTGTCGCGCAGCCGGTTGACATACCATTCGACCATGTCGCCATAACGGCGATTGCCCTGGAACCGGTCATATTCGGCGACCAGCCCGGCAGCCGACAGCCCCTCGCGCTCCATGAAATCGACATAGGCATGCGCGACGCTGCCCTTGGGCATGGCGCGCAGCCGAGCATGATCGTCGAGAATGTCGGGAAGATAAGGCTCGCTGATCCGCAGCTGCCGCCCGAAATCGCTGTACACGAAGGCCCGGATCTCATCGACCAGCTTCAACCGCGGCAGGCACTGGAAGATGTGGAAGACCTGCTCGGTATCTTCCTTGTCCGCAATCAGCTTGCGAAAATGGTGCATGGCCCTGAACGGGCGGAACTTCGGCACGGGCCGCTCGGGATGACGGAATATCGGCTCGGACATGGTCAACCTTTCTCGCCCTCTCACTGACAATCGTGTCAATAGCATGCGGCGCAAAGGTTGAAAAGTCGTGTCATCGCCGGTGACACATCATCAGAAGTCGATCGCGATGCCCTTGTGCTCCCAGTCGCCGAAGCGGGTCGGGCCCTTGGCGGCCTCCTCGGCATCGCCATCGGCGATCGGCTGGGGCACGGGCACGGGCGGCGATTTGCCCCAATGCGCGGGCGGCTTGACATGATCGGGGCGGCGCGTCGCGCGGGGGGTATCTGGCATGCTGCGTCCCTTGGGCTGGGCCGCCCGATCGATTGAAAACCGGCGCGGCATTCCTACATTTCTTGCGGGCATATGGGGCGTGCCGGGCGCGATGTGAAGCACCGGGCATGCAATGTCAGACAAGGATTTTGAACCGAGATGAACGGACTTAAGACCACCATGCTGCTGGCAGCGCTGACCGCGCTGTTCATGGCCTTGGGCTATACGCTGGGTGGATCGGTTGGCGCGGTGATCGCGCTGCTGGTCGCGGCGGGCATGAACCTGTTCACCTTCTGGAATGCCGACAAGATCGTGCTGAAAATGCACAATGCCGTCGAGGTGAGCGCTGAGAGCCACCCGGATTTCTACAATCTGGTCGCCCGTCTGGCCGAGCGCGGCGGACTGCCGATGCCGCGCGTCTATATCATCGATCAGGCTGCGCCCAACGCCTTCGCCACGGGGCGGAATCCTGAAAACGCCGCTGTGGCTGCGACCACGGGCCTGCTGCAGATGCTGAGCCGCGACGAGGTGGAAGGCGTGATGGCGCACGAACTGGCGCATGTGAAGAACCGCGACACGCTGATCATGACCATGGTCGCGACGATCGCCGGCGCGGTGTCGATGCTCGCCAATTTCGGGCTGTTCTTCCGCGACGACAATCGCAACCCCTGGGCGGCGATGCTGGCGGTCTTCGTCGCGCCCTTTGCCGCGATGATCGTGCAGATGGCGATCAGCCGGACGCGCGAATTCGGCGCGGATCGCGGCGGTGCGGAGATCAGTGGCAAGCCGCTTGCGCTCGCCTCGGCGCTGGCGCGGATTTCGAACCAGGCGCAGCGAATTCCCAACCCGGTGGTCGAGCGCAACCCGGCGGCGGCGCAATTGTACATCGTGCCCTCGGGGGTGCGCGCGCTGTTCTCGACGCATCCCGATACCGGCGACCGCATCGCCGCGCTGGAGGCGATCGCGCGCGAACAGGGCAGCGCCCCGCCTCCCCCCCGCCGGGGCAGCGCGCTTGATCCGCTGGGCAGGCGGTGAGCCCATCCAAAATCCTGCCCGAGCTCGTCTCGGGGAGGGGGACCGCTGACCGCAGGTCAGTGGTGGAGGGGTAGCGGGATGGCACAATGGTCCAGCGCGGCAACATCCCGCTGCCCCTCCACCACCCGCTTCGCGGGCGGGCCCCCTCCCCCAGCAAGCTGTGGGAGGATTTGATTTGTCAGGCGTCCCCGCCTAACGCCGCCCAATGAACAACCGCTCCTCCGCCCCTGACGACACCCCTGGCCTGCCCGCACGCCGCGCGGCGCTGAAAATGCTCGATGCCGTAATGCGGCGCGGGGAATCGCTCGATGTCGCCCAGCATGCCGCCTGTCAGGGGATCGAGGACCGTTCCGACCGCGCGCTCGCCATGGCGATTGCGGGCGAAGTTCTCCGGCACCTTCCGGGGCTCGACCTGCTGATCGACAGCATGACGCGGCTGCCGCTCGCGGACGACGCCAAGGCGCGGATGGTGCTGCGCATCATGCTCGCTCAGACTTTGGCGCTCGAAACCCCGCCGCATGCGACGATCGCGACCGCACTGCCGCTGCTGCAAGGCGGGCCGCGCAAGCTGGCGCATGGAGTGTTCGGCAGCCTGATGCGCGCAGGCGTGGCGTTGCCTGCGCCCGCGCTGCCGCCGGCCACCGCCAACCGCTGGACTGCGCTCTGGGGTGAGGCCATGGCCGAAGCTGCCAGCGCCGCGCTCGGCAGCCCTCCTCCGCTCGACCTCAGCCTTGCCGACGCCTCCAAGAGCGCCGCAACCGCCGAGCAGCTGGGCGGCGTGTCGCTCGCCCCCGGCCATGTCCGCCTGCCTCGCGCAGGGGCGATCGAACAGATCGAGGGCTTCGAATCGGGCGACTGGTGGGTGCAGGATCTCGCCGCCAGCCTGCCAGCGCGGCTGCTGGGTGCGGGCCAGGGTCGCTTCGTGCTCGATCTGTGCGCTGCGCCGGGCGGCAAGACGATGCAACTCGCCGCCGCCGGCTGGCAGGTGACCGCGCTCGACAATTCGGAAAAGCGGTTGAAGCGCCTGCGCCAGAACCTCAAGCGCACCGGCCTCGATGCCGAGACGATTACCGACAACCTGCTAGAATGGCGTCCTGACGAGCAGGCCGATGCCGTTCTGCTCGATGCGCCGTGCAGCGCCACCGGCATTTTCCGCCGCCATCCCGATGTCCTCTATCGCATCGGCGCGCGCCATATCGAGGATCGCGCGCAGCAGCAGGCGCAATTGCTCGAGCGCGCCTCGAACTGGGTGAAGCCCGGCGGCGTTCTGGTCTATGCCGTCTGCTCGCTGGAAAAGGCCGAGGGCGAGGATGTCGTCGCGCACTTCCTTACCGAAGACAGCCGCTACACGATCGACCCCGTGGCCACCGACGAACTCCCCGCTGGGGTTATGCCCGATGGGCTGGGCCAGGTGCGCACCCTGCCCGGCATGCTGGCGGACGCGGGCGGGCTGGACGGCTTTTTCATGGCCCGGCTGCGCCATCGGGCCTGACTGTCCGGCTCTGGGCCAAATCATGTGGAAAAGCGCCGCAAAGCGCCTTGCTCCACAAGATGTTGAGGTTTAAGCGGCTAGGCCTATGCCGCAGCCCCCATTGATAGCTCCGTCGATCCTGTCCGCCGATTTCGCGCGTCTGGGCGAGGAAGTGCGCGCGATCGACTCGGCGGGAGCGGACTGGATTCATATCGATGTGATGGACGGGCATTTCGTGCCCAATATCACCATCGGCCCGGCGGTGGTGAAGGCGCTGCGTCCGCACACGACCAAGCCGTTCGACGTGCATCTGATGATCTCGCCGGTCGACCAGTACGTCCAGGCCTTTGCCGATGCCGGCGCGGACATCATCACCGTGCACCCCGAGGCAGGGCCGCATGTTCACCGCACGGTGCAGCTGATCAAGTCGCTGGGCAAGAAGGCGGGCGTGGTGCTCAACCCCGCGACTCCGGCCAAGATGCTCGACTATCTGATCGACGAGGTCGACCTTGTCCTGGTGATGAGCGTCAATCCCGGCTTTGGCGGACAGAGCTTCATCTCCAGCCAGCTGCGCAAGATCGAGGCGATCGCGAAGATGATCGCAAAATCGGGCCGCGCGATCGATCTGGAGGTCGATGGCGGCATCGACACGATCACCGCGCCACAGGCAGTGGATGCCGGGGCGAATGTGCTGGTTGCAGGCACGGCAAGCTTCAAGGGCGGACCCGATCGCTACGCTGCCAATATCCGGGAGCTGAAGGGCCAATGAGCGATGTCCTGTCCGAGAGCCGCCGGACAGGCGCCCGCGCAGCCCAGGCCAGCGAGGACGAACGCCGCCTGCCGTTGATCGGCGCGGACCTCGAATCCCGCCCGGACCTGATCGAGGACAGCCCGCAATCGGCACGCAAGCAGCTCGTGCGTGTGGAAAACGATCGCGGCCTTTCGCTCACTGAAAGCATCGTTCATTATTTCTACCGGATGACCTGGCGCACGCCGCTGCACAAGCTGCGGCTCAAGGGCCGTTCGCCGCTGCGGCTGCTCGCAGCGCCCGACGATCCGTTCCCCGGCGATGCGCGGCGCGGCAAGGCGATCCGCGCCGGCTTCTTTCAGGTTGCTGGCCAGCGGATCGAATTTGCCAAGCTCAACTTCGCGACGCTCCAGGCGCCGCCAGAGGCGCTCGATTACATTCACAGCTTTGCCTGGCTGCGCGATCTGGCCGCAGCGGCACCGCGCGAAACCTGCGTGCCCATCGCCGAGAAGTTGGTCGATCAGTGGCTCGCTGCGAATCTCGAGACCGTGGCCGATCCGGCCTGGCGCGCCGATCTGGCCGCGCGCCGCATGCTCAATTGCGCCGCGCATGCACCGCTGATCCTGTCGAGCAGCGATCTTGTTTATCGCTCGCGCGTGCTGCGCAATTTCGCCAGCACGGCGCGGCATCTCGACCATGTTGCCGACAAGGCGCCGGAAGGCCTCGCACGGGTCACCGCTTGGGCGGGCGTGGTCGGCGCGGCGCTGCTGCTGCCCGATGGCGAGCCGCGCCGCATCTTCGGCGAAGCAGGGCTGAAGCGCGCGATCGAAGGCTTTATGGGCGAGGATGGCGGCGCGCTCTCGCGCTCGCCGCTGGCGCAGATCGAGGCGATCAAGGTGCTGTCCATGCTGCGCGCGGTCTATGCTGCACGCGGCGAGCTGCTGTCTCCCATTGTCGAACTGGCGCTGAGCCGTGCGGTGCCGGCGCTGCAGGGATTGACCCACCACGACGGAGGCCTGGGCAGTTGGCAGGGCGCACCGGGCATTTCTGCCGAGAGCATGGCGACGCTGATCCGCGCGAGCGGCATCCGCGCGCGGCCTTTGCGCGATGCGCGGCACTGGGGCTATCAGCGCGTGCCCGCCGGGCGCACCGTGGTGCTGGTCGATGCCGGGACCCCCGCCATGGCGCGGCATGCGGTCATGGGCTGCGCGTCCACCCTGGCCTTCGAGATGAGCCATGGGCCCTATCGGCTGATCGTCAATTGCGGCGGCGCGAGCGCGATTGCCCCCGACATGCCGCCCGAGCTTGCCAGGGGCCTGCGCGCGACGGCGGCGCACTCGACGTTATGCCTCGACGATACCAACAGCACCTCGGTGCTCCCCAAGGGCCAACTCGGCAAGGGCGTGGGGCTGGTCGAGCTCGACCGGCGCGACAGCGATGATGCCGCGCGGCTCGACATGACGCATGACGGCTATGCCAGGCGCTATGGTCTGATCCACCGCCGCCTGCTCGTGCTGCGCAGCGACGGCCGCGAATTGCGCGGCGAGGACGTGCTGCTGCCCGCCGCCAAAAGCGGTTTCGGGCGTGGGTTTGGCCGTCAGAAACAGGGCGATGTGCCGTTTGCCATCCGCTTCCATCTGGGGCCGGATGTCGAGGCGCATCTTGCGACCGATGGCTGGGGCGTGTTTCTGCGCGTCGCCGACGGATCGCTCTGGCAGTTCCGTTCTGCCGCCAGCAAGGTAACGCTCGAGGAAAGCCTCTGGGTGGACGAAAACGGGCAGATCCGGCCCAGCCAGCAGATTGTCCTTTCCGGCACCGCATCGGTGGGCGGCGGCAATTATGGCTGGCTTATCAAGCATATGGGATAATCACGTGACCGATATTGCGATCAAACGCGCACTGCTTTCCGTCTCTGACAAAAGCGGCCTGGCCGAACTCGGGAAAACACTGGCGGCGCATGGGGTGGAGCTCATTTCCACCGGCGGCACTGCCAAGGCGCTGCGCGATGCGGGCCTTGAAGTGCGCGACATTTCCCAGATCACCGATTTCCCTGAAATGATGGACGGCCGCGTCAAGACGCTGCACCCGATGGTGCATGGCGGGCTGCTCGCGGTGCGTGACAATGCCGAGCATGTCGCGGCGATGGAAGCGCATGGCATCGGCGCGATCGATCTGGTCGTGGTCAACCTCTATCCCTTCGCCGCGACCGTCGCCAAGGGTGCGGAGCGCGACGAGATCATCGAGAATATCGATATCGGCGGCCCCAGCATGGTGCGCTCTGCCGCCAAGAACCATGCCTTCGTCACGATCGTCACCGATCCCGCCGATTATGCGACGCTGGCGCAAGAGATGCAGGCGAGCGGCGGTGCAACCACGCTTGCCTTCCGCCGCAAGCTAGCGGCCAAGGCCTATGCCGCCACGGCCGAATATGACGCGATGATCGCGAGCTGGTTCGCCTTTGCCGATCAGGGCGAGATGTATCCCGAGAAGCTCTCGGTCCCGTTCCGCAAGGGCCAGGCGCTGCGCTATGGCGAGAATCCGCACCAGAGCGCGGCGCTCTATCTGCCCGCCTTCGCGCCCGGCGGCTCGCTCGCCGACCACCGTCAGGTTCAGGGCAAGGAGCTGAGCTTCAACAATCTGAACGACGCCGATGCGGCGCTAGAGCTGGTCGCCGAATTCCGCGACGGCCCGCCGACCGTGGTCATCGTCAAGCACGCCAATCCGTGCGGTGTGGCGAGCGGCGACGATCTGGTCAGCGCCTACAAGGCGGCGCTGCAGTGCGACAGCGTGTCGGCCTTTGGCGGCATCATCGCGGTCAACCGCCCGCTCGACGGCCCCACCGCCGAGGCGATCAGCGACATCTTCACCGAGGTGGTCTGCGCGCCCGATGCCGATGAGGCGGCCAAGGCGGTGTTCGCGAAGAAGAAGAACCTGCGGCTGATCCTGACCGGCGATCTTTGGGACCCGGCGCGCGGCGGCATCGCGCTGCGCACGATCGCGGGCGGCGCGCTGCTGCAATCGCGCGACAATGGCCGCATCCGCCGCGAAGACCTGAAGGTCGTCACCAAGCGTGCCCCGACCGAGCAGGAGCTGACCGACTGCCTGTTCGCGTGGACCGTGGCCAAGCACGTCAAGTCGAACGCGATCGTCTATGCCAAGGATGGCGCGACCGCCGGGATCGGCGCGGGTCAGATGAACCGCCGGGATTCGGCGCGCATCGCCGCTGCCAAGGCGCGCGAGGCCGCAGAAACCTATGGCTGGGGCGAGCCGCGCACGGTGGGCTCCTCGGTCGCTTCGGACGCCTTCTTCCCGTTCGCCGACGGCCTGCTGGCGGCGGTCGAAGCGGGCGCGACGGCGGTCATCCAGCCGGGCGGGTCGATGCGCGATGATGAAGTGATTGCGGCCGCTGACGAGGCTGGCCTGGCGATGGTGTTCACCGGAATGCGCCACTTCCGCCACTGATCTGGCGCCACTGATCGGGCGAGCCCGGCGCGGATCAGCCCTGCCGGGCGAGCACCTCATAGGCCATGACGGCGGCGGCGACCGCGGCGTTCAGGCTGTCCGCCTTGCCGAGCATCGGGATCTTGACCAGCAGGTCGCACTCCGCCTCATAGGCGGGCGGCAGCCCCTGCGCCTCGTTGCCGATCAGCAGGAAGCAGGGCGCAGCATAATCCGCACCGCGATAATCGAAGCTGGTGTTGAGGCTGGTGCCGACCAGCTGCCCCGGTCCGGCGCGCAGCCAGCGCAGGAAATTGCCCCATTCGGCCTGCGCCACCGGCACGGTGAACACCGCACCCATGCTCGCGCGCACCGCTTCGACCGAGAACGGATCGACGCACTGGTCGACCAGGATCAGCCCGCCCGCGCCCACCGCGTCGCAGGTGCGTAGCATGGTGCCCAGATTGCCCGGATCGCGCATCGACTGCGCGACCAGCCAGATACCCGAGCGGCTGCGATTGAGCGCGTCGAGCGACGTCGGCAGATCGGCGAACACGCCGAGCACCGTCTGCGGATTGTCCTTGCCGCTGATCTTGGACAGGATATCGCTGGTAGTCTCGTAGATCGTGCCGCCCGCCGCGACGACCGCCGCTTCGAGCGCGTCGATCAGCGGGTGCGGGTCGCGCTGCTGGCCCAGCCACAGCGCTTCGGGAACAATGCCGGCCTCGCGCGCCTCGGTGAGCAGCCTGAGCCCCTCGGCAAGGAAACGGCCCTCGCGCTTGCGGTGTTTCTTTTCACGCAAGCTGCGCGCCGCCTTGACCGCGGGGTTGGAAAATCCGGTGATGAGATGGCGATGAATCGTCATGGCAAGGGGCCGGAAGGACGGTTAGTCCTCGCCGAAACCGTCCATGACCAGGCCGACCAGCTTCTTGAGCGCGGCGTCTTCGCCCTCGCCCTCGACGCGGATGGTGATGCTGTCGCCGCGCGCGGCACCCAGCATCATCAGCCCCATGATCGAGCTTCCGGTAACCTCGTTGTCGTCCTTGCTGACGTGCACCTTCACCGTTTCGGGCAGGCGCGCGACGGCAGCGACGAACTTGGCGCTCGCCCGGGCGTGCAGGCCACGCTGGTTGGTGATCTGCACGGTCTGCTCGCTCATTGCGCGCTTTCCTGGCCCAGCAGGTCGGAGGCGACGCTGATATATTTCTGCCCGGCATCGCGCGCGGCCGCGACCGCATCGCGCACGTTCATCGATCGGCGTGCGCCCTCGAGACGGATCAGCATCGGCAGGTTGACCCCGGCAATCACCTCGACCCGGCCCGCTTCGAGCAGCGAGATGGCGAGGTTCGAGGGCGTGCCGCCGAACAGGTCGGTCAGCACGATCACGCCCTTGCCGGTATCGACCCTGGCGATGGCGGCCGCGATATCCGCGCGCCGCTGCTCCATGTCATCATTGGGGCCGATATCGATAGTTTCGATATGCTGCTGCTTGCCCACCACATGTTCCATCGCGACCAGAAATTCCTGCGCGAGCCGTCCATGGGTGACGAGAATAAGACCGATCATGGGGGATGTTTATACCAGTTTCTGTAGCTTGAAGTCTCTATTGCCGACGTCTGTCCCTGACCCGCGCCAGTTTCAGCGATCTCTCCCCTGCCCGGCGCGCTGCCTTCATGCGGGCGGCGGCGCGGGGCTTTCTTCTATGGCATCCGTGGGTCGTGACGTCAGGTTGCGATGCTGGACAGTGGGACAAAAGCCTGCTGCTTGCAAGCGTTTGGTGATCTCCTGCGCGACGAACACCGACCTGTGTCTCCCCCCGGTACAGCCGATTGCGATGTGCACATAGGCCTTGGCCGCCGCCTGATAGCGCGGCAGCAGGAAGGTCAGCAGATCGACGATACGATCGACGGCGCCCTGATAGGCCGGGTCTTCGGTGATGAACGCGCCCACCGGCGCTTCCAGCCCGGTCATCTCGCGCAAGGAACGGTCCCAATAGGGATTGCGCAGGAAGCGCATGTCGAACACCAGATCGGCGCTCGGCGGCATACCGCGCGCAAAGCCGAAACTGGTGACGATGATGCTGGTCGGCGACTGCTCGAGCGCAAAGCGGCTGCGAATTTCCTGCTGCAGGTCCGACAGGCCGAGGTTGGTCGTATCAATGACATTTTCCGCCCAGCGCCTCAGCGGCTGCAGCCATTCGCGCTCCTCGGCAATACCGGCTTCGGCCGAACGGTCCTGCGCCAGCGGGTGACGGCGCCGCGTCTCGGCATAGCGCCGCTGCAGCTCGCGCCCCGCGCAATCGAGGAACAGCGTGCTGATCGCATATTCGGGTCGCTCCTCGAGATCGCGCACCTGCCGCACGATCGATCCCGGATCAAACCCGCGCGTGCGCGTATCGAAGCCGATGGCGAGCGGCCGCTCCTGCCCGTCGCGGCGAACCGCCTGCGGCGTATCCATCAGCAAAGGCAAAAGCCGGATGGGGAAATTGTCGATCGCCTCCCAGCCCAAATCTTCCAGCGTCTTGAGCGCGGTCGATTTGCCAGCACCCGACAGCCCCGTGACCAGAAGCACGCGGTGCGGTTCGACAGCAGGCAAACCCGCCTGTGCAGTACTGGAATCGGTCATTGGCCACCCCTGGCGTGCCGCGCTCGTGTCGGGCCGCGCCCATCTGTGACTAGCCTTTGACCCCATAGGCTTGCAATGCCATTTCGGCCTTGATCGGTAGCACCCGGCTATCGGGCGACAGCAGGATTTCCGGGATATCCACGCCCAGCAACGCGCGATGCTGGCTCCGTTCGATCCAGCGCGGCGCAGCGCGGTTGAGCTCGATCAGCAGCGCAACCGGGCAATCCGGGCCGGGCTCGATCGGCAGCAGCCCCAGATTGCGCACCTCGATCATGCCGCCGATATGGGGCGCGGGCGAGGCGATGATGCGATTTCCCGCGCGGTGCAGTGCGGTGTGATCGTCACTGATCAGCCGCGCGCCGCGATCGATCAGCGCCAGCGCCAGTTCGGACTTGCCGATGCCCGATTCGCCGCTGATCAGCAGTGCTGCGCCGCCAATGCTGACGCAACTCGCCGGATAGGTGATCCTGTCACCCTGCGCCATGATCCCCTCCCCTCATCCGCGTTCGGATTTATCCCCATTCTAGCGCCATTTTCAGGCCGGGGAAATCGGCAGTTCCTGCTGATCCTTGGCAGGCAGGCAGATCTCGAACACTGCGCCCTGCGCTCCATCGTCGCGATCGGCGACCGTGATCGTGCCGTGATGCCCCTCGACGATCGTCCGCGCGATGGCGAGACCCAGGCCGCTATGCTGGCCGAACGCCTCTCCCTCGGGGCGCGCGCTATGGAAGCGACGGAAAATCGCCTCGCGCTCGCTGGGCTGCACGCCGGGGCCTTCGTCGATCACCCGCACCAGCACGCGCCCGCGCATCTGCGTCGCCTCGATCCGCACCAGTCCGCCGGGCGGCGAGAAGGATATGGCATTGTCGAGCAGGTTGGAGATGACTCGTTCCAGCCGCGTCCCCTCGCCCATCACCACCGCGACGCCACGCCGGGGCCGGGCGAAGGCGGTCTCGCGCCCCTGGTTGAGCCCGCGCGAACGGCGCAGCTCGAGCAGATTCTCGATCATCTCGCCCAGATCGATCGGCTCGAACCGGGTCCGGGTCAATTGCGCGTCGACGCGCGACGCCTCGGAAATATCGGTGATCAACCGGTCGAGCCGCCGGACGTCGCTGCACGCAATCTCGAACAGCTGCGCGCGCAGTCGTTCGTCCTTCACGCTGGCCAGCCCCTCGAGTGCAGAGCGCAGCGAGGCGAGCGGATTCTTGAGCTCGTGGCTGACATCGGCGGCAAAGGCCTCGGTCGCGTCGATCTTCATGCGCAGCGCCATGCTCATGTCGGAAAGCGAACGCGCGAGCAGGCCAATCTCGTCGCCGCGCGAGGGCAAGCGCGGCACCACCACCTCGCGCGCGCGGCCCAGCCGCACTCTGACGGCAGCGCTCGCGAGGCGACGCAGCGGCTGCACGATCGTCCGCGCCAGAAACAAGGAAAACAGGATCGAGACCAGTGCCGTCGCCAACACGATCATCGACAGGTTGAAACGCTCCTTGCGCACGATCCTTGTAACGTCGCGGGCATTGTAGCTGGTCAGCAGCATGCCACCGCCCCGGGGAAGCGCAATCGCCGCGCTGATCATCGGGGTGCGATCTGGCGCATAGCGCATCCGGGCGATCGCTGTCCGGCTGCGCTGGGCCTCGAGCGCCTCTGGCCAGTTCTGCAGCCGATCGGGTCGGCGCTCGACGAAACGGTCGACCCGCTTTGCATCGACCAGCCAGTCGAAGCCCTGATCGAGCAGCCGTGCGGCATGGCGCTGCCAGGGCTCTTCGGACGGATCGCGCAGGCGATAGGCGGGCGACGCCAGCGCGAAACTGTCCAGCGTAACGGGGCCGCGCGCCTCATAGAGCCGGATGCGCGAGTCATAGCGCCGGCTGACCGCCTTGATCATGGCGATGCGATCCGGCTGGTCGAGACGCTCCAGCGCATGCGCAAGCAGCCAGATGCTCTGCTGCTCCTGCTCGAGCCGTTCCTGGATGATCTGCTCGCGATAGCTGTCGAGATAGAGCAGCCCGCCTCCGAGCATCGCCACCGCGAACACGTTTACCGCCAGGATGCGCCAGGTCAGCGAGACCCGGCGCGTCCAGCCCAGCCGCAATGCGGACGGGTTATTCTCCTGCGAAACGGTAGCCGGCGCCATAGAGGGTATCGATAGCGGAAAATTCGGGATCGACCTCGCGGAACTTGCGCCGCAGCCGCTTGATATGGCTGTCTATCGTGCGGTCGTCGACATAGACATCGTCCTGATAGGCCGCGTCCATCAGCTGGTTGCGGCTCTTGACGACGCCGGGCCGCGCGGCCAGCGCTTCCAGGATCAGGAATTCGGTGACGGTCAGCGTCACCTTCTTGCCATCCCACGCCACCATATGCCGCGCCGGGTCCATCTCCAGCCGCCCGCGCACGATCGGCTCTGCGGCGGGCTCGTCGCTGGGCACTTCGGGTGCGCGCATCAGTTCGGCGCGGCGCAGGATCGCCTTGATCCGCGCGATCAGCAGCCGCTGCGAGAACGGCTTAGTGATATAATCGTCCGCCCCCATGGCGAGGCCCAGCGCCTCGTCCAGCTCCTCGTCCTTTGAGGTCAGAAAGATCACGGGCACCGCGCTGTGCTCGCGCACCCGGCGCAGCAGCTCCAGACCGTCCATGCGCGGCATCTTGATGTCGAACAGACACAGGTCGGGCGGCGTGTCGACAATCGCCTTGAGCGCCGTCTCCCCGTCCGAATAGAGCCGCGTGACAAAGCCTTCCGCCTGCAGCGCGATCGATACCGATGTCAGAATGTTGCGGTCGTCATCGACCAGCGCAATCACTGCCGCCATGAGTGGCCGTATCCTCCTCGAACTGCGTCGTCATGCCGGTCGCATATCATGGCGGCAGGGTAAACAGCTATCTGGCGAATGCCGCAACGCAGCATTTTGGGTGTGCATCCGCAACAATGCACTACCCATGTTATGACACCGGTAGCAGCTATTGACAGACATGGCGGCAGACGTCTTGGACAGTTGCATCACGAGAAAAGGACTGCGTGAGTCGTCCCGGATTGACGAAGGCTGGCGGTTGGGCGCGAGATCAGCCAGGGGCGGCATCAACTTGGGAGAATATCAGCAGTGGCCATCAAATCCAAAGTTTCGCTTGCCGATCAGGGCATTACCGCAACCGACAACCAGCACTGGAACCTCGGCACCGAAGCCCTGGTCGAAGAGGCCCTGCGCAACGGCGAGGGATCGCTGGCCAAGGGCGGCGCACTGGTCGTCGCAACCGGCAAGCACACGGGCCGCAGCGCCAATGACAAGTTCATCGTCCGCGACGCCGAGACCGAAAACACCGTCTGGTGGGGCAAAACCAATGTCGCGATGACGCCCGAGAATTTCGCTACGCTCAAGGCCGATTTCCTGGCCTTTCTCGCCGAAAAGCCCAAGCTCTACGTACAGGACCTGTTCGGCGGGTCGCAGCCCGAATATCGCGTCAACGTGCGCGTCATCAACGAATTCGCCTGGCACAGCCAGTTCATCCGCACGCTGCTCGTCCGCCCCAAGGCCGAGGAGCTTGCCGATTTCGCGCCCGAATACACGATCATCGACCTGCCCAGCTTCCGTGCCGATCCGGCCAAGCACGGCACGCGCAGCGAGACCGTGATCGCGGTGAACCTAACCGAAAAGCTGATCCTGATCGGCGGCACCGCCTATGCGGGCGAGATGAAGAAGTCGGTCTTCGGCATCCTCAACTATCTGCTGCCGACCAAGGGCGTGATGCCGATGCACTGTTCGGCCAATATCGGCCCCGAAGGCGACACCGCGGTGTTCTTCGGCCTGTCGGGCACCGGCAAGACCACGCTGTCGGCCGACGCCAGCCGCACGCTGATCGGCGATGACGAGCATGGCTGGTCGGACACTGCCGTGTTCAACTTCGAAGGCGGCTGCTATGCCAAGATGATCAACCTCTCGCCCGAGGCCGAGCCCGAAATCTATGCCACCACCGGACGCTTCGGCACGGTGCTGGAAAATGTGGTGATGGACCCGGCCACCCGCACGCTCGACTTTGCCGACAATTCGCTCGCCGAAAACAGCCGCGGTTCGTACCCGATCGACTTCATCCCCAACACGTCGAAGGACAATCTGGGGCCGGTACCGAAGAACATCATCTTCCTGACCGCCGACGCCTATGGCGTGCTGCCCCCGATCGCGCGGCTGACCCCCGAACAGGCGATGTACCACTTCCTTTCGGGCTATACCGCGCGCGTCGCCGGTACCGAAATCGGCGTGACCGAGCCTTCGGCGACCTTCTCGACCTGTTTCGGTGCGCCGTTCATGCCGCGTCACCCGTCGGTCTATGGCAATCTCCTCAAGGAGCGCATTGCCAAGGGCAATGTCACCTGCTGGCTGGTCAATACCGGCTGGACCGGCGGCAAGCACGGCGTCGGCAGCCGCATGCCGATCAAGGCGACGCGCGCGCTGCTCAACGCCGCGCTCGACGGCAGCCTGAACAGCACCGAATTCCGCAAGGACCCGAATTTCGGCTTCGAGGTTCCTGTCAGCGTGCCGGGCGTCGAAAGCGCGATTCTCGATCCGCGCGGCACCTGGGCGGACAAGGCCGATTACGACGCCACCGCGCAAAAGCTGGTCGGCCAGTTCATCGACAATTTCGCGCAATTCGAAGAGCATGTCGATGAGGCGGTCCGCGCCGCCGCCCCGCAACGTCAGGCCGTCGCCGCCTGACCCGGCCCCGTTCACGATCGGGCCTTCCTTGCCGAAAGCCCAATCATGACCGACCGCAGCATAAGATTTTTCGATTCCAGCGCAGCCGTTCGCCATCTTGGCGAGCGGCTGATCGCTTCATGCCTCCCATACGAGGAATGGACGCACGAGGCGCATGTCGCCGCCTGCTACTGGCTTGTCGCGGAGCGGCCCGATATCTGCCTGGCCAACGACCTGCCCGGCATCATCCGGCGACACAATGACAGCGTCGGCACACCCAACACCGACAGCAGCGGTTTCCACGCCACGATCACGCATTGCTATGCAATGGGTGTCGCGGCGTTTCACCGGCGCTGCGATGAAGTGGTGCCACTGGTCGATCGGGTCAATCTCCTGCTGACCGAGCCCGAGAGCGCGCGCGACTGGCCGCTACGCTTCTATTCGCGCGATCGGCTGTTCTCTGTCGAAGCGCGGCGTGCGGTGATTTTACCTGATCTGGAGGCGCTGCCTGGCTAATGCCGATGGCGTGCTCCTGCTCGCAGTGATAACTTGAACCGTTCTCCGGCGAAAGCCGGAGCCCAGAAGTCAGATGGCACGGCATCCACTCTGCTTTCCGGCTTTGGTCGGAAAACGGGCTAGGGCGAACATGGGAGACAAAGGCATGGATTTCCTCAACAACATCGTCGGCCAGCTCGGCGGCACCGACAAGATCGCCAGTCTCGCCAAGCAGGTCGGCCTCAGCGAAGCGCAGGTCCAGGCCGCGATGGCGGCGCTCGGCAAGGCCGCGCCGCAACCCGGCGACACCGCTGCATCCGCCGCGCAATCGACCGGCCTGCCGCTCGACAAGCTGCAGGACCTGCTTGCCCAGGTCGGCGGCGAGGATGCGCTGAAGAAGATCGGCGGCTTTCTCGACCGCGACGGCGACGGCAACCCGGTCAACGACATCATGGGCTTCGCGAAGAAGTTCACCGGGCAGTAAGCAACCTCACGAGCCGCCCGAGGCGACGGCATGCCCTGCCATCTCTCCCCTCACGCTTGCGGGAGGGGAAGGTTCGGTCCGCCGAACCGGGCTGGGCCAGAAAAGTCGCGCTCACCAAGCTCGCCTCCGGCTCGCCCCGCCCCGGCTTCGCCACCCCTCCCGCCAGCACGAGGGGAGAAATCCAAGCTTCGCTCCAAATCCTCCCCGAGCTTGTCTCGGGGAGGGGGACCGCCGACCGAAGGTCGGGGGTGGAGGGGAAGCGATACGGCATGACGATTATCGGGGCACAACACCTTCACCCCTCCACCACCCGCTGCGCGGGCGGTCCCCCTCCCCCAGCAAGCTGTGGGAGGATTTTAGGTTACTCCGCCGCTTCCTCCGCCTCACCCGCCGCGATCAGCGCGGCATCGCCGTAGCGCGGCAACGCCTCGATCTCGTCGATCGTCTCGAGCTCGCGCTTGCCGGTTTCGATATTGAGTGCGGCGAACTTGCGGCCAGTGGACAGCACGTTGCGTTCGAAGCTGCCGACGAACTTGTTGTAATGACCGACCGCGCTCGACAGGCCTGAGCCGACGCGCTTCAAATGCTCGGCGGAAACGGCGAGCCGGTCGTAGAGCTCCTTGCCGAGCTGGCCGATCTGCCGTGCCTCCTGCGCCAGGCCTTCCTGCCGCCAGACGCTGGCGACGGTGCGCGCGATGGCGACCAGATTGGTCGGTGTGGCCAGCAGCACCCTCTTTTCAAAGGCATAGTCCCAGAGCTTGGCGTCATGCTCCAACGCGGCCGAAAGGAAATGCTCGCCGGGTACGAACATGATGACGTAATCCGGCGCGTCGGCGAACTGGTCCCAATAGGCCTTGCGCGACAGGCCATCGATATGCGCCTTCATCGAGGCGCAATGCGCGGTCAGCGCGATGCGACGCGCATCGTCGTCATCCGCCCCGAAAGCGTCCTGATAGGCGTTCAGCGACACCTTGGCGTCGATCACCAGCGACCGACCGCCGGGCACCTTGACCACCGCATCGGGGCGGAGCCGACCATCCTCGGTATCGACGCTCAGCTCCATCAGGAAATCGGTGCGTTCGGCTAGGCCGCAGCTTTCGAGCACGTTGCGCAGCTGCTGCTCGCCCCAGCGCCCGCGCGCCTTGGGGGCGTTACGCAAGCTGTTGACCAGCCGCGCCGCTTCGGTCTGCACCCGCTCCTGCCCGGCGCGCATCTGCTCGATCAGGCCGGTGAGGTTGCCATAGGCCTCGCTGCGCGTCGCCTCGATCTTCTGGACCTGATCCTCATAGCTTTTCAGCCGCTCGCCCACCGGCGCGAGCAGCGCGCGGATCTTTTCCTCGTTTTTCTCTTCCGACTGGGCAAAGCGCTCGTTCGCGCGGCGCAGGAACGCCTCCTGTGCCTCGCCCAGCAGCTTGTTGCCGACCTCGCCGAATTGCTGTGCGAGCTGCTCACGCGCCTCGACCAGCAGCCGAACCTGCTTGTCGTGATTGGCGGCATCGGCCTTGAGCGCCGACAGCTCGGTCGCTGCCGCCTCATATTGCGCGCGGGCCGTGTCGAGCCGCTGGGCAAGATCATCCGCCTGGCGCGCGCGTTCGCTCGCCGCGGCAAGCTGGCCCTGAAGCGCCGCGCCCTGCTGGCGCGCTTCGTCGAGTTTCAGCGCGAACTCATCCGCGAGCTTCGCACGCTCGCTAGCGCCTGCAAGATCGCGGATCGCGGCGTTGAACTGCTCCTGCAGCGCCTTGAGCTGCCCCTGCGCCTCATCACGCTCCTTGCGCGCATCGGCAACCGGCTTGCCGCCGAAGAACCAGCCGATGCCAAGCCCTGCGATCAACGAAATGACGATAAGAATGGCGACCATCGGGTCCATGACAAGCTTCCGCGCAGAGGAGTGGAACGAAAGGCGAACCTAGAGCGCGGTGCGGTGATTGGCAATGGGGCAATGCCGCAGGATTGGGGAGAGGTGCTTGTCCGCCCCCGTCATTCCCGCGCACGCGGGAATCCCGCTGCTTTGGCAATGGCGAAGGAGTAGCGGGACCCCCGCCTTCGCGGGGGTGACGGCTTTCAGCAATTAAGGGTCAATGCAGCGGTCACGCCGCCTTGCGCATCTTCTCGAGCTTTTTCAGCACCATCTGGCGCTTGAGGCGCGACAGGTGGTCGATGAACAGGATGCCCTCGAGATGGTCCATCTCGTGCTGCAGACAGGTCGCCATCAGCCCGTCCATCGCTTCTTCGTGCACCTTGCCGTCGAGATCCTGCCAGCGCGCGCGGATGCTCGCGGGGCGCTCGACTTCGGCATATTGGTCGGGGACCGAAAGGCAGCCCTCGTTGTAGAGCGAGTATTCGGCGGACGGGTCGAGGATTTCGGGATTGATGAAGACGCGCGGCGCCTTGATCGGCTTGCCTTCCTCGTCTTCCTGCTCCTGCAGGTCGATCACCAGCACCCGCTTGGGCACGCCGACCTGGATCGCAGCGAGGCCGATGCCGGGCGCGTCGTACATGGTCTCGAACATGTCGGCGACCAGGGTGCGCAGGTCTTCGTCGAACGTCTCGACAGGGGTGGAGACGGTCTTCAACCGCGGATCGGGCACTTCAAGGATGGGACGGATAGCCATGCCGTCCAGATATGACCGCAAGGCCGCCCGGTCAAGCGGTGGCCGCGGACGCTATCAGGCGCGACCGAAGCTGCGCGGCGCCGACAGGCCGCCGGCAGGGGCGAGCGCGCGTCGGCCAAAGCCGCGTCGCTCGACCAGCGGGTTGGCTTCCTTTTCGAGCAGCGTGAGCGAGCCGAGGAACATCTCGCGCAACGACACCACGTCTTCGAGCAGTTCGTCAGGCTCGACATGCGTCTCGACGCAATGCCGCGCGACCATCTCGATCTTCTCGGACAGCAGGCCAAGGCGCTCGGCACCGAACTGATGCGCTTCGCTCTTCAGCGTGTGCGCGGGCAGCACCAGCCGGGCCGCGTTGCGTTCACGCATCGCAGCTTCGATCGCGTCGACCGACTTGACGCCGTCCTCGCGAAAATAGCCCAGAATGCGCACGAAATCGTTGCCCATAGTCGCCCGTGCATCGGCATAGGTCGACCAGTTGACCAGCGGCGCTTCCTCGTAAGACATGATGCTTTCTCCCGGCATGTCCAAGCACTGACACCGGAAACTACATCGCTAATGGTAAATGAAGTCTTGCGCAAAGCTAGTCATAGATCATTTTAAGACAAAAATGTCGACGACTGCCCTACCTTCAATAATTGCCCCCAAATCAGTTGTTTGAAAAGGGGTTTTTGGGCGCGCGATAGGTCAGGCGAACGGGTACCGCGCCGAATCCAAGCTCGCGACGCAGGCCGTTGACCAGGTAGCGCGAATAGCTTTCGGGCAGCTCATCCACGCGCGTCCCGAAGATGACGAAGCCCGGCGGGCGCACCTTGGCCTGAGTGATATAGCGCAGCTTGATTCGCTTGCCGCCCGGCGCCGGTGGCGGATTGGTCTCCACCGCCATCTCGAACCAGCGGTTGAGCTGACCGGTCGAAACACGCCGCGACCAGGCGGTGCGGGTTTCGAACGCGACCTTGATCAGCGTGTCGATACCCTTGCCGGTCACGCCCGAAATGGTGAGCACCGGCACGCCCTTGAGCTGTGCGAGACCTTCATCGAGCGCGGCCTTGATGCCGTTGAACAGGCTCGAGGCATCCTGCGCCACGTCCCATTTGTTGATCGCGATGACCAGCGCGCGGCCTTCCTTGATCACATGGTCGGCGATCTTGAGCTCCTGCAGCTCCAGCCCGCGCGTCGCATCGAGCAGCAGCACCACGACCTCGGCATAGTCGATCGCGCGGCGCGCATCGGCAACCGAGAGCTTTTCCAGCTTGTCGGTGACCTTGGCCTTCTTGCGCATGCCGGCGGTATCGATCAGCCGCACCTTGCGGGGCGGCGCGCCATCGGCGGGGTTCCAGGTCCAGTCGATCGCGATCGAATCGCGGGTGATGCCGGCCTCGGGCCCGGTGATCAGCCGATCCTCGCCCAGGATCTTGTTGATCAGCGTCGACTTGCCCGCGTTGGGACGCCCGACGATCGCAAGCTGCAGCGGCGCGGCTTCGAGCGCGCTTTCGTCAACCGATTCGGCATCGAGATGCACATTGGCGAACTCGGTCTCCGGCTCGCCCTCTTCTTCCCAGTCCTCGATCAGCGGGCGCAACGCGTCGAACAGTTCGGCCAGCCCCACGCCATGTTCGGCGCTGAACGCGATCGGCTCGCCCATGCCCAGCGCATAGGATTCCATGAGGCCCGCATCGGCAGAACGGCCTTCCGCCTTGTTGCCCATGAGGATGATCGGAGTCTTGGTGGTGCGCAGCCAGCGGGCGATTTCCTCGTCGAGCGGGGTCAGCCCGGCGCGGGCATCGAACACGAAGATCGCCGCGCGCGCGCTGGCGACGGCGGCCTCGGTCTGCTGGCGCATCCGGCCCGGCAGCGTTTCGGGGTCTTCGTCCTCATAGCCGGCGGTATCGACGATCTGGAAATGTAGGCCCAGCAGCTCGGCCTTGCCGACGCGCCGGTCGCGCGTGACACCGGGCTGGTCGTCGACCAGCGCCAGCTTCTTGCCCACCAGACGATTGAACAAAGTGGATTTGCCGACATTGGGCCGGCCGATAATGACGATTTCGGGTAACATTCTGCCGCCTGTATAGCGGAAGGGAGCATTTGTCTCCCCCCGCAATCAGGCTGCCCTTACCTATAGGCGGTAATCGTGCCGCCGTCGTCAAGAATGTAGAGCGTGTTGTTTGCCACGATCGGGGGCAGCGACACCTTCTCCTTCAGCTCGAACAGCAGCGAAAACGTGCCGTCCGCCGGATTGACGCTGCCCACTTCGCCCTCGGTATTGACGGTGAAGAGGCGGCCGCCCGCGAGCACCGGCCCGTTCCAGTAGATCGCGCCTTCCTTCTTCTTTTCCTTGCGGTAGCGCTGCAGCTGGGTCGACCAACGCACCTTGCCGGTGGCGCGTGCGATGCACAGGATGCGCGCGTCGTCGGTCAGCACGAACAGCCATTCGCCCGCGATCACCGGGGTCGAAATCCCCGCGATGTTGAGCTCCCAGATGCGCTGGCCGGTCACCAGCTCATAGGCGGCCATGCGTCCGCCCTCGCCCACCGCATAGACGCGGCCGCGATCGATGATCGGATCGGCATCGATATCGGTCAGCGTCGACACCGAGGTCGAGATGCTGGTGCGCGCCAGAGCATCGGACCACAGGTTGCGCCCGTTTTCATAGCGATAGGCGATCAGCTCACCGCTCGAGAAGCCTGCGACCACGGTGCCCTGCCCTGCCGCAGGTGCCGCGACGCCGAACACGCCCGCCTGGCCGAGCGATCCGCTCTGGCTCCAGGTGGTGGTGCCATCAGTCTGGTTGAGTGCGATGAGCTGGTTGTCCTGCGTCATCACATAGACCGAGCCGAAGGCCAGGGTCGGTGCGCCGCGCAGTGGGCCGGCCGGCTTGACGCGCCAGATCTGCGAACCGTCGCTCGGGTTAAGCGCAGCGACTTCGCCGACGCCGTTGGTGGCATAGACCCGGTTGGCATCGACGCTGACGCCGCCGCCGAAAACCGAGGCCGATCCGCCATTATCCGGCTCGATCGTCACCGACCAGACCGGGGCACCCGACGCGGCATCATAAGCATGAACCGTGCCGCTGGTGTCGATGGCATAGAGGCGACCGTTGAACACAACCGGCGCGGCGGCGAGGCGGACGCGCAGGCTCGACCCTGCAATCCGGGCGCTCCAGGCGCGGGTGATAGTGTCGCCGATGGTCAGATGGCCAATGGCCTTGGTGGCGCTGCCGCCCGGCTGGTTCCAATTTGCGTTGGTCACTGCCGGGGGCAGGATTACCGATACGCCGGCCAGGTCCTTGTCCACCTCCGCACCATTTTCGGCGCGGGTCAGAATGGAGGTTCGATTGCCCACAGTGGGCGTGACGGGCTTGTCCTTGCCGCCCAGAACGCCGCATCCTGCCAGCGTGGCCGACAGCGCGAGAATCGTCGCCCATTTTGCCTTGTGCATTGCCAGTCAAGCTCCCCGAATCATCACTAAATCAACGTCAACGGTAGCGACCCGCAAAATTCTTCTTATTGCGCACCCGACGGTGCGGCCAGACCCGGCGCAGCGGCGGGGGTCGCAACGCCCTGCGCCTTGCCCGGATCATCGACCGCGTCGATGCCCATGACACCCGCCAACTGACGCGCACGTGAACGGATGGTTTCCGGCACCTGCTTGTCTTCGGCCAACTGCTGGAACAGCGGGCCCGCCAGGTCCGGCTTGTTCATCCGCATGTGCGCAATGGCCACCATTTCGCCCGCGCTGCCGAACCAGGGGTTGCCGGGAACCGCCAGCGGCTTGAGCCGCGTGATCACGTCCTGCGGCTTCAGGCTGTCATATTCCGCCGCCGTCTGGCGGATCAGCGCAAGGTCGCGCAGCGGCTGCGGCAGACTGTCATCGCCGGCCACCTTGGCAAAGATCGCCGCTGCCGCCTTGGGATCGTTCTGCTCCTGCTTGATGCCCGCTTGGAGCAGCTGCGCGGCGGCGCGATAGCCCGGCTGATCCGCAGTCTCGAGCGGCTTCAGGGCGTTGGCCGCGCCTGCCAGATTGTTGCCCCGCAGCGCATCGAGCGCATTGGTCATTTCCTCGCCGCGCACGCCGGCAGCCTCGGCCTGGCTGTGCCGGTACCAGAACCAGCCGCCCAGCGCGAGCAGGATGACGACGATGCCGATCAGCAGGTGCCTGCCGTAATTCTGGACGATCCCCGCCATCTGGTCCTGACGCAGCGCATCATCGACTTCGCGCAGGAACATGGCGTCGCGCGCGGCGTCTGCGTCCTTATTCGGTGTCAGCGCCAAAACGGGCTCCTTGCATAGCTTTCGCGGCCGAAAGGCGTTCGCCCCGGCTCAAGGTCAGCGTCTTTAAACGCGGGCTTCGCCAAAAGCCATGGCAAATTTGCCACGCCGCCCCCGGGTTCAGAAGCGCTTGCGGAAGCTCAGCGAAACCACGCGTCCCTGCGGATCGATAAAGCCGGGCTGGTAGCGCAGCGGGACTTCGCCCGCCTCGTTGGTCACCCGCTGCTGCGCGTTGAAGATGTTGTCTACCCCCAGCCGCAGGCGTGATCCCTTGAGGAACGGCAGTGCCTCGGTCAGCTTGGGCTTGTTGTCGAAATTGACGAACGCGCGCATGCCGAAGGTCGCGATATCGTTGAAGCGCAGGTCGGTGGAGCCCGGCAGCCCGCCGCCGTCGACGCGCGATCCGCTCTGGTAATTGCCCGTAAAGCGCAGGCCGATGCCGTTGAGGAACAGCCCGCCCTCCAGCTCGACGCCATGCCGCGGCACGCCGCCGTTCGATCCGATGGCCGAGCCGCCCAGCAGGTCGAGATCGGCCAGTCCCGGACGGATGCGGATCGTCTCGGCAAAGCGGACGGTATGATAGATCGAGATGTTCCAGCGACCGCCACGCCCGCCCGCGCCAGGACCGAAGCCGCCTGACGGACCACGCGGCGGACCACCGGCGCCGGGGCCACGCGGAGGTCCGCCCGCCGCTGCACGCTCGCCCCCTGGACCGCCCGGCGGAGGACCGCCGGCCCCCGGACCACGCGGCGGGCCGCCCGCGCCCTGCCGCCCAGGACCACCGGGGCCGCCAGCGCCGCCACCGCGTTCATCGCCACCGATCCGCTTCGAGAAGTTGATGCCGTAGCGCAGCCGATCGCTGGTCACCCGATCATAGTTGATCGCGCGCTGGTCGATCGCGAGCAGCGTGCCGTCATTGTCGCGGATGATGCGGTCGGGGAAAGCGGCCTCGATCTCGGGCGTCAGGATCGGGAAGGATGCCGTGGTGCCATAGCTCCGGTTGCGGATGAACTCGCCGAGGAAATCCAGCCCCTCGATGAACGGCGGCCGATAGCTCACCGACACCTTGACGTCGCGACGCTCCTCGGCCGTCAGCAGCGGATTGCCGCCCGAAATGATGGTCGCCAGCACCGTCTCGTTGCGCGCAAGATCGAAGGTGCTGACATTGGGGGTCACGATCTGCGGATCGCCCAGCTGGCCGATGCCGGGCGCGGCCTCCTCGCCGATCAGCGAGGCCTGGATCGTCAGCGTGTCGGTCGGCGACCAGTTAAGCCCATAGCCGAAACTCAGCAACCCGCCGACATCGCTCAGCTCGCGATAGCCGAGATTGCCGTTGACCGAGAGCTTGCCGAACCAGTCGGACATATAGGTGTCGACCAGCGGCACATCGATGTTCGCCGAGACGTTCGCCTCGCTTCGGGTGAGCGAGACGCTGCCCTGCCCTGCCCTGCGGCTGTCGGTCGAATCCTGCAGGCGGCGGGCAAAGCCGCCGACCAGGGTGAGGTTGACCGGGCCGGCCGGCAGATCGGCCAGCTTGCCATTGGCGGTGAGCTGCGTGTTGAACAGCTGGTTGCGGCTCTCTGCCGTATCGCTCACCAGGCCGGGCAGCAGCGAACCGAGCGTCCCGGTGAACGGATTGATCGCTCCGCTCGCGCGCGAAATCGCGGCCTGGACGCCGCTCGTGTCCACGGGCTGATCGATGATCGTCAGCGTATCGACCCGGGTATAGTCACCCGTTAGCGCCCATTTCCAGTTCGCAGGCAGCACGCCATTCGCGTTGAAACCCAGCGAATAGGTGTCGCTATCGACCGTCCGGGTGATCGCGCGTGGATCGCCGAACGCCGTGAGCAGGCTGACATCGCGGCCGAAGGGGTTGAACGGGTTGGCCGCAGGAACCGTCAGCGTGGCAGTGTTGAGTCCGAGCAGCGAGGTCGCGAAATTGTTCGTATAGGTCGCGTTGACCTGGACATTGGTGTCCGGCCCCAGATTGCGGGCATAGGTCGCGTTCGCCTGGATGCGGTCCGAATTGGGGATGAGCGTGCGGAACTCGCCCAGATCGGTCGTGTTCGGCGCGGCATTGAAGGCGGAGAGCGCCGGGGCGCCGGTCAGTCCCTGTGGCACGCCTGCCAGCGTCACCGTCCGCCCGGCGAGCGCGCTCAGCGCCGGGCTGATCTCGGCGCCCGTTCCGAAGGGCGACGCGCCGACATTGCCACCCAGCGCAAAAGGTGCGCTGCTGTCCGGCTGCACGATCCCGCGTTCGCTCTCACGCAGGGCGGTCGCCATCTCGTATTCCACGTCGATGATCAGCCGGGTGTCCTTGCCCAGCTTGGTAAAGGTGCCTTCGAACTCGGTTGTGCCATAACCGCCCTGGGTCGAAAGGCCGTTGTCGACCTCCGCCGCGAGGCTCTGGTAATTGTCGACCAGAATGAAGTTGATGACGCGCTGATCGGGGCGGAAGCCGTATTTGAGCGCGAGCTCTTCGGGGAACACTTCGACCTTGGCGATAGCCTCGGGCGGAATGTCACGGATCGCGCGGAAACCGGAGACGCGCTGGCCGTTGAGCAGCACCACCGGGCCGTCGCCGCCGCGCCCGCGCGCGCTGCCGGTCTGCGGCGCAATCTGTTGCAGCAGCTCGGCGAGCGACGAGGCGCCATAGCTTGCGACATCCTGCGCATTGAGTTCGGTCACCGGCGGAATGTCGGTCTGGATCGACCCGCGCAGCCGCTCGGCCCGCACCACGATGGTCTCGCCATCGGCATCCGGCTCCGTATCGGGCGGCGGCGGATCGGCGGGGGTTTGCGCCGCGTCTTGCGGCTGCGCAGCCTCGGCACTGGCGGCCTTGGCATCGGCCGCTTCATCGTCGAGCGATGCAGCCAGTGCGGCGGGGCTCGCGGCAACCAGCAGCACCGATGCGAGGGACAGGCCGAGCGGGCGGCGCACGGCGCATGGGTCGTTTGACCGTGAGAGCGGCAGAAGGATCATGGGGGACAGCGTCTCTTTATCTTCGGCGACGATGGGGGCAGCGCCTGGGGGATTGATCTGTTGCAGCGCAATATGATGCGGATGCCTGCATTGCCCAGTGCTGAATTGTAACAAATTTTAGCCAGACCTTCGGTTCGCCGCGTCGGCCAGCCCCTTGCAAACTCCCGTCTTTTCTTTTGCACGCTTTGTCTGTAAGGCGCGCTGAACTTTGCGCGGGCTCACGGGTATCCCGTCCGTGCAGACAGGCGGTGTGAAAAGGTCGCGCCGCCACAAACGCAAACCACATTGCAGGGGCCGAATGGCAAAAGAAGAACTTCTCGAAATGCGCGGCCAGGTGGTCGAACTGCTTCCCAACGCCATGTTCCGCGTGAAGCTGGAAAACGATCATGAAATTCTGGGCCATACCGCCGGCAAGATGCGCAAGAACCGCATCCGCGTGCTGGTGGGCGACGAGGTTCTGGTCGAGCTGACGCCTTATGATCTGACCAAGGGCCGGATTACCTACCGCTTCAAATAATGGCGCAGCTGATCCTCGCATCGGCCAGCCCCCGCCGCCAGCAATTGCTGGCGCGGATCGGCGTCACTGCGGACGCCATCATCCCCGCCGATATCGACGAATCCTCCCGCAAGGGCGAACTGCCGCGCGTCTATGCCCGGCGCATGGCGGCAGAAAAGGCGGCAGTGATTGCCGCGCAGCATCGCGATAGTGCCGTGTTGTCCGGCGATACGGTCGTCGCCGCCGGTCGGCGCATCCTGCCCAAGGCAGAGAGCGAGGCCGATGCACGCATGTGCCTGGACCTCATTTCCGGACGGCGGCATCTGGTGCTGTCTGCGGTCACGCTGATGCTGCCCGGCGGACGCGCCCTGCACCGGCTTTCCGAGAGCATCGTGACCTTCAAGCGGCTGCATGCCGACGAGGTGGAAGCCTATATTGCGGGCGGCGAATGGCAGGGCAAGGCGGGCGGCTATGCCATCCAGGGCAGCGCCGAGGCGCTGATCCGGTCGATATCGGGCAGCTATAGCGGCATCATGGGCCTGCCGCTCTACGAGACCCGCAGCATGCTGCTCAGCGCCGGCCTGCTCAAGCCCTGACATGGCCCACTGGCTCTACGAAAACGGCATCGGCGAAGAGCGCGCAGCGCTGATCGAGCGGGGCCGGATCGTCGAGGCCTGCATCCAGCGAAACGATGACACATATGCTGTCGGCGCCGTGCTCGACGTCAAGCTGCTCGCCAGGAGCGCGGGAGGTCATCGTGCGCGGGCGCTGTTGCCCGATGGCAGCGTGGCAATGATCCAGCCGGTGCCCAAGGGCGCCAGCGAAGGCGCGATCGTCCGCGCGCAGATCGTGCGCGAGGCGATGATCGAGCCCGGCACCCGCCGCGCCAAGCCCCCGCGCCTCAAGCCCGTCCCCGCCGAAACGCCGCTGCGCGCGGCCCCGCGCCTGATCGACCGGCTGAACGCCGAAGGCATCGAGATCATCCGCTGCGTTGCGGGCGGCCCCGACCGGCTTGCCGATGCGGGCTGGAACGACGTGATCGAGGAGGCCGAGATCGGCCAGGTCGCCTTTGCCGGCGGGCTGCTGACCTTCTCGCCAACGCCCGCGATGATGGTCGTCGATGTGGACGGCGATGTCGCGCCACGCGCGCTGGCGCTTGCCGCCGCCCCCGCGCTTGGGCAATCGATCCGGCGGCACGGGATCGGCGGGGGCATCGTGGTCGATTTCCCGGCCCTGTCGGACAAGGCGGATCGCAATGCCGTGGTCGAAGCGTTCGATGCGGCGATACAGCTGCCGTGCGAGCGAACCGCGATCAACGGCTTCGGCCTGATGCAGATCGTCGCGCGTCGCCCGCGTGCATCGCTGATCGAGCTGCACGCCGTCGATCCTGTGCGCTGGAGCCTGCTGGGCCAGTTGCGCAGCGCCGAGCGTTCGGGCGGCACCGGCCCGATCGCGCTGGCGCTCGCTCCCGCCGAATCGGCTTTGCTGGATCGCCAGCCCGACTGGCTGGAAGAACTGCAGCGGCGCACCGGGCGACCGGTTGCAGTTGATCCGCACCAGCCCTAGATGCGGAGGCCATGAGCACCCCCCGCCCCTGCCCCTTGTGCAAGCAACCAGCACGCCCCGATTTCGCGCCTTTTTGCAGCAAGGCCTGCAAGGATCGCGACCTGCTGCAATGGCTGGGCGAAGGCTATCGCGTGCCCGGCCCGCCCGCTGACCGGCCCGATGCCGAATATGATTGAGCGGCAATGGCGGGCAGGTGATTTTGCTATGGACAAGCCTGCCCAAGCCTGCCTATAGGCGGCGCTCCAAATCGCCGGTCTGGCGATGAGCCTTGAAAGCCCACCCTGCAAACGGTGCGGCACGGCCCGATGCCCGGGTAGCTCAGTTGGTAGAGCATGCGACTGAAAATCGCAGTGTCGGCGGTTCGATCCCGTCCCCGGGCACCACTCCTTATTCCTTGCCCGCAACAGTCCATGCGCTGCGAATCGGACGATTCGCGCTGCTCGCATGGCTCAGCCGGCGTGGCGTGCCTGCTTCTTGCCGCGCTCAAATATGATCGGCACCGCAGAGCGGCGGGCAACCTCGCGCAATACAAAGCTGCTGCGAATTTTTGCGACATTCGGCAGGTTGGATAGTTCGCGACGATAGATTTCATCATACTCGTCCAGCGAGCTTACGTGGATCATGATTATGAAGTCGGTATCACCCGAGATGAATCCACAGTAGGATATCGAAGGGCATTTGATAACTTCGCGTTCGAATTCGTCAAGCACATGTTCTGCCTGCGATCGCAGTTCGACCATCACAATAACCACGCCAGAAAATCCCAGTTCCTGCAAGGAAAGACTGGCGCTGTAGCCCATGATTATTCCCGCTTCCTCCATGATTCGGCGACGACGGGCCACGGCGGTACTGGAAAGATTGATCAACTCGCCCAATGCCACGTCGGACATTCGGCCTTCGGACGACAAAGCCTCAAGGATTCGAAAATCGGTTCTGTCGAGCTCCAGCGCAGCGGATTTCATCCAATTTCCCCACTTTTGATTGGTTATCCGCACAAATTCCGGGCGAATTTGGCAAATTTCGATGTTTATTCTGCCCCGTTTTCTGTTAGCCTGCAAGGGCGAAGGGGCAGAATGGCTCCGGCAATCAGGGATCAAGGCACATAATCGCTCAGCGACGCACAACAATATTCCATTTTGTGCGGATCAAGACGATCAGAATTGCCTCAATGCAAGGACTGAAGATTATAAAATAACAAATCGGGAGAAGATGGCGAAAGGCCCTGCAAACCAGATAATTGGGGGGTAATCCATGGGGTCCTTTTCTACGCCTTATTCGCAACGTTTACTTCGGACAAAGGCGCTTTTAGCCTGTGCCGCTGCGATGCCGGCACTGGGGTTCGCTCCGGCCGCGCTGGCGCAGTCCGTCGGTGATCAGGCCGCCGAGCAAGCCAGCGAAGCCGATGGCGAGGCCGAGAAGATTATCACCGTTACCGGATCGCGCATCGCCCGCGATGGCTATGATGCCCCCACCCCGGCCAATGTCGTCACCGAAGCCGAGCTCGACGCCGAACCCCAGGCGAATATCGGTGATTATGTCAGCACGCTGCCAGCGGTCAGGGGCAGCCAGTCCTCCTCGACCAATTCGGGTTCGCTTTCCAACGGCCAGGCCGGGATCGCGACGGTCAACCTGCGCAATCTGGGCGCGAACCGCACGCTCATCCTGATCGACGGGCAGCGCTCCGTTGCATCGGCCACGGTCGGCTTTGTCGATGTCCAGACCATCCCGCAGGGCCTGATCAAGGGCGTGGAGGTGGTCACCGGCGGTGCCTCGTCGGCTTACGGATCGGATGCGGTCGCAGGTGTGGTCAATTTCATCCTCGACAAGGATTTCACCGGGCTCAAGGCCGAATATGAATATGGTATCACCACCTATGGCGATGTGCCGAACCATCTCGTCCGCTTGACCGGCGGCACCAATTTCGCCGATGGCCGGGGCAAGCTGCTGCTTGCGGGCGATTATTTCACACAAGAAGGCGTCGATACGATCGACCGCAAATGGCAGCAGAGCGGCTTCTTCCAGATCGACAATCCGGCCTATGCTGTCGGCAACGGCCAGCCCGAGCGGCTGGTCGCGGCAGGAATCGGCACCTATCAGTTCACGCCGGGCGGCATCGTCAATTCCGGCCCCTTGCGCGGCACCTATTTCGGGTCGATCAATCCCGCCACCGGCCAGGCGAGCCTCAACCAGTTCACCTATGGCCCCAATCGCGGCCAGTGGATGCAGGGCGGCGATTTCCGCATCAGCCGCGAGGGGCATCTCAATTCGAACTCGCTCGCGCCAGACGAGAAGCGCATCAACGTCTTCGGCCGCGCGAGCTATGAATTCTCGCCCGCGTTCGAACTGTACGGCCAGGTCTCCTATTCGCGCTACGAGGGGCAGAGCTTCTACCAGAAGACCCCCTCCCCCTCGGTCGTGATCCAGCGCGACAATGCGTATCTGCCCGATGCGTTTCGCGCGCTGATGGTCGCCAACAACCTCACCAGCGTCACGATCGGCACCGGCAATTTCGGCATACCGGCACAGGGCAGCGACAATACGCGCGATGTCTATCGCTACGTCGCGGGTCTCAAGGGCGCGTTCGACACCGGCAGCATCGCCTGGAGCTATGATGCCTATTATCAGCTCGGCATCGCCAAGACCCAGGAACAGCTGACCAACACCTGGGTGACCTCGCGCCTGGCGCTCGCGACGGATGCGGTGCGCAATTCGGCGGGCACGATCGTCTGCCGATCGACGCTGACCAACCCGACCAATGGCTGCGTCCCGATCAACCGCATCGGCCTCGCGCCGGTCAGCGACGCCGCGCTCAATTACATCTTCAACGACGGCCTGCAGCCCTCGCGGCGGCAGCGGCTGCAGCAGGATGTCGCCGCAGTCACCTTCCAGACCGCGAGCCTGTTCGAAAACTGGGCGGGCCCGGTCAGCCTGGCCTTCGGCGCCGAATATCGCCGCGAAGAGGTCGATGGGTCGCTCAATCCCGATGCGCCCAACAATCTGGGCTTTCTCTACGGCAATTACCGGGTCACCACTGGCGATTACGATGTGAAGGAAGCGTTCGTCGAGACGGTATTCCCCGTCTTCGAGGGGGCTGATCTCAACGGCGCGCTGCGCGTTACCGACTATTCGACCTCCGGCACGGTCGTCACCTGGAAGCTGGGCGGGACCTGGCAGGTGATCGACGATTTCAAGCTGCGCGTGACCCGCTCGCGCGACATTCGTGCGCCCAATCTCAACGACCTGTTCGCGCCGGGCACCGCGCGCACCAACACCGTCAACGTGCCGGTCGCGGGCGGCGGCACCCGCGCCGACACGTTCCTCGAGCAGATTACCGGCAACCTCAACCTCGCTCCCGAGGTCGCGCGCACCTGGGGCGTCGGCGGGGTGTTCATGCCCAGCTCCCTGCCCGGCTTTGCCGCCTCGGTCGACTATTTCGACATTGCGCTCAGCGGCGCGATCGCCACGCTCACCGCGCAGACCACCGCCAATCTGTGCTTCGAGCAGAATGTCGCGTCGCAATGCGCGCAGATCGCCTTCGCTGCGCCGAACGATATCAGCACGATCACGCTGGTTCCGTTCAACTTCTCGTCGGTCAAGGTGCGCGGAATCGATTTCGAGGCGAGCTATCGCCGTGCGATCGGTCCGGGCAATCTGACGCTGCGTGCGGTCGTCTCGCATTATATCGACAATATCACCGACAACGGCATCAACGCGCCGGTCGATCTGGCCGGGCAGAATGCCGGCGGCGGCGATGCGACGCCTTCCTGGAACTATCGCCTGTCGGCCAATTACGACACCGAAAGCTGGTCGTTCAATGCGGTGGGCCGCGGCTTTTCCGACGGCGTGTACAACAACAATTTCATCGAGTGCCAGACCGGCTGTCCGCTCTCCACCCCCGATTTCCGCACGATCAACACCAACCGGATCGACGGCCAATGGTATCTCGACCTTTCGGTGACCAGGCGGTTCAAGATCGCCGCGTCCGAGGCGGAGGTGTTCCTCTATGTCCGCAACGTGTTCGATACCGACCCGGTGCTGGTCGGCAACGGCCCGACCGGTGACAACACGCCGGCCTATCCGCAGACCAACCGCAACCTCTATGACGTGCTTGGCCGCGTCTTCCGCATGGGGGTTCGTTTCACGCTGTAACCGCAGACACGACAGGGTACGCTTGCATCCCTGCTCCGTGCCCTGTCGTGACCAGTGCCCGTCCAATCAACGCCTTGTACCAGGAAACCGATGACGATGACCCGATCGATGAAATTGCTGACCGCCCTGTTGATGGCCTCCACTCCGTTCGCGGCGCAGGCCAAGGCACCCGCCGCGATGAAGAAGGAGGCGATGGCGGAAGTCGACGAACAGGCCAAGCTCGTCCAGGAAATGGTCGATTCCGTGTTCAGCTTTCAGGAGCCGGGCTTTCAGGAATTCGAGACCGCCGAATATCTGACCGGAATACTGGAAAAGAACGGCTTCACCATCACCAAGGGGGTGGCAGGCATCCCCACCGCCTGGACCGCGACCTGGAGCAATGGCGATGGGCCGGTGGTGGCGCTTGGATCGGATGTCGACGGGCTGCTCGGCCTGTCGCAGATGCCTGGCGTGCCGCAATTGAAGCCGATCGTGCCGGGCGCGCCCGGCCATGGCGAGGGGCATAATTCGGGCATGCCGCTGATCGTTGCCGCCGCGATTGCCGCCAAGGAGGTGATGATCAAGCACGGCATCAAGGGCAAGCTGATGCTCTGGCCGGGCGTCGCCGAGGAGCTGCTGGCAACCAAGGCCTATTATGTCCGCGCAGGGCTGTTCAAGGACGTGGATGTCTCGATCTTCACCCATGTCGCCTCCAGCTTCGGCACCAGCTATGGCGATTCCGGCAATAACGGCATGGTCTCGGTCGAATACACGTTCAAGGGCATCACCAGCCATGCCGCAGGCGCGCCCTGGTCCGGGCGCAGCGCGCTGGACGCGGTGGAACTCATGAACATCGCCTGGAACATGCGACGCGAGCATTTGCCGCTCACCCAGCGCTCGCATTATGTCATCACCAATGGCGGCGGGCAGCCCAATATCGTCCCGGGCGAGGCATCGGTCTGGTATTATTTCCGCGAGCAGAATTTCGAGTCCATCCGGCATCTCTACAATACCGGCAGCGACATTGCCGAAGCCGCCGCCAAGGCGACAGGCACGTTCGTCAGCCGCCGCGTGCTGGGCTATGCCGCACCCAATTTCGGCAACAAGCCGCTCGCCGAAGCCGCGCAAGCCAATATCGAGATGGTCGGCATGCCCAAATGGTCACCCGAGGACCAGGCGTTTACCAAGGCAGTGCAAGAGGCGCTGAAGTTCAAGATCGCGCCGCTCAAGACCACGGTCGAGCCACTCTCGACGCCCGAAACGCGCGGCACTTCGATGGGCGGCGGATCGGACGATATCGGCGACATCATGTGGACGGTACCGACGATCACCATCCGCTTTCCGTCGAACATTCCCAGCATGATCGGGCATAACGTCACCTCGGCGATCGCGATGGCGACGCCGATCGCGCACAAGGGCGCGGTCGCGGGAGCGAAGGCGGTGGCACTGACGGTGCTCGACGTGATGACCACGCCCAAGCTGGTCAGCGACGCCAAGACCTATTTTACTACGGTGCAGACCAAGGATCAGAAATACGATCCGGTGCTCACCCCCGAAGACCAGCCCGCCATCCACCTCAACAAGGAGCTGATGGAGCGCATCCGGCCCGAGCTGAAGAAATATTATTACGATCCCAGCAAATACAGCTCGTATCTGGAGCAGCTGGGCATCACCTATCCGCAGCTGACGCCGCAATAAACCGTGGCGGCATGCCATCGGGTCGCACCGATCGCCGGGCAGAGTTGGTGCAAGTCGCCCGCTCTGCCCGGCGCAGCCCGCCGGTCACCTTGCGCCGGGCATCGTTCCCGGACGAAGATATGGCAACAGATGACCGACATAGTCGATCTTGCCGAGCGGCGCGCCCTGCGCGCGCAGGATCGCATAGGCGGTCATCACGTGGAAATAGAATTGCGGGATCGCCCAATCGCGCGCGTACTGGGCCGCAGTGAAGTCGAAGATCATGCCCATCGGCAGTTCATGCGCGATTGCCATATCGTCCGCGACATCCGCCAGGCCATCGGCGGCTGCCTCCACGATGGCAATGGTATCGGCAATGCGTGCCTGCGCATCGGCGATGGTCCATGGCTTTGCGCCCGCTTCCACCCCTTCGCCGCGCAACGCCGCGATCGCATCGGGAAAATCCTGCCCGCGCAGCCGCGCCATCGCCTCCTGCGCCTGAACGCAGGCAAAGCAAATCTGCGTGAACAATGGGAACATGTCGGGCGCCAGCCGCGCCTGCATGATCTGCGCCGACTGTTCGGCATCGAAATGCTGCTCCGCCTTGCCCAGCCAGGCCGAAAGCGCGCCCAGCATCTGCACGAAACTGGGTACGAGAGTATCCTTGAGGTTCATTCGTTGGTCCTTTTTGCGATGCGCCACCTTAGCCGGAACCTCCCGCCGGCAAAGCCTTTCGCTTGAAATTAAACTGTTCTTTCTTTGTTCCACTCCCTATATGCGGAATATGAGCGAAAAACCGATTCTGCAGAAGCTGGCCTTGCTCGCCGATGCGGCGAAATATGACGCTTCGTGCGCATCTTCGGGCACGGTGCGGCGCGACTCCACGGGTACCAAGGGTATCGGCTCGACCGGCGGCATGGGCATCTGCCACAGCTATGCGCCCGATGGGCGGTGCATCTCGCTGCTAAAGATCCTGCTCACCAATTTCTGCATCTACGATTGCCGCTTCTGCATCAATCGCGCGTCGAGCAACGTGCCGCGCGCGCGGTTCAACCCGGCCGAGGTCGTCCGGCTGACGCTCGATTTCTACAAGCGCAACTATATCGAGGGGCTGTTCCTGTCCTCGGGCATCATCCGGTCGGAGGACTATACGATGGAACAGCTGGTCGAGGTCGCCCGGCTGCTGCGTGAGGAGCACCGGTTCGGCGGCTATATCCACCTCAAGACAATCGCTGGCGCTTCGCCCGAATTGATCGCCAAGGCAGGGCTCTATGCCGATCGGCTTTCGACCAATGTCGAGCTGCCGACCGAGGATGGCTTGAAGAGCTTCGCGCCGGAGAAGAAGCCGCAGACGATCCGCAAGACCATGGCCAATGTCCGCGTCGGCGTCGAAGATGCAGTCGAGGCGCGCAAGGACCGGCTGCTCAAGAAGGCAAAACCGCCGCGCTTCGCGCCCGCGGGCCAATCGACCCAGATGATCGTCGGCGCAGACGGCGCGCGCGACGACGATATCCTCGCTTCGGCCACCAGCCTCTATTCGGGCTATCGCCTGCGCCGGGTCTATTATTCGGCCTATAGCCCGATCCCCGATGCCAGCAGCGACCTGCCCCCGGTGCGCCCGCCGCTGATGCGCGAGCACCGGCTGTATCAGGCCGATTGGCTGCTGCGCTTCTATGGCTTCGACCGCGCCGAGATCATGGCCGGAGCGAACGAGGGCATGCTCGACCTGTCGATCGATCCCAAGCTGGCCTGGGCGCTGCAGCGGCGCGAGAGTTTTCCGGTCGATATCAACCGCGCACCGCGCGAGATGCTGCTGCGCGTGCCGGGCCTCGGCACCAAGGCGGTTGACCGGATTATCGCGGCACGCCGGCTGGGCGCGATCCGCATCGGCGATCTGGCGCGCCTTACCGCCTCGGTGAAGAAGGTGCTGCCCTTCGTCACCACGGCCGACTGGCGACCCGGGGGCCTTACCGACAGCGCCAATCTGCGCGCGCGCTTCGCGCCGGCGCCCGAGCAGATGAGCCTCGCGCTGTAGGGCCATGCGCGAGATCATCCTCCAGCAGCCGGGCGAGTTCGAAGAGTGGCGCGGCCATGCACGAGCGCTGCTCGCCGCCCGCGTGCCGCCCGAGGATATCGTCTGGCGGCCTGCGGGCGAAAGCGCCTCACTGTTCGCCGACAGCGCGCCGCTCCAGCCCCAGCGTACGGTCAGCCTGCCCCGCGAACTGGTCGCCATTGCCGACCGGGTGATCTGCCATCGCGACGATGGCGTGCCCTCGCGACTGTACCGGGTGCTGTGGCGCGCGCTCGACGATCGCAAGCTGATCGAGCGGCGCACCGATCCCGATACCGACTGGCTGATGCGTTGCGACAAGGCGATCCGGCGCGATCTGCACAAGATGCACGCATTCGTCCGCTTTCGCAGGCTGGGCGAGGACGAGACGGGACGCGAGCGCTACATCGCCTGGTTCGAGCCCGAGCATCGCATCCTGCGGCTGGCCGCGCCTTTTTTCCGCAAGCGCTTCTACGGCATGGATTGGGCGATCCTCACCCCCGATGCCCGCGCGATATGGCATGCCGAGGAGCTGCATCTCGGGCCCGGCGGCACGCGCGACGAAGTACCCGATCACGACGTGGTCGAGGACCAGTGGCGCACCTATTATGGCGCCATCTTCAACCCGGCCCGGGTCAAGATCGCCGCCATGCGCGCCGAGATGCCCAAGAAATACTGGCACAACCTACCCGAGGCGCAGGACATTGCGCCGCTGATCGCGGGGGCCGAGGCGCGCGTGGAACGGATGCGCGAGACAGCCGTCTCGCTCGCAAACCCCCGCAGCGACAAATGGCGCGTGCGCGGGGAAGCGGAGACTGTCTTGCCCGAGGCCATCGCATCGCTGGACGATCTGAACCAGGCCGTGCGCGCCTGCACCCGCTGCCCGCTGCATTGTCACGCGACCCAGGCGGTGACTGGCGAAGGCCCCCGCCAGGCGCGGATCATGCTGGTCGGCGAACAGCCGGGTGACCGCGAGGATCTGGAAGGCCGTCCGTTCGTCGGTCCCGCGGGACAGCTGCTCGACGAAGCCCTCACCGAGGCCGGGCTCGACCGCGCGACGCTCTACGTCACCAACGCGGTCAAGCATTTCAAGTTCGTCGCGCGCGGCAAGCGCCGGTTGCACCAGAACCCCAGCACCGGCGAGATCGACATCTGCCGCTGGTGGCTCGATCAGGAGCGCGCGCTCGTGAGGCCCGATCTCATCGTGTCCCTGGGCGGCAGCGCGCTGCGCGGGCTCACCGGCAAATCGGTGAGCATCTCGTCGATGCGCGGCAAGGTCCATGCGCTGGATGACGGTGCCCGGCTGATCGCGACGGTGCACCCCTCGTTCCTGCTGCGTCTGCCCGACCGCGAGCGCGCCAGGGCCGAACGCGATCAGTTCGTCGCCGATCTGGCTTCTGCCAAACATATGGCCGACAGTCTTGCCTGATCGCGCAACCCTCAAGGCCAAGCCGCGTATGGTCGGCATGGCTCAAACGTGTAATTCCAACGACCATCCGCTGGCGGAGCGCTTTCGCGCGTTCATCCAGGATCGCAATTTTCCCTGTGTTGGCGCCAAATCCGCGCTGGCCAAGGGCAATATGCGGATCATCATCGGACGCGACCTGCGTTCGGCCTGGGACGACCTGCGTATTCATCCCGCGCTGATGGAGATCGCGCGCGATTACGCGCTCGACCCCGCGCCGTTCCAGTCGCTCGCGGTGCTGTTCGAGGAGGATGCCGGGCTCGACGAGGCTGGGTTCGAACAGCATCTGTGGCAACGGTTGCAGTCGCTGAGCGACAAGGACGATTGGCTCGGCCAGCCGGTCGATCCGCGGGTCAGCGGCGATCCCGATGACCCGCATTTCTCGCTGAGCTTTGGCGGCGAGGCATTTTTCGTGGTCGGCCTGCATCCGGGTGCCAGTCGCCCGGCGCGGCGCTTCAATCGACCGGCCCTGGTTTTTAACCTGCACGACCAGTTCGAACAATTGCGCGCCTCGGGCGTGTACGAGAAGATGCGCGGCACGATCATCGATCGCGACGTGGCCCTGGCCGGTGCACCCAACCCCATGCTGGCGCGTCACGGCACGATTTCCGAGGCCCGGCAATATAGCGGCCGGGCGGTCGGAAGCGAGTGGCGCTGTCCGCTGCGCCCGAGAAAGGCCGCCGAACATGCCGCATGAAATTCCGCCGCGTTCGGGCACCGCATTCACGCTGAACAAGGGGCAGACGCTCACCGTTACGGATGTGCTGGGCGAACAGGTGGCGGACCTGCTGGCCTTCAACCGGCACGATATCGGCGAGGTCATCTCGTCGGGGCGCACGCTCGACTATGCCAGCAAGATCTACCTTTCGACCGGGGACCTGCTCTATTCGAACCGCAGTCAGGTGATGCTCGAGATCATCGCCGATGATGTCGGTCGCCACGACTTTTTGCTGACGCCGTGCTCGAAGGACACGTTCCGCATCATCTATGGCGATACCGATCCGCATCGCGGCTGTTTCGGCAATCTCGCCGCCGCGCTGGCGCCTTATGGCGTGACAGAGGACATGATTCCGGTCGCATTCAACTGCTTTATGAACGTGCCGATCGACGGCGCCACGGGCGAACTGCGGGTCGATCCGCCGCTCAGCAAGGCTGGGGAATCGATCACCTTCCGCGCGCATATGGACCTGATCATCGGGCTCACCGCCTGTTCGGCGCTGCAATCGAACAATGGTTCGTTCAAGCCCATCCAATACGCCGTGACCGATTAGGCATCAGCGCTTGCGCGCGGCAAGATAGAACCAGTCCCCCATTCCGATCTTCGGCCCGGCCCAGGCGAGCGGGGCAAAGGCCAGGGCATACGCCAGGCGCTTCGGGCTGCGCATCAAAGTCTGCGCCGTGCCGAACGTATAGGCAAGGTCGATGGCCGTGTGGCGGGTACCCAGGCATTCGAACCCGCGCGCCTCGAGCATCGCAGACAGGGTGCGAACCGAAAACTGATAGAGATGCCAGGGTGGCTCGATATGCGGCCAATAGCCAAGCGGCCCCGCCAATGGCTCGGACGCACGTGGAAACAGTCCGTCGATATTCGGCGTCGACAGGATGAACAGCCCGCCGGGCTTCAGCAGCCGATGGGCGGCCACGATGTCGCGTGCGGGATCGCGGACATGCTCGATCACGTCGAACATGGTGACAATATCGAGCATGCCCTCGGCATCGTCGACGGCGTGGATATCGCCATCGGTGATCGAGAGGTGAAAATGATCGCGTGCAAACTGCGCCGATGCAGCCGAAAACTCGACGCCAGCGACGTCGAACCCGACCCGCCGTGCCTCGTTCAAAAACAATCCGGTCGAACAGCCGATATCGAGCAGCTGACCGCCAGAGGCGAAACGCTCGACAAAATGCAGATGCTCGCGGGCGATCGCTGCCATCCGCACGAAGGCCTCGTTTTCCGGATCGTGCAGCTGAGTGTGATAGTCGTTGCCCGCCTGGTACATGGCTGCAAGCGCCGCGTCCGATGGCGGATTGGTGATGAAGGCGAGGCCGCATTGCCCGCACCGCTCAAGCATGTAGCCCGAGACACGCGCGACGGGGCGTGTCTCGGTCGATCCACAATGATTGCAGGCGGCACTGGGCCTGGGCTGCGCCATGTCGGTATCCCATCGCAGGAGGCAGGTCTGTACGAGGCCGCAGCTCGTTTCATGCGCTTGTATAAAGCGCGCGTGAACATAGGGTAAAGCCTTGGCTGCAAAGCCGGGTTCAAGCGATCTTAACCCTGTGGCATTAGCAGGTCGGTCACCCCTGCCCCCCTTGACGGACAGCCGCCGCATGACGCCCGTTGCCACCGATATCCGCTTTTTGCTGGGCGATCGCTGCATCCTGCGCGCGCGGCGGATGCTGGTGCCGCTGGCATACGGGCTCGACGCAATCCTGGCCGAGCGCCCCCTTGTCCCTGTCCCGCTGCCGCCCGATGCGGACGGATATCGCGTGCAGTCCGTTCCTGCAGCCCAGCTCTCCCGGCTCGACCAGCAATTCACAGGCTTTCTCAAGTCCCCGCCGCAACTCTTTGCACGCCATTATATCGACATGGCGCTGGGTCATGACGGCTATATGGCGCAATTCTCATCGAAGACGCGCGCGACGCTCAAGCGCAAGATGCGCAAGCTCGCCGATGCAAACGGCGGCACGCTCGACATTCGCAGCTATCACGCCCCCGATCAGCTCGACGCCTTTTTCGCCGCCGCCCTGCCGCTATCGAACCAGACCTATCAGGCACGGCTGCTCGATGCCGGGCTCCCCGGCCACGCGGCTTTCCGCGCCGAGGCTGAAGCCCTCGCCCGGACCGACAGTCTGCGTGCCTGGATCCTGTTCCTGCACGGCAAGCCAATCGCCTATCTCTACCTGCCCGTGGTCGAGGACGTGCTCATCTACGCCTATCTCGGTTATGATCAGGGCCAGGCGCAGCTCTCGCCCGGAACCGTGCTGCAGATGCATGCGCTCGAGCAGCTCTTTGCCGAACAGCGCTTCCGCTATTTCGACTTTACCGAAGGCGATGGCGCGCACAAGGCGCTTTTCGGCACGCATCAGGTGCAGTGCGCCACCCTGTTCCTGCTCGCGCCGAGCATCGCCAACCGCGCTGTGCTCACGAGCCACCGGGCGTTCAACGCAGGCGTGGAAGCGACCGGGGCCTGGCTCGAACGCATCGGGGCCAAGGCGAAAATCCGCAAGCTGTTGCGCGGTTGAGGCCTCAGATCGCCACGACGCTCTCGAAGGCGGCGAATTCGTTGAGGAACAGCGTCGAGAGGATTCCGACCTCGTAACGGATGCGGCTCACCGCCTGCTCGCCATAGCGCAGCGCGGTGCGCACCAGATTGGCGGGAAGCTTGGCCAGCGATGCCCTGCGCTGCGGCTGCAAAGCTTCGAAACCCGCGCCTTCCAGCCGTGTCTGTTCGGCAATGTTGAGGCACATGGATTCAAACCGGCGCTGCACGATTGGATTGACACGGGTGCGATCCCGGCTGAGCAATTCGAAACTGTGGCTGACAATGGTGAAGCACGGCCAATCGTGCTCTGCAGCATGACGCAGGCCATCCCGCATCTCCCAGGCAGAAAGCGCACACAGTTGCGCGGCGCGGATGCTGCCGGGCCGATCCTCGATCACGCTCACTGGAATGATGCCGACGCCCATATGCTCGGAAAAGGGCGGGGTTTCCGGCGGAAGATCGATATCGCACTCGCCTGCCAAGAAGGCCGGATTGAAACTGCTGTCATACGGAACGCTCAGGGCACTCAGCGCGCGCAGCGTATCGTCGTTCGCCCCGAAATTGCCCGCACGGAAGGCGGTCGGCTTGGGCGCGCCGGCGATCATCAGCAGCGCCCGCGCCTGATCGAGCAGCCGGACCTGATCGTCGAGCGGGAAATCCGCGATATTGCGGCCGCGCAGATGTGCAAGCTCATGATCGCGCGCAAATTCCAGCCATTCGGTATGGATGTGAAGCTGCACCTCATGACCGCGTTTCAGGATCGGCTCGACGATCCTTGCGACGACGCCGGGGCCGTAGACCAGAGCCGGAAACGGATCGACGAAGAAGACGCCCTTCAGACCATAGGCCTCGAGGCGGTCCATCTGGTAGAAGATGCCAAATTCGCCGTCACGGCACTTGCCAGCGATCGAACTGTCGAAATTCTCCTGCGCACTCGCGCCTTCCTGGAAGAGCTTGAGCGACAATTCGGTATCGACGGTGTACTGAACCTTGGTGACCATCGTTGGACCCTTATGCCGGGCGGGTTAAGACCCGCTTACCCTCGTCGCAGCCCATGCGCGGCTAAAGGAAATATTATATCACGTCCATCCCATGTTAATAGGGGAGTGTGCCGCTATGGAGCATTCTGCGGCAAGATCGCGGGTTTGAACTGAACAAGACGGGCCCGACCACAGTCCCGGCAACCCTTATTGCTAACAGTTTTCAATTGCACAAATAATTGGAGTCTGGTGGCTTTTGATGGTTGAAAACCCCGTCCAAGCGGCCTAGGCAGGCCGGCGAGCGCGATGACTCAGGCTGTGCAAGCCCGGTGCGCGCCCATCTGAGGTCGTGAAACGGACAAGCACATCACAAGGTTTTTGCTGAGGGCCGGATATCTGTTCAGGGAACGCACACGCACCACATAGCATCCCCGCATTCCTGACAGGCAGTTTCGGCCGGAACACCCAATTTTCGGAAAGGATTGACCATGGCACGCAACAAGATCGCGCTGATCGGCGCAGGCAATATCGGCGGTACGTTGGCGCATCTCGCAGCCACCAAGGGACTGGGCGATATCGTGCTGTTCGACGTCGTCGAAGGCGTGCCGCAGGGCAAGGCGCTCGATCTGTCGCAGTGCGGCCCGGTCGAAGGTTTTGACGCAAAGATCACCGGCACCAACAACTATGCCGACATCGCAGGCGCGGACGTCATCATCGTCACCGCCGGCGTCGCACGCAAGCCGGGGATGAGCCGCGACGATCTGCTCGGCATCAACCTCAAGGTCATGAAGGCCGTGGGCGAAGGCATCCGCGACAATGCGCCCGACGCGTTCGTCATCTGCATCACCAACCCGCTCGACGCCATGGTCTGGGCGCTGCGCGAATTCTCGGGGCTCCCGGCCAACAAGGTCGTCGGCATGGCCGGCGTGCTCGACAGCGCGCGCTTTGCCACCTTCCTCGCCTGGGAATTCGGCGTCAGCGTCAAGGACGTGAACGCGTTCGTGCTTGGCGGCCATGGCGACACCATGGTGCCCGTGCTCAGCTATTCCACGATCAACGGCATTCCGGTGAAGGACATGGCCAAGATCAAGGGCGTGTCCGAAGCGCGGCTCGACGAGATCGTCAAGCGCACCCGCTCGGGCGGCGGCGAGATCGTCGCGCTGCTCGGCACCGGTTCGGCCTATTACGCCCCCGCCACCAGCGCGATCGCGATGGCCGAAGCCTATCTTGGCGACACCAAGCGCATCCTGCCCTGCGCGGTGAACGTCGAAGGCAAATATGGTCTTGATGGCCTGTATGTCGGCGTCCCCGTCGTCATCGGCGCCGATGGTGCCGAAGAGGTCATCGAAATCGCGCTGAGCGACGAGGAAAAGAGCAATCTTCAGGTCTCGGTCGATGCGGTCAAGGAACTGCTCGGCGTCTGCAAGACCCTGGACCCGAGCCTCGCCTGATGCTCGCGTCCGGTCTCCTGATCGGACTTTTCGCGCTGGCGGCGGCTGAGGAAAAGGCCCCGCCAGCCGAAAACCCCTATCCCGCAAGCGAGGTCCTCGCCGCGTTCGCGACCGCCTGTTCGGGTGTCGAGAATCTCGCCGTCGCCAAGGCCTCGGTCGTTGCCGCCGGATGGCAGGCCATCCCCGCCGATGACAAGGGCCCGCTGCGCACGCTGGTCGATTACGGCAAGGCAAAGCTCGCCGAGAGCGATGGCGAGGCCAAACTGCTCGATGGTGGCGAATATCGCATGACCGTGGCAGGCCGTGAGCTCAGCCTGGCGCTGTCGGGCGTCGATCTGGGCGACATGCAGAGCCATGGCTGCCGCGTCTATGATTTCACCGCCCCTGCCCCCATATCCGCAGACGTTCTGGAAAACTGGGCGGTGCGCAAGCCCGGCAGTTCGACTGATCCCTTGCCCGGCTTCACGAAGAGCGTCTGGAACCCAGGCCTGAAGCCCGGCCATATGGAAATGGAAGTTTCGTACGCCGCACCCGGCGCGCTCGCCGCCACCGGCATCCCCCTTACCGGCCTTGTTCTCACGGCCACAGCAGTGGAGTTTCGCAAGAAATGAGCATTCTCGTCAACAAGCACACCAAGGTCATCACGCAGGGGATGACCGGTGCGACCGGCACCTTCCATACCGAACAGGCGCTGGCCTATGGCACGCAGATGGTCGGCGGCGTGACCCCCGGCAAGGGTGGCACCACGCATATCGGCCTGCCCAATTACAACACTGTCGCCGAAGCCAAGGCCGCGACCGGTGCGACCGCGACCTGCATCTACGTTCCGCCGCCATTCGCTGCGGACTCGATCCTCGAGGCGATCGATGCCGAGATGGAACTGATCGTCGCGATCACCGAAGGCATTCCGGTGCTCGATATGGTCCGCGTCAAGCGCGCGCTGCAGGGCAGCAAGTCGCGCCTGATCGGCCCCAACTGCCCCGGTGTCCTGACCCCCGACGAGTGCAAGATCGGCATCATGCCCGGCAGCATCTTCAAGAAGGGCTCGGTCGGCGTCGTGTCGCGCTCGGGTACGCTGACCTATGAAGCCGTGCACCAGACCACGGCGGTCGGCCTCGGCCAAACCACGGCGGTCGGCATCGGCGGCGATCCGGTCAACGGCACCAACTTCATCGACGTGCTCGAGCTGTTCCTGGCGGACGACGAAACCAAGTCGATCATCATGATCGGCGAAATCGGCGGCAGTGCGGAAGAAGAAGCCGCGCAGTTCCTGAAGGACGAAGCCAAGCGCGGTCGCAAGAAGCCGATGGTCGGCTTTATCGCAGGCCGTACGGCGCCTCCGGGACGCCGCATGGGCCATGCCGGCGCCATCGTCTCGGGCGGCCAGGGCGGCGCCGAAGACAAGATCGCGGCGATGGAAGAAGCGGGTATCCGCGTCTCGCCCTCGCCTTCGCTGCTCGGACAGACCCTCGCCGAGCTGCTGGAAACGGTGTGATTTGAACCATCTCTCTCCCCCAGCGGGAGAGGGAATGCATCGCGAAGCGGTGCGAGGGAGAGGGCCGGGAGCACGCCGGTAGCGTGGCTTCCCCCCTCACCCAGCTTCGACTGGGGCACATATTTGCCCAAGTCTGCGCAACCCTCTCCCACGGTGGGGAGAGGGAAAAGGGACGCCAGGATATGACCTACGACGGATTTGATTTCGACCCCGCAGAAGGCCCGCAACAGGGCCCGAGCTGGCAGCGCGGCAACTGGCCGCTGGCCGACAGCGACGACCTGACGGCGGCGCTCGACCCGATGCAGATGCAGGCAGCGGTCAAGGCCGCGGTGCGCGATGCCTCGGCCAAGGCCGGCAAACCGGTGGACGAAGCGGCGATCGCGCGTGCGGCGGACCGCTCGATCCGGGCGATGATGCTGATCCGCACCTACCGGGTGCGCGGCCACCTGGCGGCCGATCTCGACCCGCTCGGCCTGTCGCAGCAGGAACTGCCCGCTGACCTCACGCCGGAATATCACGGCTTTACAGGCAGCGAGCTCGACGAGCCCGTGTTCCTGGGTGGCACGATGGGCTTCGAAAGCGCGACCGTGCGTCAGCTCATCGATACGCTGCGCGCGAACTATTGCGGCAAGGTCGGCCTCGAATACATGCACATCTCGGACGTGGAGGAGCGCCGCTTCTTCCAGGACCGGATGGAAGGCGTCGACAAGGTCATCGAGTTCTCCGAAAACGGCAAGAAGGCGATCCTTTCCAAGGTGATCGAGGCCGAGACCTTCGAGAATTTCCTCGCGAAGAAATATGTCGGCACCAAGCGCTTCGGCCTGGATGGCGGCGAGTCGATGATCCCCGCGCTCGAAGCCGTCATCAAGTACGGCGGCCAGCTCGGCCTCAAGGAAATCGTCTATGGCATGCCGCATCGCGGCCGCCTGAACGTGCTCGCCAATGTGATGGCCAAGCCCTATCGCGTGATCTTCCACGAATTCTCGGGCGGCTCGGCCAACCCGGATGATGTCGGCGGTTCGGGCGACGTGAAATATCACCTCGGCACCAGCACCGACCGCGAGTTCGACGGCATCAGCGTGCATATGTCGCTGGTCCCCAACCCCTCGCACCTCGAAGCGGTCGATCCGGTCGTGCTCGGCAAGGTCCGCGCGCAGCAGGTGATCCGCGACGATCTCGCCGATCACAACCAGGTGCTGCCCGTGCTGCTGCACGGCGACGCGGCGTTCGCGGGTCAGGGTATCGTGTGGGAGTGCCTCGGCTTTTCGGGCATTCGCGGCTATAATACCGGCGGCTGCATTCACTTCATCGTCAACAACCAGATCGGCTTCACCACCAGCCCGCAATTCGCGCGCTCGTCGCCCTATTCGTCGGACGTCGCCAAGGGCGTCCAGGCACCGATCCTGCACGTCAATGGCGACGATCCGGAAGCGGTAACCTTTGCCTGCAAGATGGCGATCGACTTCCGCCAGCGCTTCCATCGCGATGTCGTGATCGACATGTGGTGCTATCGCCGCTTCGGTCATAACGAAGGCGACGAGCCCAGTTTCACCCAGCCGCAGATGTATGCGCAGATCCGCAAGCATCCCAAGGTCAGCAAGATCTACGGCGATCGCCTGATCGCCGAAGGCGTGGTGACGCAGGACTGGATCGACGGCACCGCCAAGACCTTTTCCGACAATCTCGAGATCGAGTTCGAGGCGGGCAAGACCTACAAGGCCAACAAGGCGGACTGGTTCGCCGGTCGCTGGTCGGGCCTGCACATGCCTGCCGATGACGAAACCGCGCGGCGCAACGTCGAAACCGGCATCGACAAGAAGCTGATGGACAGCCTGGGCCGAACGCTCACCACCATCCCCGAAGGCCATGAGGTGCACAAGACGCTGCGCCGCGTGATCGAAGCCAAGCGCGAGATGTTCGACAAGGGCGAAGGCTTCGACTGGGCGACCGGCGAGGCGCTGGCCTTCGGCTCGCTCGTGTCGGAAGGCTATGCCGTCCGCCTCTCGGGTCAGGACTCGGGTCGTGGCACGTTCAGCCAGCGGCACGCAGTCTGGATCGACCAGAATAACGGCAGCCGCTATCTGCCGCTCGAACAGGTGCCGCATGGCCGGTTCGAGGTGCTCGACAGCCCGCTGTCCGAATATGGCGTGCTCGGTTTCGAATATGGCTATGCCATGGCCGATCCGAAGACGCTGGTGCTGTGGGAAGCGCAGTTCGGCGATTTCGCCAACGGCGCGCAGATCATGATCGACCAGTTCATTGCCAGCGGTGAGGCCAAATGGCTGCGTGCCAACGGTCTGGTGATGCTGCTGCCGCACGGCATGGAAGGCCAGGGTCCGGAACACAGCTCGGCGCGACTCGAACGCTTCCTGCAGCTGTGCGCGGGCGACAACATCCAGGTGTGCAACATCACGACGCCGGCCAACTATTTCCATGTGCTGCGCCGCCAGATGCACCGGAACTTCCGCAAGCCCTTGATCATCATGACGCCCAAGTCGCTGTTGCGGCACAAGATGGCGGTGTCCAAGGCGAGCGAGTTCCAGGGCAACAGCCATTTCATGCGCATCCTTTCCGACCCGAACCAGCCGGAAGACAAGGACATCAAGCGCCTGGTGCTGTGTTCGGGCAAGGTGGCGTTCGACCTGATGGAAGCGCGCGATGCGGCCGGTGACAAGAACACCGCGATCATCCGGCTCGAGCAGCTCTACCCCTTCCCCGGCGAGCCGCTGACCATCCGCCTCAAGCGCATGGTCAATCTGGAAGAGGTCGTATGGGCGCAGGAAGAAGCGCGCAACAATGGCAGCTGGTTCTTCGTCGAACCGTTCATCGAGGAATGCCTGGCCGATGCAGGCGTCGCCCCCAAGCGCGCCCGCTATGCCGGTCGCGTTGCGGCGGCATCGCCCGCCACCGGCCTCGCCAAGCGGCACCAGGCCGAACAGGGCGCGCTGATCGCCGATGCGCTCGGCCATAATGTCCGCGAGGAAATCCGCCGCCAGCGCGGTAGCTGAGCCAGCAGAAAAACAATCAATTCCGCATGTTGGACGCGGATAGAAATAGGGTTTGAGAACCATGAGCATCGAAGTCAAAGTCCCCGTTCTGGGTGAATCGATCAGCGAAGCGACCATCGGCGAATGGCTGAAGAAGCCGGGCGACACCGTCGCCGCCGACGAGCCGATTGCCAGCCTGGAAACCGACAAGGTGGCGGTCGAAGTCCCCGCCCCTGCCGCGGGCGTGCTGGGCCAGCTGATCTTTTCCGAAGGCGATACCGTGCAGGTCGGCTCGATCCTGACCACGATCGAAAGCTCGGGCGCTGCCGTCGCCACCGCCGCTGCCGCGCCGCAACCCGCGATCGCCAAGAGCGAAGCCACCCCTGCTCCGGCAGCGGTCGCCGCGCCCGCTCCCGCCCCGACCGGCGAACCGGTGAGCCTGTCGCCCGCCGTGCGCCGCCTGGTGCTCGAGCATGGCCTCGACCCGACCAGCATCAAGGGCACCGGCAAGGACGGCCGCCTGACCAAGGAAGATGTGCTCGCCGCTGCGGCTGAAGCTGCCAAGGCCGCGCCTGCGCCGGTCGCCGCCGCTCCCGCCGCCGCCGCTGCGCCGGTCGCCAGCGGTGCTGCCGGTCGCGAGACCGAGCGCGTGCGCATGACCCGCATCCGCCAGACCATCGCCAAGCGCCTCAAGAGCGCGCAGGACACGGCGGCGATGCTGACCACCTTCAACGATGTCGACATGACCGCGGTGATGGAGGCGCGCAACACGTACAAGGACCTGTTCGAGAAGAAGCACGGCGTGCGCCTCGGCTTCATGGGCTTTTTCGCCAAGGCCGCGTGTCTCGCGCTCAAGGACGTTCCGTCGGTCAACGCGCAGATCGAGGGCGACGAGATCGTCTATCACAATTATGCCGATATCTCTGTCGCGGTCAGCGCGCCCAACGGCCTGGTTGTGCCGGTCATCCGCAACGCCGAGAGCCTGAGCTTCGCCGGCATCGAGAAGACCATCGCCGATTTCGGCAAGCGCGCCAAGGACGGTACGCTGAAGATGGAAGAGATGCAGGGCGGCACCTTCACCATCTCCAACGGCGGCGTGTTCGGATCGCTGATGTCGACCCCGATCATCAACCCGCCGCAGAGCGCGGTGCTGGGCCTGCACCGCATCGACCAGCGTCCGGTCGTCATGCCCGACGGCTCGATCGCCGCGCGCCCGATGATGTATCTGGCATTGAGCTATGACCACCGCCTGATCGACGGTCGCGAGGCCGTGACCTTCCTCAAGACGATCAAGGAAGCGATCGAGGACCCGACGCGGCTGCTGATCGATCTGTAACGCAAGCGATACGGCAGGCGGAACCGACGAGACCCTGTTTCGTCACCCCCGCGCAAGCGGGGGTCCCGCTTCCGCCTCATCGTCATCAGAAAGCGGGATTCCCGCTTTCGCGGGAATGACGGGAAAGACAGTGCCAGACAGGTCTGATATGGCCCGAGCGCACGATGGAGTTTGAAAATGGCTGATTATGATTTCGACGTCCTGGTGATCGGTGCCGGCCCTGGCGGTTATGTCGCGGCGATCCGTGCAGCGCAGATGGGCCTGAAGACCGCGTGCGTCGAAAGCCGCGCAACGCTCGGCGGCACCTGCCTCAATGTCGGCTGCATCCCCTCCAAGGCGATGCTGCACGCCTCCGAACTGTTCGAGGAAGCGGCCAGCGGCAAGCTCGCCAAGCTGGGCATCAAGGGCACGGTCGAGCTGGACCTCGAGACCATGCACGCGCAGCGCCGCGATGCCGTGAAGGGCCTGACCGGCGGGATCGAATATCTGTTCAAGAAGAACAAGGTGGAATGGCTCAAGGGCCATGCCGCATTCACCAGCGCCGATACCGTCGAGGTCGCAGGCAAGAGCTATCGCGCGAAGAACATCGTCATCGCGACCGGATCGTCGGTCACCCCGCTGCCGGGCATTACCGTGGACAATGAGGCGCAGGTCATCGTCGATTCCACCGGCGCGCTCGAACTCGCCAAGGTGCCCGATCACATGGTCGTGATCGGCGGCGGCGTGATCGGCCTCGAGCTCGGCAGCGTGTGGAAGCGCTTGGGCGCCAAGGTCACCGTGGTCGAATATCTCGACCAGATCCTGCCCGGCATGGACGGCGAAATCCGCAAGGAAGCCAACAAGGTCTTCAAGAAGCAGGGCATCCAGTTCAAGCTTTCGACCAAGGTCACCGGCGCGGAAGTCAAGGACGGCAAGGCCGTGCTGACCGTCGAGCCTTCCGCTGGCGGTGCCGCCGAAACCATAGACGCCGATGTCGTGCTGGTCTCGATCGGTCGCCGTCCCAACACCGATGGCCTCGCGCTCGACAAGGCGGGGCTTGCGGTCAATGGTCGCGGCCAGGTCGAGATCGACCATGATTTCCAGACCAAGGTCCCCGGCATCTGGGCGATTGGCGATTGCGTGCCCGGCCCGATGCTGGCGCACAAGGCCGAGGACGAGGGCATTGCCGTGGCAGAGAATATCGCGGGCCTGACCGGCATCGTGAACCACGACATCATTCCGTCGGTCGTCTACACCATGCCCGAAATCGCGGGCGTGGGCCTGACCGAGGAACAGGCGAAAGAACGCGGCGAAATCAAGGTCGGCAAGTTCCCGATGATGGCCAACTCGCGCGCCAAGACCAATCACGAGGGCGACGGCCTGGTCAAGGTGATCGCCGATGCCAAGACCGACCGCGTGCTCGGCGTATGGATCATCGCATCGCTCGGCGGCACGATGATCGCGCAGGCGGCGCAGACGATGGAATTCGGCGGCACCAGCGAGGACATCGCCTATACCTGCCACGCCCACCCGACGCACAGCGAAGCGCTCAAGGAAGCCGCGATGGCCGTGCAGGGCAAGCCGATCCATATCTGAGGCCAAACTCGCCCTCGCCTAAAAAGCCCTCTCCCCTTGATGGGGGAGGGTTGGGTGGGGGGAGTGATTTCTCTGTATTGCACTCAGGGTGTCGCACGACACCTGTCAATCTCCTTGTCACCCTGAACTTGTTTCAGGGTCCATTTATCCTCGCGCAGTTTCGGTTGTTGGGGCACGATAGATCCTGAAACAAGTTCAGGATGACGGAAGAGCGTGTATTCAAGGCCTCACTCCCTTAGAGCTGCCGCATGACCACCCCCCTCTCCCCTGGCCCCCTGCCCACCGCCATCGATCTCGGCACGATCCTCGGCACGCTCGACATGTTCGGGATCGCGGTGTTCGCGGCATCCGGCGCGCTGGCGGCGGCGGCGAAGCGGCAGACGTTCGTCACCTTCACCTTCTTTGCCCTCGTCACCGGCGTCGGCGGCGGCACGGTGCGTGACCTTCTGATCGGCGCGCCGGTCTTCTGGATCGTCAATTCGCGCGTGCTGGTGGTCGTGCTGGCGGTCTCCGCGCTGCTCTGGGTCACGCCGCAGCGCTGGTGGGAGGGAAGGATGCTCGACTGGTTCGATGCAATAGGTCTCGGCGCATACAGTGTGTTCGGCGCGGCCAAGGCGATGCAGTTCGGCGTCGATCCGCTGCCTGCCGTGATGATGGGCGTGATCACCGCGTGCGTCGGCGGCATCATCCGCGACGTGCTGGCGGGCGAGCCGTCGATCATCCTGCGGCCCGAGCTTTACGTCACCGCCGCCGCTCTGGGCTCCGGCTCCTATGTCGCGCTGAGGCTCGTCGGGCTGGAGGTGGAGATCGCCGCGATCATCGGCGCAGTCGCGGGCTTCGTGCTGCGCGGCCTGGCCATCCGCTACAATATCGCGCTGCCCGCCTATCGCGGCGGCAGTCGCTCGGAGGATTAGTCGTGGCATTCAGGCTCAGGCGGCGGATGGTGATGCGCTGGCATGTCTGGCTGGGCTGGCTGGTCGGCGTGCCGCTGTTGCTTTGGACCGCTTCGGGCCTGTTCATGGCGAGCTTCCCGATCGACACGGTGCGCGGCGAGCATCTGAAGGCTGAAGCCCCTGCCCTGCCCGGCTTTCGCCCCGTGGTGCCGATCCTGGAGGGTCGACCGGTGCAGACACTGACGCTGAGTCAGCAAGCGGAAACGCTGGTCTGGCTGGTTGATTATGCCGATGGCGGCAAGCGCCGCGCCGATGCGCGTACTGGCGCGCTGCTGCCTTCCGTAAGCGCCCGCGAGGCCGCTCTGCTCGCGCGCGCAGCCTTTGCCGGGAAGGCGGAACTTGCGGCGGTGACCCGCTTTTCTGCCGACAACGCCCCGCTCGAACTGCGCCGCCCGCGCCCGAGCTGGCAGGCGCGCTTTGCCGACGACACGCATATCTATATCGACGCGGAAACCGGCGCCGTATTGGTCACGCGCAGCGCCTTGTGGCGCGCATTCGACTTCATGTGGGGCCTGCACATCATGGATCTGCAGACGCGCGAAGACACCAATCACCCGATCCTGATCGGCTTTGCCGCTCTGGCCGTCATCTCGATCCTGATCGGGATATGTCTGTTACCCCTGCGGCGCGCGAAGGGGCGAAGCGCGCCGCAGGGGGTCAGACCGGGTGGGAACGGCCAGAAATGACCGATCCCGTCCGGTAAATCGCGCCCTTAGTCGGGCGGAAACGGTTCGCTGCCATCATTGCGCCAGGCATAGTCGTCCTCATCGGGATCGACGCTGAACGGCGGATCGGTGACCGCGACGCCATTGTCGAAGACGCCGTCATTCGCACCCCAGTTGCCGTTGGCACGGTTGAAGCGGACATAATCGATGCGGCCGAAGCTGATGCCGCAGGTGAAGCTATCGACACCATCGCGGCGCGACCCGACGAGGCCTTCGACGCGCCAGCCCTGACCGTCACGCACGACATTGTCGATCCGCTCGATCCGCGACCCAAAGCCGGACTGGGCCACCGCCGCCGCACCGCAGCGATCGCTCGCCGAGCGGACATCGTCATTGAAACTGCGGTCATCGCCATTGCGCCGCGCGCTGTTGGTCGCAGCGCTGGCTACCGCAGCAATGCCGCCGAGGATCAGGACGCCAGCGAGGATATCGCCGGCATCGACGCCGCGGTTGCGGCCGCGCCATCGCCGGTCGCGCCAGCCGCCGCGCCACTGGCTGGCGCTTTCATCCCCGGGGTTCCATCCCAGCGCGCCGACCGGAGCTGCATCGAACGTGCCGCGCGGTGCCGGCGCGGCCATCGCCGGGGTCATGCCGGTCACGAGCATCGCGCCCGCAGCGCCCAGACCTGTCAGTGCTTTCAACATTGCATGCCTTTCTGTCGGCAAGGCCCGGGCGCAATGGCGCTGTACCTTTGTGTTCAGGTTTAGGCGGTTCAGCCTGTCGCCAGGCTGAACCGCCAGGGAGCAAGGGGTCAGACCCTTGTCTTAGCGGAAATTGCCGAGCCCGCTGAGACGCACGTCATAGACCCGGCCCCGATCCACGAAGCAGGTGAAGCGGCCACGATCGGTATTGCCGCGCCAGCGACCGCCATTTTCCACCACGATGCGGCCCTGCACGCGCAGCCCGAAACGGGTGCGGTCGATATCGCGAATGTCGGTGACCTGCGCGAAGCGGCCGAAGCGGCGCGCCTCGATCTCGGCGGCGCGCACACACTGGTTCACCGCGCGATCGCCGCGCCCGCCCCAGCCGCCACCCCAGCCGGGGCCACCGCCATGCCACTGGGCTGCCGCCGGGACCGCTGCCGAAACCATGGCAGCAGCGCCGAGCAGCGCTGCGCCGATAACACTCTTTGCCTTTGCCATCGTTCCATTCCTTCCGTCCTGACCCCGCCAGTCTCGACGGGTTGAACACGGTCTAGCGATTCGCCGCTGTGGCGGGGCTGAATTGGGATGACAGCATTTGTTCAGGAATAAGGTTGTTTAGATGAACGGTCTGACAGCAAGCCCTAGAACCGCAGCGACGCCCAGCACCTCGACCACCGACCGCTTGAGCACGAGCAGATGCACCGCGGCCCATGCCGCCAGCGCCAGAGCCAGTCCATCGATCGATCCCGCATCTGGCCAGTCGAAGCGAAGCGGTCCCAACTCGCGCTCCTCCACGCGGGTGAAGATGACGTGCAGCGCAAACCAGAGGCTCAGATTGGCGATCACGCCGACCACCGATGCCGTAATCGCGGCCAGAGCGCCCTTCAGCCGCCTGGCATGCTGCAACCGGTCGATCCAGGGCGCGAAGGTGAATATCCATAGGAAGCACGGCGCAAATGTCACCCAGATGGTCATCAGCGCGCCGAGCCCCCCCGCGACCAGCGGCGTGAACGGCGCGGCATCGCGATAGGCCGCGAGAAAGCCGACGAACTGCGTCACCAGGATCAGCGGCCCCGGCGTCGTCTCCGCGAGGCCCAGCCCGTCGGCCATCTCGCCCGCATTCAGCCATCCGAAGCCCTGCACCGCCTGCTGCGCCATATAGGCGAGCACCGCATAGGCCCCGCCAAAGGTGACCACCGCGAGCTGTGAGAAGAACAGCCCGATCTGCATCAGCGCATGATCGTCGCCCAGCGTAACCCAGATGAGGAGTAGCGGCAGCGCCCAGATGGCGCCCCAGGCCGCGATGGTGCGCAGCGTGGCCGGGATCGACGGGCGCGGCGGCGCGTCTGCGCCCGGCCCGCCTGCTTTCAGCGCCAGCCAGCCGGGTCGCCAGGTCGCCGCCAGCCATCCCGCAAGCCCCGCGCCCAGCACCACCAGCGGAAAGGGCAGATCGAACAGCGCCAGCGCTACAAACGCCGCCGCCGCCAGCGCGCGCTTGAAACCGGTATCGAGCGCGCGCCCCGCAATCCGGATCAGCGCCTGCACCACCACCGCGAGCACCGCCGCCTTGATCCCCAGAAACAAGGCCGCGAACCAGTCGAGCCCCGCCGCCGCGACATAGAGCATCGACAGCGCCATGATGATCGCGACGCCGGGCAGCAGGAACAGCGTTCCCGCCATCAGCCCACCGCGCAGCCCGTGCAGCCTCCAGCCGATATAGGTCGCCAGCTGCTGCGCCTCTGGCCCTGGAAGCAAGTGGCAGAAATTGAGCGCGTGCAGGAATTGCGGCTCCTCGATCCAGCGGTGCTTGTCCACCAGCTCGTCATGCATCAACGCGATCTGCCCTGCCGGCCCGCCAAAGCTCAGCAGCCCGATCCGCGCGAACACGCGCACGCTTCCCCAAATGTCGGATGTTCGCTCGTCATAAACCCCGCAACCGTTCCTCCGCACCTGCGCGCGGATCATGATGAACGGCAAAGCTTGGGAGCTGAAAGCACCTGACCGGGGGTTCGCCCTGCCCCGATGATTGATTGGCTAACAGGTTGGAAAGAGGGATGGAAGAGGGCACCTTTCCCTCCCGCGCACGGGACCGGAACGGGCGGTACCACTCAGACAAAAACCCCGGCGGTTGCCCGCCGGGGTTTCGCATTACTCAAACCGGATCAGCCGATCACAGCTTGCCGGTCAGCTCCGGCACCGCGGTGAACAGGTCCGCGACCAGGCCGATGTCAGCCACCTGGAAGATCGGGGCGTCCTCGTCCTTGTTGATGGCGATGATGGTCTTGCTGTCCTTCATGCCCGCAAGGTGCTGGATCGCGCCCGAGATGCCGACGGCGACATAGACTTCCGGCGCGACGATCTTGCCGGTCTGGCCGACCTGATAATCGTTGGGGACATAGCCCGCGTCCACCGCGGCGCGCGATGCGCCGATGCCGGCGCCGAGCTTGTCGGCGAGCGGGGTGATGACTTCCTCGAACTTTTCGCCCGACCCCAGCGCGCGGCCGCCCGAAACGATGATCTTGGCGCTGGTCAGCTCAGGCCGCTCGCTCTTCGCGATTTCGGCGCTGAGGAAGGTCGACAGGCCAGCGTCTGTGGCGCCGCCGACATTCTCGACCGCGGCCGAACCGCCTTCGGTCGCCGCCTTGTCGAACGCGGTACCGCGCACGGTGATGACCAGCTTGGCATCCGACGATTCGACGGTGGCGATCGCGTTGCCGGCATAGATCGGACGGGTGAAGGTCTTGGGGCCTTCGACCGAGAGAATGTCCGAAATCTGCATCACGTCGAGCAGGGCTGCGACGCGCGGCGCGATGTTCTTGCCGGTGGTGGTGGCGGGCGCGAGGAACGCGTCGTGGCTTTCCATCAGCTTGGCCACCAGCGGCGCGACGTTTTCCGCCAGGCCATGCTCGAGCGAGGCATCGTCGGCGACATGGACGGTGGCGACGCCAGCGACCTTGGCAACCTGCTCGGCCACCGCGCCGCAGCCCTTGCCCGCGACCAGCGCGTGCACTTCACCCAGCTTGCCCGCCGCCGTGACGACCGCGAGCGTTGCATCCTTCATGACAGCATTGTCATGTTCAACCCATACGAGCGTCTTCATGCGCCAACTCCCATTTCCTTGAGCTTGCCGACCAGAGCGTCGACATCGGCAACCTTGATCCCGGCGCTGCGCACCGGCGGTTCGGTGACCTTGAGCGTGGTCAGACGCGGAGCGATATCCACGCCGTAATCGCCCGGGGTCTTGGTATCGAGCGGCTTCTTCTTCGCCTTCATGATATTGGGCAGCGAGGCATAGCGCGGCTCGTTGAGACGAAGGTCGGTGGTGACGATCGCGGGCGTGCTGAGCTTGACGGTCTGCAGGCCGCCATCGATCTCGCGCGCGACGGTGACGCTGTCACCTTCGACCGACACGGTGTTGGCGAAGGTCGCCTGGCCCCAGCCGAGCAATGCCGCGAGCATCTGGCCGGTCTGGTTGCTGTCATCGTCGATCGCCTGCTTGCCGAGCAGGATCAGGCCCGGATTTTCCTCCGCAGCGACCTGGGCGAGCAGCTTGGCGACGGCTAGCGGTTCGACGGTTTCGTCGGTTTCGATCAGGATCGCGCGATCGGCACCCATGGCGAGCGCGGTGCGCAGCGTTTCCTGCGCCTTGGCCGGGCCGACGGAGACGGCGACGACTTCTTCAGCCTTGCCCGCTTCCTTGATCCGCAGCGCTTCTTCGACGGCGATCTCGTCGAACGGGTTCATGCTCATCTTGACGTTGGCCAGGTCAACCCCGGTGCCATCCGCCTTGACGCGCGGCTTCACGTTATAGTCGATGACCCGTTTCACGGGCACAAGGATCTTCATGGCGCTTCCTTCCCTAATGATCGTGAACGCTATTTAGTTTCCGTTCACGTAAACGTCAAGTGGTGGAGTGGCGTGCTACCACTCCCCTCTCCCTTGACGGGAGAGGGTTGCGCAGACTTGGCGCTGTAAGCGCCTAGTCGAAGCTGGGAGAGGCTGTTTGCGCTGCATTAGTGGCGTCGCAGGCACTCTCCAATTCCGACTAGGCGGCACTGCCGCCAAGTCTCCATATCCTCTCCCGTAAAGGGAGAGGATAAGAACACAATCAAGCCGCCTGCTTGACCTGCGCGACGATCTTCTCGGCGGCGTCGCCAAGATTGTCGGCGCTGACGATCGGCAGGCCGCTGTTCGCCAGGATGTCCTTGCCCTGCTGCACGTTGGTGCCTTCCAGGCGCACGACCAGCGGGACCGAAAGGTTCACTTCCTTGGCCGCCGCGACGATGCCTTCGGCAATGATGTCGCACTTCATGATGCCGCCGAAGATGTTGACCAGGATGCCCTTCACCGCCGGATCGGACAGGATGATCTTGAACGCTGCCGTCACCTTTTCCTTGCTCGCACCGCCGCCGACATCGAGGAAGTTGGCGGGGAACATGCCGTTGAGCTTGATGATGTCCATCGTCGCCATGGCCAGGCCCGCACCGTTGACCATGCAGCCGATATCGCCATCGAGCTTGATATAGGCGAGATCGTACTTGGAGGCTTCGACCTCCATCGGGTCTTCCTCGGTCTCGTCGCGCAGCGCCTCGACATCGGGATGACGATAGAGCGCGTTCGAATCGAAGCTCATCTTGGTATCGAGGACGAGCAGCTTGCCGTCCTTGGTTTCGACCAGCGGGTTGATCTCGAGCATCGCGCAATCGAGATCCATGAACGCAGTGTAGAGCTGCTGCGCCAGCTTCGCGGCCTGCTTGTTGAGGTCGCCAGTCAGCTTGAGCGCGAACGCAACGGCGCGGCCATGGTGCGGCATGAAGCCCTGCGCCGGGTCGATCGTGATCGTGGTGATGCGCTCGGGCGTGTCGTGCGCGACCTGCTCGATGTCCATGCCGCCTTCGGTCGAGACGATCATGGCGACGCGGCCGGTCTTGCGGTCGACCAGCATCGACAGATAATATTCGGCAGCGATGTCGACACCATCGGTGATGTAGAGACGGTTGACCTGCTTGCCCGCGTCGCCGGTCTGGATGGTGACCAGCGTGTTGCCGAGCATTTCGCCCGCGTCCTTGCGAACATCGTCAAGCGACTTGGCGAGGCGCACGCCGCCCTTGGCATCGGCACCCAGTTCCTTGAACTTGCCCTTGCCGCGACCGCCGGCATGAATCTGCGCCTTGACGACGTAGAGCGGCCCGGGCAGCTTTTCGGCGCCGGCAACCGCTTCTTCGACGGTCAGCGCGGCATGGCCGGCGGGGATGCCGATGCCATATTTCGCGAGCAGTTCCTTGGCCTGATATTCGTGGATGTTCATGAGGGCTCCCATGCCTTTCTGATGTGGCCGGGCGGACGACTCGTTTTCGGTCCAAACCCGACCGTTAATCGGTCGATGAACGTATGTGGCCGCGCTAAAGCATAGACGCGCACCAAAGGAAACCCTGCAAACGAACAGGGCGTGGCGGTTTTTGGATTGTCAGTTGCGCACTGCGCAAATCAGGCCGGACGAACTGACGACGCCCAGGATTTCCGGATCGCCCAGCGCCCGGGTGCGGCGCAGGAATTCGTCGAAACTGCCCGCCTGTTGCAGCTTGCCAAGACGCCCCAGGCGCTGGAGTTGCACCAGCGAAAGTCGGTCGACCATGCGGCTGGCCATGCAGGCCGACACCGGACGGCTCAGCCCCGTACGCTCCAGCGCCGCGCGCGTGCGCGCCTCGGGCGTGGCGCAGGCCGAAAGCGCGAGGATCGCAGCCCCGAGCGCGGCAAGGCTGCCGACGCTGCGAAAGGCTGCGATCCTCATGCCCATGACCGTACCGCTTATTTGGCAGCCTGGGCGCGTTCGATCGCCTCGGTGATGATGCGGCGCGCCTCTTCGGCATCGCCCCATTTACCGATTCGCACCCACTTTTCGGTTTCGAGGTCCTTGTAGTGGGTGAAGAAATGCTCGATCTGCGCAAAGACGATGTCGGGCATGTCCTCCTTCTCGCGCACATCGGTATAATACGGGAAGGTCGCGGTATCGGGCACGCAGACGACCTTCTCGTCGCCGCCATGCTCGTCTTCGAGGTTCAGCACCGCGATGGGACGCGCGCGCACGACCGATCCGGGCATGAACGGCGAACGGGCCACCACCAGCGCGTCGAGCGGATCGCCATCGGGCGAAAGCGTGTGCGGGATGAAGCCGTAATTGGCAGGATAGCGCATCGGGGTGTGCAGGATGCGGTCAACGAACAGCGCGCCCGAGGCCTTGTCGAACTCGTATTTCACCGGCTCGCCACCGGTGGGCACTTCGATGATCACGTTGACATTGTTCGGCGGGTTCTTGCCGATCGGAATCTCTTTGATAAGCATGAGGTTGAATGCCTTTGTTCTGTTATCCCCGCAAGAACGGGCTGCCCGTTCCTTCAGCGTTCAGCGGGTTTGCGGCGCAAGCAGGCGGTCCAGGCCGGTTTCGCCCTGCCCCGTCTTGCGGAGCGCCGGATAGCGCAAGCCGCCGCGATAGGAAAGTGCGGTTTCGCGGTAACGCTTGCCCCGCTTGACCAGAAGCTGGACGCTGCCGGTGCTGGTGGTTGCCGCGACGGCGGATTTCAGCGCCTCGCCCGAATAGTCGCGTCCGGCCACCCCGGTGATCTGGTCGCCCACGGTCATGCCCGCATCGAAGGCCGGACTGCCCCACATGACCTGCGCGATCTTGCCGTCCTTCTCGACGATCAGGCCGATCGCATGGCTGAGATCCGTGGTGCCCGAGGCGGCCTCGCCGGAGCGGATGAAATTGCTCGCTTCCGGAACATAGACCAGCTCGTATCCGCCCAGCGCAAAGCCCTGCTTGCCGACCTCGGGCGTCACCTCGAACACGCGACTCTGGAAAAAGCCCTGCCAGTCATAGGGCTGGACAGCGTTGAGCGCAGCGACGACATCGGGCAGCTCATAGGTGACCACGCCCCAGTCGCCCTCGCGCCCGCCGAAAAAGCTGCGCGCGAAATCCTGGAGCGAGCGGGCATTGCCCGACTCGCGGCGGATGATCTGGTCGGCCTCGAGCCAGATCATCATGCCCTCGTTGTAATAGTCCTCGCTGCGCTGATAGCTGGTCCAGCCCTTGGGGCGGCGCGCGGCGATGATGGGGTCGTGCGTCGTGTCGACCAGCGGGCGCCAGTCGCGCCCTGCCCTGCGGTCGAGCCCGGCGGCGATGCTGGCAAAGGCATCGAGCGTGTCCTGATAGCTGAACAGCCCCGACCGCGCGCCCAGCACATAGCCCCAGAACTGGGTCTGCCCCTCATAGACCCAGAGCAGGTCGTCGCGGCTGGGCGTGCGGAAATCGGGCGCCCAGATGCCCTGCGGACGGCGGTGCTTGCCGTTCCAGCTGTGCGTCATCTCGTGCGGCAGCAGGTTGCGCGATCCCGGCCCCTTGGCCCAGTCGGTGAAATAGCCGGTACCGACGCCGTTCTCGCTGCTGCGATGATGCTCGATGCCGATCCCGCTCATCTCGTCCGAGAGCGACAGGAGGAAATCGTAGCGATCATAATGCCGCACGCCGAACAGATGCTCGGCCTCGGCGACCAGTCGCTTGTGCGCCTCGATCTGGTCGGGCGTGGCAGCAAGATATTCGGGCGCATCGGCGACAACGTTGAGCGTCACCTTGTCGGACAGCGCAAAGCTCTTGAAATGCGCTCCGGCGAACATCGGGCTGTCGACCAGCGTATCATAGTCGACGCGCTCATACGCGACCTTGTTGCCGGTCGTGCGCTTGGCCCGCATCGCGCTGCCCGCCTGCCAGCCGGTCGGCCAGGTGACCGACGCATCAACCGGGATGTTGCGGGTGAAATAGCCCGCCGGGTAAAGCGACACGTTGTTCCAGCGCAGGTTCATCATCTTGGGCGCGACGACCACACGACCCTGGTTGCTGGCGGTCGGACTGACGAACTGAAACTCCGCCACCACCTCGCGCACGCCCTTGGGCAGGGTGACGTGCAAAGCGTTGACGTCGAGCGAATCGCGCCGCCAGGCAAGCGGCTTGCCACTGGCGCTGAACTTCAGGCCGACCAGCTTCTCGATCTCGCCACGCGGGGCATGGTTGCCGGGCAACCATTGCGGGTAGAGCAGGGTCAGACGGCCGTTATTGCGGGCATCTTCGGGCACCGGAACGGTCTGCTTCATGCTGAAGATCGCGCGATCGACATCGGTCGCGTCCACCTCGAGCGTCATGACGCCGGGAAAGGGAATATCGCGCGCGGCGGGTACGATGTCCTTGACCGCCACCGGTTGGGGCTTGCTGTTCTGGGCGATGGCGGGGCTGGCAAGCAGGGCAAGGACGATAGCGGTGGAAGCGAAGAGCTGACGCAATTTGGAGACCCTTTGGCAAGTGCGTGTTTGCTGCACCATAAACATGCCCATCAAAAAAATGCACCCGCCGGTTTGGCGTCGCATCAAAAAGTCGCTAATGGCGCGGAATATGGCCAAAATCAGTACACCAGGCGCGATCCGCGGGACGCAGGACATTTTCGGCGAAGATCAGGAGCGGTTCGGCCATGTGGTCGAAACGTTCGAACGGGTGCGCCGCCTGTACAATTTCCGCCGCGTCGAAATGCCGGTGTTCGAGGCCACGGCCGTCTTCGCGCGCTCGCTCGGAGAAACCACCGATGTCGTGTCGAAGGAAATGTACACGTTCGACGATCGCGGCGGCGATTCGCTGACGCTGCGCCCCGAATTCACCGCCGGGCTGGTCCGCGCGTACCTCACCAATGGCTGGCAGCAATATGCGCCGATCAAGCTTGCGACGCACGGCCCGCTGTTCCGTTACGAGCGCCCGCAAAAGGGCCGCTATCGCCAGTTCCACCAGATCGATGCCGAGATCATCGGCGCGGGCGAGCCGCAGGCCGATGTCGAGCTGCTCGTCATGGCCGACCAGATCTTGCGCGAGCTGGGCATCAGCGAAGGCGTGACACTGCAGCTCAACACGCTCGGCGATGCCGCCAGCCGCGACGCCTGGCGCGCCGCACTCATTCAGCATTTTCAGGCACATAAGGGCGATCTCTCGCAGGAATCGCAGGACCGGCTGGAGCGCAATCCCTTGCGCATCCTCGACAGCAAGGAAGCGCAGGACCGCCCGATTGCCGATGCCGCGCCTGATATCGATGCCTTTCTCACCGACGAGGCCGCCAGCTTCTTCGACAGGGTGACCAGCGGGCTCGATGCGGCCGGCGTTGCCTGGACGCGCAACGCGCGGTTGGTGCGCGGGCTGGATTATTATCGCCACACCGCATTCGAATTCGTCACCGACCGGCTCGGTGCGCAGGGCACGGTGCTCGGCGGTGGGCGCTATGACGGGCTGATCGAGAATCTGGGCGGGTCGCCCACTCCGGCGGTCGGCTGGGCCGCAGGAATCGAGCGGTTGGCGATGCTGAGCGACATTTCGGGCCGCGATTTCGGGCTCGATGTCATCATCGCGGTGGAAGACGATCGCGCGCTCGCATCCGCGACTTCGGCCCAGGCACGGCTGCGCAATGCAGGAATTTCAGCCGACATGATCGCCACCGGATCGCCGCGCAAGCGTTACGACAAGGCAGCAAAGATCAACGCCAAGGTCCTGATTTCCTTTCAGCATGATGGCGATCAGGCCAGGGCCAATATTAGGTCCACCCCGCAAAGTGAATTGCAGGCCAGGGTCGAGGCGTTGTTGAACGGTATTTCAACGGTTTGATGGCACAAACCATGACAAATGCCGTAATTCTGCCGCTAAGCAGCAAGTCAGTGTCGGGAATCGCGCTGGCGGACTGGGTGGGAACTCGGGGGGAGACACAAGAATGACCCGGATTTCCGGTGAACGTATCGCGCAGATCGAAGCGCGCTTTGGCAAGCTGCAGGCGCTGATGGCCTCGGGCACGCTGGTGGGCGACGAGTTCGTCCAGACGGCGAAGGACTATGCCGAGCTTGAACCGGTCGCCCGCGCCGCTGCAGAAGTCCGCCGCCTTCGCGCCGAGCTGGAAGTGCTCGAAGGGTTGATGGCGGACAACGAGTCTGATCCCGATATCGTCAAGCTTGCCGCCGGAGAGGCGGAGACAGTGCGCGAGCGCCTGCCTCCCGCCGAAAGGACCCTCGCGATCAAGCTGCTGCCGCGCGACAGCGCCGACAACCGCCCGGCCATGCTCGAAATCCGTGCGGGGACCGGCGGCGACGAAGCGGCGCTGTTCGCGGGCGATCTGCTGCGCATGTACACGCGCTTTGCCGAAGAACAGGGCTGGAAGATCGAGATCCTGTCGGCCAACGCCGCCGATGTGGGCGGGTTCAAGGAAGTCATCGCCTCGGTCAATGGATCGGGCGTGTTCGCCAAACTCAAGTTCGAAAGCGGCGTCCACCGGGTGCAGCGCGTTCCCGTGACCGAAAGCGGCGGACGCATCCACACCAGCGCGGCCACGGTCGCCGTCCTGCCCGAACCCGAAGAGGTCGACGTGCAGATCAATGACAACGACCTGCGCATTGATGTCTATCGCGCCTCCGGATCGGGCGGCCAGCACGTCAACACCACCGACAGCGCGGTGCGGATCACGCACATTCCTTCGGGCCTGGTGGTGACGCAGCAGGACGAGAAGTCGCAGCACAAGAACAAGGCCAAGGCGCTGAAGGTGCTCGCCGCGCGGCTCTATGAGCTCGAACGCAGCAAGGCCGCCAATGCCGAAGCCGATGCGCGCAAGTCGATGGTCGGATCGGGCGACCGGTCGGAGCGCATCCGCACCTACAATTTCCCGCAGGGACGCGTCACCGACCACCGCATCAACCTGACGCTGCACCGGCTCGACGAGATTCTCGAAGGCTGGGGGCTGAACGAGCTGATCAATGCGCTGACCGCCGAGGACCAGGCGGCGCGCCTGGCAAACATGGATATGGCGGGGTGAGATTTTCGGGATCAAATCTCAACGTCACCCCTGCTCAGGCGGGGGTCCCGCTTCCTTTCAAAACCGGCGCACAAGCGGGATTCCCGCGTTCGCGGGAATGACGCAGAGCGCAACGATCGCCGATGCCTTGCGCGAAGCGGCGGCGGACCTTTCCGGAATATCCGACACCCCCCGGCTCGATGCCGAGCTGCTGATGGCCGATGCGCTGGGCATTGATCGCGGTACCATGCTGCTGATGCGCACGCGCGATCCGGTGCCTTCCGGCTTTGCCGAGCGGCTGGCGCGGCGCGCGGCGCACGAACCTGTCGCCTATATTACCGGCAGGCAGGATTTCTGGACGCTGACGCTCGCCGTTTCGCCTGCCGTCCTGATACCGCGCAGCGACAGCGAAACGCTGATCGAAGCTGCGCTTGAGGCCTTTGCCGAGCGCGCGCCGACGCGCATTCTCGATCTGGGTACTGGATCGGGGGCGTTGCTGCTGGCGGCGCTCAGCGAATTTCCGCATGCCAGCGGCGTCGGCATCGACGCCAGCGAAGCGGCGATCGGCATCGCACGCGCCAATGCCGAAGCCACCGGGCTGGCCCATCGCGCGCAGATGCTGCACGGCAATTGGCGGCGCGAAGGTTGGACCACGCCCCTGCCCGGCCCGTTCGACCTGATCCTCGCCAATCCGCCCTATATCGAGGCCGATGCCGCGCTTGCCCGCCAGGTCATGGAGCACGAGCCGCACTCCGCATTGTTCGCAGGCGCCGAGGGACTGGACGATTATCGGATCCTGATCCCCGCCCTGCCCGCGCTCCTCGCCGATAGAGGCATGGCGATCTTCGAGATCGGCGCCAGCCAGTGCGAACCGGTCTCGGCCATCGCCGCCGCGCATGGCTATAGCGCGCAATGCCGCCGCGATCTGGCCGGGCATGACCGCGCACTGATGTTGCGCCGCCGGGCAGCCACCTGATATTTCGCTTGGCAAGCCCTTGGCGACCCGCTACCACCTGTACAGCAAGAACGCTGATGCCGGCGAAGGGCCCATCACGCTTGCTGACCCCAATCATCTTGTTCGGGCAGCTTATCACGGCCACTCAAAGCGGATGAAAGGCTTGGGACGCGCGGCGCGCCTTTGGGCAGCGCTTGCACGGACGCGCAGAGGACACGCAGGACACTTGCGACTGATAAGGAAGCGTCAACTTTGAACAACAATCGTGGAACGAGCCGTCGTCGCGGCCGTGGCAATAACCGTCCGCAGAACAATGGTCGCGGCGGAGGCATGGATCAGGGCAACCGGATCGACAGCCGGGCGCGCGGCAATGCCACGCAGATGCTCGAGAAATACAAGAAGATGGCGCACGATGCGCAGATGAACGGCGACCGCGTGGCCACCGAATATTATCTGCAGTTTGCCGACCATTATTTCCGCGTGCTCGCCGACAACCGTGCCCGTCAGGACGAATATCGCCGCCCCCGCGAGGATCAGGGCCGCGACCTTGGCGGCGACTATGCCGACGACGAGGACGACGGCATCTACGGCGCGCCGCAAGGCCAGGGACAGCGCAATTATGCGCAGGATCAGGCCGATGATGCGAGTGCGCGCAGCCAGGACGAGGATGGCGAGGAGCAGGACGAGCCCCGCACCCAGCGTCGCGACAATCCGCAGCGCGAGGGCCGCCAGAATAATGAGCGCCAGGGCGGAGATCGCCAGAACGGCGAGCGCCGCGAGCGCCGCCCTCGCGGTGATCGCGAAGAAGGCCCGCGTCAGGAGCGCGCGGAACGTCAGCCCCGCCAGCGTCAGGACGAAGCGGTTGCCGCTCCGGCTCCGGTCGAAGCTGCAGACGATGGTGATGGCGATGCCAAGCCGCGCCGCACGCTGCGCGGCCGTGGCCGTCCGCCGCGCGCTGCCGAGCCGGAAGGCACCAATGCGCTCGATCCGATGATCCTGCCTCCCGCGATCGGCAGCGCCAGCGAAGCGCCGGTCGAGGCCGAAGCACCCAAGCCCAAGCGTCGTGCCGCACCGCGCCGCAAGGCTGCAGAGTCGGGCGACATGGAAGCGGCAGCGGCCGAATAAGCCTCGGGGCCGCACCGGCGCCACCGGTCCGGACCCGGCTTTTCGCAGAACAAGAAAGGGGCGCGGTCCATATGCGGACCGCGCCCCTTTCTTGTTTCGCTTGGAGGGGGAAGCTTAGTAGCGCTGCTGGCGCTCGTAGAGATCGCGATAATGCTGGATGCGCGTGACCCGCAGGCCCGGCATGCCCGACCGGTCGACCGCACGCTGCCACGAGGCAAACTCCTCCAGCGTCAGGTCATAGCGTTCGCATACCTCGTCGATCGTCAACAGACCGCCATTGACGGCCGCGACGACTTCCGCCTTGCGACGCACCACCCAGCGCTTGGTGCCCGGGGCCGGCAGGTTGTCCAGCGTCAGCGGTTCGCCGAGCGGACCGATGACCTGTGCCGGTTTGATTTTCTGATTCTCGATCATCACGTCCTCAAAAGGCCTGGTTACTGCAACTTTGCGCGTGGCCAGGGTGTAACCAATCGGCTTTTCGATTGACTGAAGCACAATGGTAAACGTCATTTTGACCATGCTGTTCCGATGGGGTGAAACGGTTCAGCGCGTCGGCAAAGTGCGGATTGAAGCTGCCCCGCACGACCTGGTCGGCCCGAATCCGGCCAGCCAGCCACGCGGCCAGCACGCCCACCGAATCGCCTGCGTCCTTAACCATGGGGGGGTGGTCGGAACGCGAGACGACCGGCGCGCACGCCAGCGCACGCAGGATGTCCATGTCCAGGGCGCGCAGGTTGATCGGCACGCCTTGGGCCAGGTGGACTGAGTCATGGGGGAAGTTCATGTCCATGCCCAGGGTGTATCAGGCAAACCGTAAGACCAGGTAAAGGCAGCCTTCATGGCTGATTAGCCTTGGTTAATTGGCGCTAAGACTGAGGCTGGAATGCCCGAAATTACGGGTTTTCACAGTTTCAACCTCTGGCATTTTTTTGACACCCCAGGGTGGCGAAAACTCGTCGGCACCGCTACATGCCGCGGCATGCGCACCCCCGATCTGTCCGGATTTCAGCTTGATGGCGACATGAAGGCGCGGCGAATCGTCGTGGCCATGTCTGGCGGAGTCGATTCTTCTGTCGTCGCGGGCCTTGCCGCCGCCACCGGTGCAGAAACGATCGGCATCACCCTGCAGCTCTATGATCATGGCGCGGCGGTGAAGCGCGCAGGATCGTGCTGCGCCGGACAGGACATTCGCGACGCCCGCGCGGTCGCCGATCGCCTGGGCATCGCGCATTATGTGTTCGATCACGAAAGCCGCTTTCGCGAATCCGTGGTCGAGCGTTTCGCCGACGAATATATGGCCGGGCGCACCCCCATTCCCTGCATCCAGTGCAACATGGGCGTGAAGTTCACCGATCTGCTGCAGATGGCGCGCGATCTGGGGGCGGACTGCCTCGCGACGGGCCATTATGTCCGCCGGGTGATCGGCGCCGATGGCCGCAGCGAACTGCACCGCGCGCACGATCCGGCGCGCGACCAGAGCTATTTCCTGTTCGCCACCACCGACGATCAGATGGATTTCCTGCGCTTCCCGCTCGGCGGCCTGCCCAAGCCGCAGGTGCGCGCGCTGGCACAGGACATGGGGCTGATCAATGCTGCCAAGCCCGACAGCCAGGATATCTGCTTCGTCCCCGATGGCGATTATGCTTCGGTGGTGCGCAAGGTGCGTCCCGATGCCGATACCGGCGGCGAGATCGTGCATATCGACGGCCGCGTGCTGGGCGAACACAAGGGGCTGATCCACTACACCATCGGCCAGCGCAAGGGTCTGGAAATCGGCGGCCAGCCGGTGCCGCTCTATGTGGTGAAGCTCGATGCGGACACGCGCCGCGTGATCGTCGGCCCGCGCTCGGCATTGGCGACGCGCGCGGCTCAGATCGTCGATCTCAATTGGATCGGCGGCAGTTATGACGGCCCGATGGAAGCCAAGGTGCGCTCGCTCGCCCGGCCTGCCCCGGTGACGATCGAGGGCACGGGGCCGAGCCGGCAGCTGGTTTTCGTGCAGCCGGAATATGGCGTCGCGCCAGGCCAGGCAGCGGTGCTCTATGCGGGCGACCGCGTGCTCGGCGGCGGCTGGATCGCCTCGACCGAACCCGTCGAACCTGCACTCGCCGCCTGAGCGATTGTGCGCTAGGCTCCCGTCGGGGGAAGGAATTTGCGCGCAATCGCATCTTTGCTGGCGATCGGGGTGACGATGTTCGTCGCGCCCGCTGACGCGCAGACCATGGCCCCCAGCACCGCGCCGGTTCCGGATTCGAGCGATCGACGGAAAGCGGAGAAGGCCAGCCCGATCACGATCACTGGCAGCCTGCGGCTGCGCTATGAGATGCTCGAAGGCCAGTTCCGCCCGGGCCTGCCCTCGCGCGACGATGCCGTCACCGTCCAGACCGCTATTGCTGCCGATTATCGCGCCGGTCCCTGGCACCTTTCCGCCGAACTGATCGACGCCCGCGCCTATTTCGCCGACGCACCCGGCGCGGTCAGCACGAGCGAGGTCAATGCGCTGGAGCTGAGCCGTGCCTCGATCGGCTATTCGGACGGACCGCTCGAACTGACCGCAGGCCGCTTCCATCTCAATCTCGGCTCGCGGCGACTGGCAGGGCGCAACGCCTTTCGCAACACGATCAACAGCTTCACCGGCGTCAGGCTCGACTGGCGCGGCAAGGCCAAGGACCATCTTGTCGCATTCTATGCGCTGCCCCACACCCGCCTGCCAAACGACCGCAATGGCCTGATCGACAATCGGGTGCGCTGGGACCGCGAGAGCTTCGATCTGAGCTTCTGGGGCGCGCACTACACCCGGCCCGACCTGTTCGACGGCGTGACGCTGCAGGCCAATGTCTTCGGCCTGAACGAGCGCGACGGTGCCAACGGCCCGACGCGCAACCGGCATCTGTTCACCTGGGGCGCAAGGCTCCACCGTGCCCCCCAACCTGGCGAATGGGATATGGATCTCGAAGGCGCGGTACAGACCGGCACGGTACGCGCGTCGGTCGCCGCCAATGCACGCCGCCAGGACGTCCGCGCGTTCTTCGCACATGCCGAGTTCGGCTACAGCCCCGCCCTGTCCGGCAAGCCACGCATCTCGGCGCTGTTCGATCTCGCCAGCGGAGATGACCCGCGTTCACCTGATCGTTTCGCGCGGTTCGATACGTTGTTTGGTCCGCGCCGGTTCGAGCTCGGTCCGAGCGGGATCTTCGGTCCTCTCGCGCGCACCAACCTGCTCGCGGCAGGATTGCGCGGCGAGATTGCTCCCGCCCCACGCTGGGATGTCATGACCCTGTGGCGCCCCGCCTGGGTACACAACCGTCGCGACCGGTTCAGCAATAACGGTCCGGCCGACCCAAAGGGCCGCTCGGGCCGCTTTGCCGGACACATGCTCGAACTGCGGCTCGGCCACTGGTTGATCGACAGGAGGCTGCGGCTCGAGGCGGGTGCGGCCGTGCTGACCACGGGCCGGTTGCTCGAACAGGCTCCCAACGCCACCGGCTTTGGCGATACGCGCTATGCCTATGGCCAGGTGCAGTGGAATTTCTGACGGCGCGGATCAGAACACCCGGTCAAGCGCCTTGTCGAGCATCCATAGTTGCCAGAGCAGCCGGGCATTGTCGCTGCGTCCGGAAATATGCGCCTCAGCGATCTCGGTCAGGCGGACGGTGTTGAACCAGCCGCTGCGCGCGAGTGCCGAGCCGCTCGCGATGCGCCGCGCCTGATCGGCGAGCGGCCCGCGAAACCATTGGGCGATGGGGCTGACGAAACCCATTTTCGGGCGGTAGAGAATATCGTCGGGCAAGGTGCCGCGCATCGCACGCTTCATCAGCCATTTGCCCTGCCCGCCGCGCACGCGCATCGCCTCTGGCAGCGAGGCGCTGAATTCGATCAGCCGGTAATCGAGCAGCGGCTCGCGCGCCTCCAGACTCACCGCCATGCTGGTGCGATCGACCTTGGTCAGGATATCGCCGGGCAGCCACAGCTTCATGTCGGCATATTGCGCGGCATCGAGCCCCGAGCGCGCCGGGGCCGCTTCCATCAGCGCGATCATGTGATCCTCGCCGCGATAGCCGCCCAGCGCGGCGCGCTGGCTGTCTGAATAGAGCGATTGCCGCGTCGCATGATTGGTCACGCCGACGGCATCGGCATAGCCTTCCGCCCCGGTGCGCGCGAGCGAGAGCAAGGTCGATTTCGCGCGCAAGGGACGCGGCGCCCAGTCTGCCTTGGGATAGAGCGCGCCGAGCGCCCCGAAGACCGGGCCGCGCAAGCCCTGCGGCAACAGGCTGCGCACCCGCTCCTCGCCATGATGAAAGACATGACGGCGATAGCCCGCCAGCGCCTCATCCGCGCCGTCGCCCGACAGCGCGACGGTAACGCTCTCGCGCGCGAGCTGGCAGACGCGGAAGGTCGGCAGCATCGAGGCATCGGCAAAGGGTTCGTCGAACTGCGCCGCGACAGAATCGATGATCGCGATATCGTCGGGCGAGACGGTGCGGCTGCGGTGATCTGTGGCGAACCGCTCGGCAATCCGGCGCGCGTAATCGCTCTCGTCCAATGCCGCGACATCGAAACCGATGCTGCACGTTTTGACCGCCTGGGTCGAGCGTTCGGCCATCAGCGCGACGACGGTCGAGCTGTCGACCCCGCCCGAGAGGAACGCGCCGAGCGGCACATCCGCCACCATCCGCGAGGCCACCGCTTCGCGCATATGGTGCAGCAGTTCGGCCTGCAGATCGGCGACGGACCCGCGCGCGCGGCGCGAGAAATCGACGTCCCAATAGCGCACCGGTTCGGGCAGCGGCTTGCCGCGCTCCAGCATCAGATAATGCCCCGCCGGCAGCTTCTTCACCCCGCCGACGAAGCAGCGGTGATCGGGCACATAGCCGAAGGCGAGATAGTCATCGACCGCCTGGAGATCGGGTGCACGGCGCAGCGCCGGGTGCGCGAGCAGGCCTTTCAATTCCGACGCGAAGATGACGCTGCCATCGGGCAGGCTCGCATAATGGAGCGGCTTCACCCCCAGCCGGTCGCGCGCCATGAACAGCCGCTGCTGGCGATGGTCGAAGATCGCGAAGGCGAACATGCCGTTCAGCCGATCGAGACAGCCCACGCCCCATTGCCGCCACGCCGCCAGGATCACCTCGGTATCGCCCGAGGTGCGGAAGCTGTGCCCCAGAGCTTCGAGCTCGGCGCGCACCTCCTGAAAATTGTAGATCTCGCCATTGAAGGTCAGCACATCGGCTTCGTCCGCGCTCGCCATCGGCTGCGCGCTGCCTTCCAGGTCGATGATCGACAGCCGCAGATGCCCGAGGCCCACGCCCGGCGCGGTCCAGCAGCCGTTGCCATCAGGGCCACGGTGCAGCATCGCATCGGTCATCAGCCGGATGCGCGCCGGATCGACCGGCTTGGCGGTTTCGAGGTGAAAGATGCCTGCAATGCCGCACATGACCGGTCAGCGCCCCGCCAAAATGGTATCGGAAAGTTTCTGCGCGCTGCCGGCATCGCGCAGCAGCGCATCGATGGCCGGACGCGCCGAGCCGTCGCCGCTGCGCTCTGCCGAGACGATCAGGATCATCGCTGGCTGGCTCTGGCGCAGCAACCGGGCCTTGAGCGATTCCAGCCGGATGCCGAGATTGCTGCCGGTGACGACATCGCCGACGCGATAGAAGGTCGCGACATCACGCACCGCCCTTCCCGGTCCGGTGATGATATCGGCCTTGCCGTCAGCGACCGCCGGCCCCTGCTCCACCCACGACCAGCGGCCGTCGGGATCGAGCGCGCCCTGGCCATAGCCGGTAATCTCGCGCCCTTCGGACTGGCCGTCGAACAGGGCGACATAGAGATCCACACGCTGGCCGTCGCGGGCATAGCTGGCGATCCAGCGGCGGTTGCTGCCCTGGGCGCGCGGCATCCAGGCGGTGTCGGGGGCATAGGCCACCCGCTGCCAGCCTTCGATTTCGGGCAGGCTGTTGCGCGCGGGCAGTGACGCACGTTCGGGCAGCCCCATCAATGCCCAGCCCAGCGGCGCCGCAAGCAGCAGCGCTGCGCCCGCGATCACGAGGCGATCATTGGGCGGCAGGTTGCGCGAGGCTTGTGCAAGGCGGTCTGCGGTCGCCGGATCGAGGAACGGATCGGTGACCTGGCGGTCGAAGAAGCGCCAGCCGATCGCCATCACCAGAATGAGCACCACTGCGAAGAAGATCCAGCCATAGAAGACATGGTCGAACCCTGCGGCGAAATCGAGGCCATATAGGTCGGCGATATAGATCGTCCCGAACGCGCGCACGCCGTTGGCGAGGATCGGGACGACGATCGACAAGGCGACGATGCCGATCCGGCGGGGCCAGCTGTTGAAGCAGACATTGGCGACGAGCACGCCATAGGCGACCATCGCGATCAGAAACTTGACCCCAGAACAGGCCTCCGCGACGCGGAACAGCGCGGTCGGGGTGGAGATGAACACGCCCTCGATATGCGCGGGGATGCCCGACCAGCCGAGCAGCAGCATCGAGATATCCGCCGTGATCGTCTGCAGCGGCGGCACCAGTTCCTCGCCCACGGGCACAAGGAAGAAGGCATAGCCGAGCGGGAACATCAGCGCGCGGCCGACATGCGGGCCAAGCAGCGCCAGGGCGCTGCCCTGGAGGAACATAACCAGCGCCAGATGCCGCGCCAGCGCGACGCCGGCGGCCTCGCCCAGCACCCAGCCGCCGCTCGCTGCCGCCATCACCAGCAGCCCGGGCCACCAGAGCGCGGGCGTGATCCGCTTGAGCTCCTGCGTGCGCGGCATGACGAGCCAGCCAAGGATGAACGGGATCAGCAGGATATGGTTGAAGGTGGAACTGTCCCACCAGATCGCCACCATATCCAGCGCATCGCGTGCGAACGCCGCAAGGATCGCCACCCAGGCGATGCCGAGCCGGATCAGCGCCGAGCGCCAGGCAGGGCTGAGCGGCTTGGGTTCGGCAGTTTCGGGAATGTCTGCAGCAAGGCTCGCCATCAGGCCGCGCTCGGCACCAGAGCGGGTGGCTGGTCGAGCCAGGCGAGCAGCGGGGCGAGCTGCGCATCCCATTGATAATGCTTCAGCATATGCGCGCGCGCCGCTGCGCCGATGGCCGCGGCCCGGCCCCGATCGACCGCCAGCGCGCAGATGGCGTCGATCATCGCGGTATCGTCTCGCGCGACCATGAAATGCGCGCCCGATTGCGCGACAATGCCTTCGGCTGCCGCGCCCGATGCAATGACCGGGCGCGCCATCGCCATGGCTTCCAGCACCTTGTTCTGGATGCCGCGTGCTATGCGCAAGGGCGCGACCACCATGTCGGCCGAACCGATCCACGGGCGGATGTCGTCGACTGCGCCCACCACATGCACCCCGGCACGCCCTTCGAGCGCGCGCACCGCCGGAGCGGGATTGCGCCCGACGATATGAAACCGCGCTTCGGGCAGCTGCTTCTGGACGGCGGGCAGCACGGCCTCGGCAAAATGGATCACCGCATCGACATTGGGCGCATAATCCATCTGGCCGGTGAACACGAGATGCGGTCCCGCCTCGCCCGCATAAGGCGCCGGGCCGACACCGACGGGATCGTAGAAGACCGTATCGATGCCATTGACCACCGGATTCACGCACACCTGCGGATCGCCAAGGCCCAGCCGGAACTCGGCCACCTCGGTGGGGCTACAGAACAGGCTGAGCTGCGCTCGGCGCGCCATCTGCCGTTCGAATGCGCCGAGCAGCCGCGCCTCGCGCGCGTGCACCAGCTTCATCGGACCGGCGGTCGCCTTGGCATAGGCGGCGAACTTGGCCGAATCCATGTCGACGAAATCGATGACCACGCGTCCGGCAAAGCTGGGCGGGATGAACTGCGCCATCTGACCCGAGAAAACGAAGATCGCGTCGATCGGACGGGTCGCCAGCAGCCGGGCGACATAATGCCGAATGTCCTGGCTATCGAAGGCGGTCAGAGACACCGGCTTGCCGCTGGGCAAGGCGTTGAGCCCGGCGCGCAGGTTCGAGATCGTGCGCCGTACCAGCAGGTGGCTGGCCGCGATCGCTGACAGGTCGGCCTCAGCGGCCATATCGGCCTCGGTCTCGCCAAAGGTGGCGACATGCACCGGTCCGCGCGCTGCCAGCGCCTTGAGGATCGCGTGCGAGCGGATCTTGTCGCCGCGGTCGGGCGGAAACGGGATTCGATGCGCCAGGAAGAGCAGCTCGCCCATCAGCCGAGCCCGTTGGCGATCCAGGGACCAAGCCGGTTGGCGATCGGCAACGGCAGCCGCTGCCACAGCGCGATCTGCAACCGGTATTTGGGGCTCAACGGATTGACGTCGCGCGGCGGCAGGCCATCGGCATTGCGCACGGCATAGCTGAGCGGCGCAGGCACAAAGCCCCAGTTCTTCTTGAACGCAAAAGCGCCGCTATCGACCTTCGAACGGCCGAAATCGAAACGGGTGCAGCCGCGGGCGCGCGCATGGTTCATCAGCGCATAATACATGACATCGTTGGCGCGCAGCCCGCGTGCCGCCCAGACCCCGCCGCCCCAGTATGGCATCACGCTGCCGCGATGATAGAGGCTGAGCACGCTCGCCACCGGCACATCGTCTTTCAGCACCGTCAGAATGTCGGCATCTTCGCCGAACGCATCGAGCACCGCCTCGAACAGCCCGCGCGGGAAGACCGGGGTACCGAGATTGCGCACGCTCTCCGCATAGACCGCATAATGCTGCTGCCGGTCGAGCGCGGAGGTGCCGGTGCGCACGGTCATGCCGTTGGCCAGGCCCTTGCGGACCTCTGCCCGCTGCTTGCGCGGGATCCATTCGAGCTGCTTCTGATCGGCATCGGGACCGTCGGCAACGAGCTCGGCGACGAAACCAGCGTGCGCGTCCGACTTGATCGTCCAGCGCGGATCGGCGGGCAGCATGCCACCGCGCAATTCCAGCGTCGGCGCGCTGTGGCGCTCGCATTGCAGCCAGGCAGCGTCGGCCAGCACCGCGGCGATCACCGCGTCATCGGCGAGGATGCCGCCATCGACGGCAAAGCCCGCCGAGACAATCGCGCGCCCGAACAGCGGCGAATGGACCACATGCAGCGGCAGATAGCCCGTGATCGAATTCGCAGGATCTTCCGCCACCAGTGCCAGCATTTGATGCCCGGTACCCTTTGCGACAGCCTCGCCCCAGGCCAGCCGGTGAAACGCGGTGGCGGAGGGGTGTGCTTCGATCCAGGCAGCGAGCCGCGCGCGTTCCTGCGCGTCGTCCAGCGCAGCGATGCGGACCGCAGGCGCGGCTATCACGGGTGGCGCGAAATGCAGCATCACAGCTTGCCCGCCGCGAGCGGAAGCGCGATCTCGTCAATCCGGCACCAGCTGAAATCGCGCGTCAGCCGCTCGAGCTTGTCCGCCATCGCGTCCAGCCCGGTATAGTGCCGCAGCCGTGAGCGCAGCGGCGCACCTTCGACGCGCGGCTGATCGGGATCGACCTCCCAGGGGTGGAAATAAAAGATCGCGGGCTGACCGTCGGTAGAGTTCACGCGGTTCAGCGCCCAGCGCGAAAGCGCATAGGGCAATATGCGGAAGAAGCCGCCTCCCCCCGCGCCGAAGCGGCGCTCGCCCAGTTGCACGGTGGTGACCGGCAGCTCGATCAGTTCCGATCCTTCGACCGGATGAAAGGCAAAGCGCGGCGCGGCGCGCCAGCCATAATGATCATGCGCGATCGGCGCGACGCTCGACGAATAGGCATAGCCGCGCTCAGCCAGGATCGGGTGCGCCCAGGGCGTGCGCTGGTCGATCGAGAAGCTCGGTGCGCGATAGCCCCTGATCGCGACGCCGCCGGCATCCTCGAGCGCCTTGCGCGCCTTGTCGATATCCTCGGCGAACAGGTCGGGCGTCATCGTGAAGACGCGTGTGTGGTCCCAGCCATGGCTGGCAATCTCGTGCCCCTCGGCGATGATGCGGCGGATCAGCGCCGGGTGCCGGTGCGCCACCCAGCCGAGCGTGAAAAAGGTCGCCTTGACCCCGCAGTGCGCGAACAGGTCGAGCACCGCGCCGGTGTTCAGCTCGACGCGGCTGGCAATGCCGTCCCAGTCGGCCGGATCGATCGTGTTCTCGAACGCGCCGACCTGAAAATACTCTTCGACATCAACCGAGAGGCCGTTGACGATGCGCCTGTCGGCAGTGCGATGCTGGCCCAGCGATGCTTCGCGCACGGTCATTCACTCCCGGCCCCATGGGGCAAAATCATTCCGGTCAGGCTGCCCGGCCCTTGGGCCACATGCCAGCAGAATCGTCTTCGACCCAGCCGACCAGAAGCGCAAGCACGCGGTGCAGCGTCTGTTGCTGCTCGGCTTGCAGCCTTTCCAGCGCCTCGATCCGCCGGACCAGCGGCTCGACATCGCTGATGGGTGCGGGGCGCGATTCCAGCGCATCGACCCGATCCAGCGCTGTCTGCAACTCCTGCACCAGCAGCGCGCGCGCGTCCTGCTGCTCGGTAGCGAAGGCGCGCACCTCGCGGACGAAATGGTTGAAATCGCTGCGGCTGACCTCCGGAACGGCGGCCGGAGCTGCTGGCGCTGCGGCTTCCGGAGCGGGAGCGACCGGAGCGGCATATTCGGCATGGCGCGCAGCGCTCGCCAGCATCGCCTCGTTCTGCCAGTCCTCGTCATTCATCTGGTCCATCGCCAGATCGGCCAGCACGGCATCGATCAGCGACGCGTCGATCGTTTCGCGATCATCCACCGCCGCCATCAGCAGTACGCGGTTGATCAGCATGTTGACCTTGCGCGGAATGCCGCCGGTTTCGGCAAACAGGCGCCCCCAGACATCTTCGGCAAAGGCCGGGCGTCCGGTCCAGCCGACCAGCTTCATCCGGTGTTCGACATAGGGCTGCACCTCGTGCAGGTCCATGGCGCCCAGATGATGCGTTGCGATGATCCGCTGGCGCAGCTGTTCGAGGCCCGGCGCACCATGCACCATCGCGCGGAATTCTGGCTGACCGAGCAGGAAGATCTGCAGCAGCGGATGGCTGCCGAGCTGGAAGTTCGACAGCATGCGCAGTTCTTCGAGCGCGGGCATCGGCAGGTTCTGCGATTCATCGACCACGAGCAGGCAGCGGCGACCGGCGCGCGCTTCGGTGTGGAGGAAATGCTCGATCGCGGCCAGCGTGCCGGTCTTGTCGAGCCCCGCCGTGGCGACGCCGAAGCTGCTCGCCACCATGTGCAGCAGGTCGTCGCCCTTGAGCTGCGTGGTGACGATCTGCGCTGCCGTCAGCCGCGCCTTGTCCACGGTCTGCATCAGATGCGCGACCAGCGTGGACTTGCCCGCACCGATCTCGCCGGTGATGATGATGAAGCCCTCGCCCTGCGCCAGGCCGTAGCCCAGATAGGACATCGCCTTGCGGTGCGTTGCGCTCTCGAAATAGAAGCGCGGATCGGGCGTCAGCTGGAAGGGCCGTCCGGTCAGGCCGTAATGGGTCTCAAACATGGGCTTTCCCCCTGATCTTCAAGTCAATATTACTGGAACGAATAGCGCAGCGCCAGTAGCGCGGAGGCTACTAGATTGCTTTCGAAGCCCTTGGGATCGAAATAGTCGAGCCCCAGTGCCAGCGTCCCGTTGAAGCGGTTGGTGAAGTTGCGGCCATAAGCGATATTGGTGCCCAGGCCGAGCACGTCGGTCCCGCCGCCATTCAGCACCTGACCGGGACCATTTTCCAGATAATTGGCAAAAATGGTGCCGGTGATGCTGGAACGCGCATCCAGCTGCTTGGCGGCCACATAACTGGCAAACCAGATCTCGTCGATCGTCTGGTCGAAGCCGGCCAGCGCGCCATTGTCCGCTGCGAAGAACTTGCGGCGGCTATAGCCTGCGCCAAAGCCGTGCTGCCAGTCGCCGCTGGTCAGGCTGATCTGCCCGGTGACCCCACGTGTACGGAAGGCCGACGAGGCGACCGACTGGAGCGCGTCATTGAGGCAGTTGCCGCCCCCGCCCACGCCGAAGAAGCACGCGTTGAGGTCGCCGCTCAGCGGATTGCGCGTCGCATCGAACTGCGTGGGCAGGCCCGCCAGATTGTCGTTCAGTCGCGATCCGAAGCCGGCGACCAGATCGTACACCGTCACGTTCGCCGCCACGCGCTGGTTGGGCGTATAGCTGAAGGTGCCGTAATAGGTCAGGCTGTCATAGCGCTTGCCCACCCGCGCTTCGAGCGAGGTGCGGCGGCTGGGGCGCCAGAGCACGCCGACATCCCAGATGAGGCCATCCTGATCGTAGGATAGCAGGCGCGGCGAATTGCTGTTGGTGACAAGCCGTCCGTCATTGCCGACGACCGGGTTGCCTGCGGCATCGCGCACCGCATCGCGTTCCGAAATCTCGATATCCTCATAGCCCACGCCGCCGACCAGCGCGAGCGTGGCGCTGACCGGAACGGTGACATCCGCGCGCACGATCTTGTCGTCGAAGCGCTGGTCGAGCTGGCTCGCATCCTCGCGATACCAGCCGCCGCTGACCGACCAGCCGATGGGGAGGAAGCCGCCCGGCTGCTGGCCGATGGCCAGGCTCGCGGCATGGTTGACGCTGTCGCCGAACAGGTCGAGCGGCAGCGCGCCCGCCGGCAGCGCGACGGCATCAGCCTCCACCTTGGTATAGCCGATTCGGTAGAGTGCGTTGACATCGACTGTGCCGACTTGCGTCGCCAATGTCGGGCCGGCATAGACCGAATAGATCTGCGTGACATTGTCCGACCCGCCGATCAGGTTGCTGGGGGCTGCGCCGCGATTGTCGATGCGCGAGCGTATGCCGAGCGCGCCTGTCTCGAGGGACAGCGTGTTGGGGATGATCTGCAGATTGCCGCGCGCGATACCGCTGATCGCGTCCTCGTCGCCAAAATCGTCGTTCCACGAGAAGCGCCGCTCATAGCGAACGCTGACCTGCGCCTCGGCGCGCGAGGTCGCGACCGCCGCATCGACGCCGACTGCGGCCAGGCTGTAGGTCAAAAGGTCGCCGCCATTCTTGAGATCGGCGCTCAGCACCTGGCCGACTTCGAGATAGGGTACGACGACCGACCGGCGGCCATTGGCCAGCCCGCCGCTGCGGCCGCCCTGCCCCTGGCTCTGTCCCTGGCCGATGCCGGGATCGACCCCGCCGCCCTGCTGCGCCAGTGCGGCCTGTGGCATGGCCACCGCTGCCGCCAGCGCGGCCAGCGAAAGGCCCGCCCTGCTACCCTTGAAATCCGACCATCTTGCCATGGTCATTCTCCATATCCGTAATAGGATCCGAAGCTGCGACCCGAGGGGGAGAATTTCACCCCGTTGAGCAGCAGCTGTATCTGGTTGCAGCCGGCAATCAGGCTGAGCGCATCGCGCAGCGCGCGTTCGCTGGTGACATCGGCGCGCACCACCATCAGCGCATGGCCGACATGCTGCGCGATCGTCGCAGCCGGCGATGCCGCGAGCAGCGGCGGCGAATCGAAGATCACGATCCGGCCCGGACGTCCGGCGGTCAGGCTGGCCAGCACCTCCTGCGTGCGCGCCGAAGCGAGATATTCGCTGTCCGTATTGGTTTGACGCCCGGCGGGGAGCACTGAAAGCCCGGGTATGTCGGTCGGGATGATCAGGTCCTGCACGTCCACCGCCGGATCGGCCAGCGCGTCCATCAACCCGCTCTGCCCGGCAATGCCAAGCGAGGACAGGATGCTGGGCTTGGCGAAATCGGCATCGACCAGCACGACGTCATGGTCCTTCTCGGTCGCGATCGAGAGCGCCAGATTGATCGCGCTGTACGTCTTGCCGTCGCCCGGATTGGCCGAGCAGATCAGGATGCGCTGCGCGGCAACGCCGAGGCCTGCATTGATCTCTGCCTGGACGCTGACGAGCAGGCGGCGCTTCACGATGCGGAATTCTTCCGAAATGCTGGTCACCGGACCATCGGGAACGATGAACGCGGATTCGCGCAGCAAATCGCGATCGACCTCGGCAACCGGCAGCACCGGCCCGCGCGGCACGACGGGTGCGATAGTAACCTGCGGCGCAACGGGCGCTGCTGCAGCGGGTGCAGGCGCAGAAACAACCGGCGGCACCACTGGAGCCGGAGCGGCAGGGACTACGGCAGCAGGCGCCGCAACCGGCGCCTCGGGCAGCTTCGGTGCTTCCGGACTCAGAGCTTTCCGGAAATCGTACATCTGCGACGCGCGCTCGATCAGCGAGCGCGGACCTTCGTCCTTGTCGGGCGACTTGATGGGATCGTGCATGGTCATGTCTCTTTCGCCCCTCAAACCACCGAACCGCGCTGGATGAACTCGATGATCAGCAGCACCAGGAAGACACCGACCAGCGCCCCGCCCGAGCCGATATACATGCGCAGCTTGCGCTTGCGCTCGTCGCGCTGCGCCTGGGTCAGCATCTGCGAAATCGATCCAATCACCGGCAGACCCGAAGCTGCCTCCAGCTTGGCCGAGGTAGGATAGCTGGCGCTCAGCTGGCCGAGCGCGAACGCTCCGCCGATGCCACCGGCAATGCCTGCAAACAGCACCGCAGCCAGCAGCAGCGGCCGCTTGGGCGCGATCGGCGTGCGCGGGCTCGACGGCGGCGTGATCAGGTCGAAACGCACCGCGTCGGTCTGCGTCTCCACCTGGCCGCGCAGCCGCACCTGCTCGCGATCGGCGAGCAGCTTGTCATATTGCGCCTTCAGAACCTCATAGTCGCGCGCGATGCGCGCCTGCTCGGCAGCGACACCCGGCTCCTGGATCTGCTTGGCGACCATCGCGTTCATCTCGCCCTGCAGCGAAGCCTTGCGCTGCTGCAGCGCGGAGACCGCCGCCTGGCGCTCGGCCTTCATGCTGACCAGCGAGCTGTAAGCCGGATTGGGCACGCCATAGGCCGTGCTCGCGCCCGCGCCTGCGGCCTTGAGCGCGGCGATCTGGTTCTTGATCGCCTGGACATCGGGATGCTGATCGGTCAGGCCGCGCGCCTTCATTCCGGCCAACTCACCCTGAGCCTGCGCGAGCGGATTGACGGCCCCGGTCGTGCCACCGGCGATCGTCTGCGGCGTCCCGGCAATCTGGCCATTTATCGCAGCCAGCGCGCTCTGCGCGGCGATGAGCTGCGAATCGATCTGGTTGATCTCCACCCGGCCCTGTTCGAGCCGCTGGCTGACCGAGCCGATGCCGGGGAGCATGCCGAGATTCTCGGTCTCGAACTTGACCCGCTTCTGCTCGGCAATCTCGAGTTCCTTCTGCCGCTTGGCGATCTGCTCGTTCAGAAAGCGCAGCGTGTCGCTGGTCTCGCCCCGGCCACCGGCCAGGTTTTCCTCGACGAACAGGTCGATCAGCTTCTGCACCACGGCGCGCGACAGGTTCGCCGCCTCGCCGTCGGAACGACCCGAGGCGGTCATCGTCGCCGAAATCTCGAACAGGTTGCTCTGTTCGGACTTGATCTTGATCGCGCTGCGCAGGCCGTTCACCGCGCCCTCGATCTCGCGCGGGGTCACCAGGCCCTTGCCCAGATCGGTACCGCGCACGACCTTTTCCAGGTTCGCTGCCGAAGTCAGCGTCTGCTGCACCGTGTCGATCTGCTTCTGCTGCTCTGCCGGATTGACGCCGGTATTCTCGGGCAGGATCGACTTGGTCTGGACGAACAGCTTGGCCTGCGATTCATAAGTATTGGGGATCATCGCGACCGCCAGCCAGCCGACGAGACAGATCACCCAGGCGATTCCCATGGCAATCCAGCGGCGTTGCCACACGCTGTGTACCGCGATCCGGAATTCTTCGTACAGGCCATTCATCGGTCAGGCTTTTCTTTCGCTGTTGCGGTGCGGGCGGTCAGGCTTGGGCCTTAGAACATGCTTTCGGGGATGATAATGACATCGCCGGGCTGCAGCAGCACGTTCGCGCGGCTGTCGCCCTTCTTGATGAGGTCGCCCAATTTGATCGGATATTCCTGCTGGCGGCCCGACACCTTGTCGAAGCGCACCAACTTGGCGCGGTTACCCGCGGCGAATTCGGACAGGCCACCAACCGCGATCATCGCGTCGAGCAGCGTCATGTTGGCGCGATACGGGATCGAGGCCGGCTTTTCGGTCGCGCCGACGATGCGCACCTGCTGCGAGAAGGTGCCGGCAAAGCTGTTGACGATGACCGAGACGATCGGCTCCTGGATATATTGCGACAGCTGCAGCTTGATGTCCTCGGCGAGCATTGTCGGGGTCTTGCCGACCGCGGGCATGTCTGTGATCAGCGGCGTGGTGATGCGACCATCGGGACGCACCTGCACCTTCGCGCCAAGCTCCGGATTGCGCCACACGAACACCGTCAGTTCATCGAGCGGCCCGATGATATATTCCTCGCCGGGCCCATCGGAGAGTGAGACGAACGATGCCGGAGGAAGCTGCGGACCGCTGGCAGTGGACGCGCAAGCACTCAGCAAAGCCGTCGCCGCGAGCGCCGCGATTCCCATTTTCAACAGACGGAACAATCCCATGTCAGCACCTTTTTCGTCGTCCCGCGAATCCCTTGCGCACGGCAAAAAGCCAGGCCGGGTCCACGCAGATTGGCATCAGCTATGACGAAAAAGGGTGAACATAGCGTTAGTGTTTGATGGCGCAGGCGATTTTACGATGTTGCTTGGGCGCGCGGTAACCTTGGGGGTGCGCGGCGTCCTGAGATGAGCGCACCCGCTCGCATCGCTTCACCCGAACAACATCCGCTCAGCGGAAGTCGAAGAACTATACAGGGCAAATCCCAAATGCTATTAAATAGCAATGAACGTTCTGGTCTTGATTGGGTCTGGTGCCCTTGCTGGAGCATGTTTCGCGCTGATATTCGGCACACGACCGATTGGATGGATTTCGCTGATCCTTGTCCCTATCGCCGCGATATTCTACGTCTACGCGTGGCAGCATAACCATCCGGAAAACCTGCGATCAACCAGCGCACTGGACTATGTTTTCATCACACCGGTTCCATTGGTTGGTGCGTTAATCGCTTATGGAGCCGTTTTCTTCGTGAACTTATGGCTGGAAACCCGTCGCTTTTAGGGCAGCTTTGTGAGTCTTACCAAGCCCCCTCACCCCCGCAACCGCGCCAGAAACCGTGCCCAGCCGCGTGACCATTTATTGAACACCTTCGCTTCATCCGAAGCAAACGCCGCCGCCTTGATGTGCTCTGACCGATTGGGATAAGGCACAATCAGGCTGGCGACGCCGAAGGTCGAGGATTTGCCCGCGATCATCATCGCGATCGGCAGGATCAGGTCGCCCGCGCCGCGCCCGACCACGGTGCCGCCGATGACCTTGCTGCCCTTCTTGACCAGCTTCACGAAGCCGGTGACCTCGCGCTCGGTCACCGCGCGGTCGTTATGGTCGAAGTCCTCGCGCCAGACGGTCACCTTGTCACCGAACCGGCGGCGCGCCTCCTCCTCGGTCAGGCCGACCTGCGCGAGTTCGGGGTCGGTATAGGTGACCCAGGGGAGCGCTGCATAATTGGCCTTGGTCGGCACGCCCAGGCTGATCTCGAGCGCGACATTGCCGCCCTCGTATCCGCTGGCATGGGTGAAGCGCGGGCCGTCGCGGCAGTCGCCGATCGCGTAGATGTGTTTCGCACTCGTCCGCCGCCGGGCATCGACCTGAATGCCCCGCTTGTCGTAAGCCACGCCCGCGACCTCCAGCCCCAGCCCGTCGAAATTCACCTCGCGCCCCGTCGCGATCAGCAGGTGCGTGCCGGTGAGCGTGCGGCCATCCTTGAGCGTGAGGACAAGGCCGTCGGCGGTCTTTTCCACCGCATCGCCCTCGGCATCGTGGATGATCTCGACGCCCTCGCTCTGCAGCCGGTCGATGACGATCTTCGCGGCATCGGCATCGTCCTTGGGGAACGGCCGTCCCAGTGTCGCCACCACGACTTGCGACCCCAGCCGCCGGAAGCTCTGCGCCAGCTCCATGCCGATCGGCCCACCGCCCAGCACGATCAGCCGCTGCGGCAGTTCGGTGAGATCCCAGACATTATGGTTGGTAAGATAGGGCACCGCATCGAGCCCCCTGATCGGCGGCACAAAGGCGCGGCTGCCCACCGCGATCACGATGCGCGGCGCGGTGTAGGTCTTACCACCCACCACCACGCTCTTCGGCCCAGTGAAGCTGGCATCGCCGCGCACGACCTCCACCCCCATGCCTTCGAAGCGCTCGACGCTGTCATGCGGCTCTATGGTCTTGATCGCCTGGTGCACCGCATCGTGCACCGCGCGGAAATCGACGACGGGCTCCACTGAGGCCATGCCGAAATCGCTCGCGGTGCGCAGATCGTGCGCGCGGTGCGCGGCGGAGATCAGCGCCTTGCTGGGCACGCAGCCGGTGTTGAGGCAATCGCCACCCATAGGTCCGCGCTCGATCAGCAGTGGCCTCAATCCGAACATCGCGAGGCCGCCCGAGCAGACCAGCCCCGCCGACCCCGCCCCGATCACGATCACGTCATGCGTATATCCCATGGACTGCCCTTCGCCTTCAATTTGCCGCTGGTTACCGCAGCGCCGCAAGGCTAGTGTTTGTGCGTCATGGCCAAGGGAATCCAGCATGAATCTTGAAAATTCGCGCGAATATTATGGCAAGGTGCTGTCGGAATCGGCGGACCTGCGCACCGATGCCTGCACCACGGCGGAGCGCCCTCCCCTGGCTGTCATCAAGGCGCTGGCCAATGTCCATCCAGACGTCAAGGCGCGCTATTATGGCTGCGGCCTGATCGCCCCCTCGGCCATCGCAGGCGCGCGCATTCTCGATTTGGGTTCAGGCTCGGGCCAGGATGCTTATATCCTGGCGCAGCTGGTCGGCGAACATGGCGAGGTCGTCGGCGTCGACGCAACGCCCGAACAGCTCGCCGTCGCCAATGCGCATCTCGAATGGCATCGCGAAACCTTCGGCTATGCCAGGTCGAACGTCCGCTTTGTCGAGGGCGATATCGAGAAGCTCGACGAGCTGGACCTCGAACCCGGCAGCTTCGACATCATCGTGTCGAACTGCGTGATCAACCTCGTCGCGGACAAGGCCAAGGTGTTCGCCGATGCGCACCGGCTGCTGAAGCCCGGCGGCGAGATGTACTTCTCCGACGTCTATTCGAGCAGGCGGGTGCCGCAGCATCTGCTCAGCGATCCGGTGCTGCACGGCGAGTGCCTGTCGGGCGCGCTCTATTGGGGCGATTTCCTCAAGCTCGCCAAGGCCGCTGGGTTCACCGACCCGCGCCTGGTCAAGGACCGTCCGCTCGGCATCGGCGATGCGCGCATTGCCGAAATGCTCGACGGTATCGATTTCTTCTCCGCCACCTATCGGCTGTTCAAACTGGGCGATCTCGAGCCCGAATGCGAGGATTACGGCCAGGCGGTGGTCTATCTCGGCACGGTCGAGGGCGAGGAGCGCGTGTTCACGCTCGACAAGCATCACGAAATCGAACGCGGACGCATCTTCCCGATCTGCGGCAATAGCTGGAAGATGCTGGCCGACACGCGCTTTGCCGAGCATTTCCAGTTCATCGGCGATTTCTCGACGCATTATGGGGTGTTTGCCGGATGCGGCGGCGGCCTGCCGTTTGCGCAGGCTTCCGGAGAGAATAGCGCGGTTGCGGCGGGTTGTTGCTGAACGGTCAGTTGTCCCCCGTCTCCTGAACCACCCCATGCACTCCACGCCCGCTCAGCCTGAGCCTGTCGAAGGCCCCGCGCTCACGCCAACCCAAAGCGCCCTCCGCTTTCCGGCGAAAGCCGGAATCCAGAGCGTGCAGAGCGCAATCTCGCCCCTGGACGCCGGCTTTCGCCGGAGAACGGCAGCGCGTCTTGCAATAATAACGCGAGGCCTTCGACAGGCTCAGGCTGAGCGGATGTGGTTAGCGGCTGCGAAAAGGGAGCGCCGATGCACGTCTTCCTGACCGGAGCAACCGGCCTCGTTGGCGGCGCGCTGGCGGGTGCGCTTATTGATGCCGGGCACCGCGTCACCGTGCTGGTGCGGGGCGAAGGGCGCGACGTGCTCGACATGGACGGTCGCGACCGGATCGACGCGCTGACCGCGCTCCAGGGCGATGTCGCACAGCCGGGCTTCGGAATGGCCGCGCCGCCCGCAGCCATCGACCTGCTGATCCATTGCGCCGCCACGGTCGATTTCGCCGCCAGCGATGCGGTGCACGAAGCGGTCAATGTCGGCGGCACCGCCCATGCCATTGCGCTTTCCCGCGCCTGGAACTGCCCGCTGCTGCACGTCTCGACCGCCTATGTCTGCGGCCGCGCCGATGGCGTGATCGGCGAGGAACCCGCCGATCCGCTGGCGAGCTTCACCAACGGTTACGAGGCCAGCAAGGCGCGCGCCGAGGCCTTGGTCGAGGCGGCGCGGCGCGACGGGCTGGTCGCCGCGATCGCCCGCCCTGCGATCATCGTTGGGCGGCTCGGCGATGGCGCAATCGCGCGGATCGACGGTTTCCATCACCTGTTCCGGCTGTTCGGATCGCCGCTGCTGGGCGATGTCCCCGCCGCACCGCAGGCCGCGTTCGCGATCGTGCCGATCTGTCACGTCACCGCCGGGCTCATGGCGATGGCAGAGAACATGGCCGCGTTCGACGGCGTGCGGGTGCATCTGGTCGGGGCCGAGCCATTCGCGATGGCGGACATGCTGCGGATCGTGGCCGATTATCCGGGCACTGTTCCGGCGCGGATGATCGACCCTGTCACCTATGACCCGGCTGCGCTCGACCGCCGCACCGCGATGGTGCATCGTAGGATCGGTCCGCAATTCTTCGACTATTTCCTGCGCAGCCCGTGTTTTGCTGGCGGCAGCTTGCAGCGGATCACAGGGATTGATGCGCCGAGAGTCGACGAGGCAGCTTTCCGGCGGATGATCGATCATTGTGTGAAAGTCGGCTTTCTGGATTGGCGGTAGCAACGACGTCCCGAGCGAAGTCGAGGGACGTGTGCATGACGTCAGCCCCTTGCGCCAACCCTTTGCTTTCAACATGATGCCTCATCCACACGCCACAGGGGCCCACATCCATGAAACATATCCTCCTCGCCACGCTCGCTCTCGCCCTGCCCTCGGTCGCACTGGCGGGCGAGGCCGAAGATGCCGCCACCGCGCAGACGCTGAAGGCCATCGATGCACGCTATGGCGACACGGCGAAAGTCGCGCGGCAGATCTGGGAATGGGCCGAGGTCGGCTACAAGGAGGAACGGTCGAGCGCGCTGCTGCAGGAGCGGCTGAAGACCGCCGGCTTCAAGGTGACCGCCGGCGTCGCGGGCATCCCCACTGCGTTCGTCGCCGAATATGGCAGCGGCGGGCCGGTAATCGCGATCCTGGCGGAATATGACGCGCTTCCCGGCATCAACCAGGATGCGCTGCCCACCCGCGCGCAGCTGCCCGGCAAGGGCGCGGCGCATGCCTGCGGGCACAACCTGTTCGCGGCTGGCTCCCTGGGCGCAGCGCTCGCGGTGCGCGACTGGCTCAAGGCCACCGGCACGCCGGGCCGTGTCCGGCTCTATGGCACCCCGGCGGAGGAAGGCGGCAGCGGCAAGGTCTATCTGGTGCGCGAAGGCCTGTTCAAGGATGTCGATTTCTCGATCCACTGGCATGCCGATGACGAGAACAGCGCGGCGGCGCGGACCAGCCTCGCCAACCGTTCGGCCAAGTTCCGCTTCACCGGCGTCTCCGCCCATGCCGCAGGCGCTCCCGAAAAGGCCCGCTCCGCGCTCGACGGGGTCGAGGCGATGAACATGATGGCCAACATGATGCGCGAGCATGTGCCGCAGCAGACACGCATGCATTATGTCATCACCGAAGGCGGCAGCGCGCCCAATGTGGTGCCCGATTTTGCCGAGGTCTTCTATTATGTCCGCCACCCCGATGCCGATGAGGTGCGACGCATCTGGACCCGGCTGGAAGCCGCAGCGCAAGGCGCGGCGCAGGGCACCGGCACCAAGGTGGAATGGGAGATCATTCACGGCAACAACGCGCTGCTGGTCAACGAGCCGCTGGCGAAGATGATGGACGCCAAGCTGCGCCAGGTCGGGGGGATCAGTTACACGCCCGAGGAAACGAGGTTCGCCGAAGGCATCCGCCAGAGCTTCGACAAGCCCGACCTGCCGCTGGGCAGCCAGAGCGAGATCCAGCCCTATGACGTGACTTTGGGCTATGGCTCGACCGATGTCGGCGATGTCTCCTATGCCACGCCGACCGTGGGCGTGCGCACCGCAACCTGGGTACCGGGCACGTCGTCGCACAGCTGGCAATCGGCGGCAGCGAGCGGCATGTCGATCGGCTTCAAGGGGGCGCAGGTCGCCGCCAAGGCGATGACGCTGGCGGCGATCGAGCTCTATACCAACCCCGCCTTGCGCGACGAGGCGACTGCGGCCTTCAAACAGGCGCTGGGGCCGAACTACACCTACAATTCGCTGCTCGGCGACCGCAAGCCGCCGCTCGATTACCGGGATTGAGCTTTATACGTCATCCCCGCGAAAGCGGGAATCCCGCTTATGCGTAGGGATTGCCTGTAGAAGCGGGACCCCCGCCTTCGCGGGGTGACGACACCTCATCCGGCGAGGCAGTCACTCAGCTGAAATTCGCCGCGCGCTTCTGCATGAACGCGAACACCGCCTCCATTTGGTTGGGCGTGCGGATGATGTCTTCCTGCAGCACGCTTTCTTCCATCAGGATCGCGTCGGTGTCCATGTCCGGCGTGCGGTTGAACAGGTCCTTGGCGGCGCGGATCGCATCGGGGTTCTTGCCTGCGATCTCGGTGGCGATCGCCATCGCGCGCGCGTGCGGATCGGCGTCGACATGCGTGGCAAAACCGATCCGGCCCGCCTCTTCGCCGCTGAACTCGCGGTTGGTATAGGTCAGCTCGCGCAGCGCATCGTCGCGCACCGTGCCGCGCCACAGCGCATAGCCGCCCATGTCGGGGATCAGCCCCCAGCGCATTTCCATGATCGAAAGCCGCGCATCGGGCGCGATGATGCGCATGCACGCGCCGGACATTATCTGCAGTCCGCCGCCGAAGCACACGCCATGCACCGCCGCGATCACCGGCATCGGCAGCTTGCGCCAGCCGAATGCCACCTGCTGGAACTTGTTGGCATTGCCATAGGTGCGGTCGGTGAGCTTGGAGGGCGCCGAGCCATCCGATCCGCCCGCAGGCGCGGTAAAGCTCGCCATGTCGAGACCCGCGCAGAACGAGCGTCCCTCGCCCGACAGCACCACGGCGCGCACGCCCGGTTCCTTTTCCAGCCGGTCGATGGCACCGATGATGCCATCGAACATCGCCGGGTCCAGCGCGTTCATCTTGTCCGGGCGGTTGAGCCGCACATCGGCGACATGGTTTTCGATGGTAATGCTGACCCGGTCGTTCATGAAACTGCCTCTCCGTTGCGCTTGAGTGCCTGCTCCACCAGCGGGAGCTGATCGTTGCCGAAATACATATCGGTGCCTCTCACGAAAATCGAGGGCGATCCATAGCCGCCGCGCGCCACAAGCCGCTCGGTATTGGCGCGCAGACGGTCCTTGACCGGCTGGCAGTTCGCCGCCGCGACCAGGGCTTCGCCATCCATGCCGATCGCATCGGCGACCGCCGCTATTTCCGTCGCGTCATCGAGATTGCGCTGCTCGACGAAATAGGCGTGGAATGCGGCCTCGGCAAAGCGTTCGAGCGCCGCCTGATCATCCTCCAGCGCGCAGCAGGCACGCATGGCATTGACGCTCTTCAACGGATGCCAGGGCGCGGGGAATTTCAGCTCCACGTCGGCCAGCTTCGCCCAGTCGCGCATCACCTTGCCCATATGACGGAACTTGGGGCTGTCCATGGCCTCGCGCGCGGCATAGACCGACGGGTTCACGGCGTTGAACACCCCGCCGACCAGGATCGGCGTCCAGCGGATTTCCGCACTGTGCCGCGCGGCGAGCGGGCGGATGTTGTGGAAAGCGAGATAGGTCCAGGGGCTGGACAGGTCGAAGCAGAATTCGATGGCGTGGGTCATGGGTTATCCTTGGGGCATAGACTTGCGCTCAGGTCCTGATCCCGAACAGCGTTTCGCGCACCTTCGCGTCCGCCTGCGGGTTTCGGTTGATCGCGTCCTTCATCACGTTGAGGCCCGCCTGCAGCGCCGGGCGCGCGCGGCATAAAGCATACCACCGCTTGATGTTCGGATAATCGTCGAGCGTGATCTCCTGCCGCTTGTGCGTCATGATCCAGGGGAAGATCGCCATATCGGCAATCGTGTAATCCGCGCCCGCGACATGGTCCGCCTCGCCCAGCCGCCGGTCGAGCACGCCATAGAGCCGCGCGGTTTCGCGCTCGTAACGGTCGATGGCATAAGGCAGCTTTTCGGGCGCATAGAGCTTGAAATGGCCGTTCTGTCCCAGCATCGGCCCCAGCCCGCCCATCTGCCACATCAGCCATTGCATCACCAGATAGCGGCCGCGCAGATCGGCGGGCATGAACCGGCCCGATTTCTCCGCGAGATAGAGCAGGATCGCGCCGGTCTCGAACACGCTGACCGGATCGCCGCCGCCTTCGGGGGCATGATCGACGATCGCCGGGATACGGTTGTTCGGGCTGATCTTCAGGAATTCCGGTGCGAACTGCTCGCCTGCGCCGATATTGACCGGGCGGACCGTGTACGGCAGCCCGCATTCCTCGAGCATGATCGATATCTTCCACCCATTGGGTGTCGGGGCGTAATACAGATCGATCATGGCCTCTCCCGCGCAGATTCGCATTGCGTCTTGCAACCGACCATAATCGATGCGCGCGACGTGTCACCCCCCGGATGCGGATGCCCGGACAAGACGATAACCGCGATGCCGCACCGTCTCTATCCAGATACGATCTGCCATCCCGGCGAGCCTGCGGCGAAGCTTGCAGACATGCACTTCGACGCTGTTGGTGCCCGGATCGAACGGGGTCTGCCAGATGGCGTGGAGCAGATCGTCGCGGCTGACGATCTCGCCCGCATGGCGCACCAGCGCCAGCAGCAGATCATATTCGCGCGGCATCAGCGACAGCGTCTCTCCCTGCCAGCGCACCTGGCGCAGGCCGGTGTCGAAGGTGAAATCCGCAAGCCGGATATGCCCCTGCAGCGCTGCATTCAGCCGGGCAGCGGCCTTCATCCGGGCGGCAAGTTCATCCGGACCGACCCGCGCCGAAATGGCATCGTCGGCCCCGGCCTCGATCAGGCGGGCGCGGGTGCCGCTGGTGCCGGCGCCGACGAACAGAAGCGGGGCCGATCGCTGGGGAATGTCATCGATCCAGCTCTGCACGACGGCGCGGCAGCGGGCATCGCACAGCACGGGGCGATACCGCACGCGCGCCGGTCCGTCGAAATGCGGCTGCGCATCGATCCTGAAGCGCGCCAGCGCCAGCGCCAGGCGTTCCAGCTCGGTGCGATCGCTGCCCACCAGCAGCCAGGGTGGCATGGAGCCGTCCCTGGTTGCGGGCGCGGTAGACAGCGCTGGTCGATAGTGCACGTTCATAACGACCCCCTGGCCGATGCTGCGGTCTCGGGGGCATTAAACCGCGTTCATCGCGCGAAGGGGAGCACAGTCGCGTCCGAAACGAACCTACCCTTCCATCGCGATCAGGAGCCGACCGCCTGGCCCGGCGTGTTGACGCCCATGCTGGCGAGATAGCGCTTCACGTTGCGCGCGGCCTGACGGAGGCGCTGCTCGTTCTCGACCATCGCGATGCGGACATAGCCCTCACCGTCCTCGCCATAGCCGACGCCGGGTGCCACCGCGACCTTGGCGTGCTGCAGCAGCTGCTTGGAAAATTCGAGGCTTCCCATATGCTTGAGCGCGGGCGGCAGAGGAGCCCAGGCGAACATCGAGGCGCGCGGGGCCGGGATGTCCCACCCTGCCCGGCCGAACGCATCGATCATCACGTCGCGGCGCTTGTGATAGAGCTCGCGGTTCTTCTGGACGATATCCTGCGGGCCGTTGAGCGCCGCGCAGGCCGCCGCCTGGATCGGCGTAAATGCTCCATAATCGAGATAGCTCTTCACCCGGGTGAGCGCCGCGATCAGCTGGCGGTTGCCCACGGCAAAGCCCATGCGCCATCCGGCCATCGAATAGGTCTTCGACATCGAGGTGAACTCGATCGCGACATCCTTGGCACCCGGCACCTGCAGGATCGAGGGCGTCGGGCAGCCATCGTAATAGAGCTCGCTATAGGCAAGGTCGGACAGCACCCAGACCTTGTTCTCCTTCGCCCAGGCGACCAGCCGCTCGTAGAACGCCAGGTCGACCACTTCGGCGGTGGGGTTCGACGGATAGCCGACGACGAGCACCGAGGGGCGCGGCACGGTGAACGCCATCGCCCGGTCGAGCGAGCGCCAGTAATTCTCGTCCGGCGTGGTCGGCACCGACCGGATGGTCGCCCCGGCGATGATGAAGCCGAAGGTGTGGATCGGATAGCTGGGATTGGGCGCGAGCACGACATCGCCCGGCGCGGTGATCGCGGTGGCGAGGCTCGACAGGCCTTCCTTCGATCCCATCGTTACCACGACCTCGGTCTCGGGGTCGAGCTCGACATTGAAGCGGCGCGCATAATAGTTCGCCTGGGCGCGGCGCAGGCCGGGAATACCCTTGGACTGGCTGTAACCGTGCGCATCGGGCTTCATCGCCACTTCGCACAGCTTTTCGATCACGTGCGGCGGCGGCGGCAGATCGGGATTGCCCATGCCGAGATCGATAATGTCCTCTCCGGCCGCTCGCGCCGCGGCCCGCATCGCATTGACTTCGGCGATCACATAAGGCGGCAGGCGTTTGATGCGGTAGAATTCGTCGGACATAAGGATTTCGCTTTTCAGTTCTCCGTGAATGGAGCGGCATCCTTGACCTATGTGCGCGCGCGTGTCGAGCAAAAGCGGGCAGACCCGGTTAAGCTCCCCTCCCTGCAAGGGAGGGGCTGGGGGTGGATAAGCGTGATCAAGCCGGCGCTGGCGCAGACGACCCACCCCTAGCCCCTCCCTGGCCAGGGAGGGGAACCTGCGTATCGCAAGCGCGGCGATCCGTTTATCAGGGACTTATCTTTGCTTGCCGCGGCTGCTAGGAACGCTTGAAAAGCATCGACAACGAGAGGCCGCCATGTCCGCCGATACCGATTTCACCCCGCCGGGCCTGCCCACGCTGGAAGAGATGCAGCACTGGACCTGGGTGTTCGGCCGCGCGCAGCAGATGATGCTCGAGCATGCCGCGACCATGGCGCAGCAGATGGCGCAGAAGGACCTGCCCGCGCTCACCGATCCGCAGGCGTTCCAGGCCAAGCTGCCCGCCTGGATGGGATCGATGCCGCAGGCGATGCTCGATGCCCAGGCCGATATGTGGCGCGACGGCATGACGCTGTGGCAGGGCTTTATCGGCGCCATGACCCCGCCCGCGCTGATCGCCGAGCATGAGGGCGGCCCGCCCGCGACGCCGGCGCAGGTGCCCGAACTGCGCAGCGACCGCCGCTTCGCCGCGCGCCAATGGCACGACAACCCGGTCTATGCGCTGATCCAGCAGAGCTATCTGATGGTGAGCGAACAGATGCTGCGCGTCGCCGACCGGCTGGAAGGGCTCGAGCCCAGGCAGAAGGAAAAGCTGCGCTTTGCCCTGAAGGGCATGATCGACGCGTCGAGCCCCGCCAATTTCGCGCTCACCAACCCGCTGGTCATGGAAAAACTGGTCGAGAGCAAGGGCGAGAACCTCCTGAAGGGCCTCGACCACATGCTGTCCGACATGCGCAAGGGCCAGCTCACGCATACCGACCCCAATGCCTTCGAGCTCGGCCGCAACATCGCGGTGACGCCGGGCAAGGTCGTGTACGAAAGCCCGCTGTTCCAGCTGATCCAGTACGCGCCGGCGACCGACGAGGTGGTGGAGACGCCGCTGGTCATCTTCCCGCCCTGGATCAACCGCTTCTACATTCTCGATCTCAACCCGCAGAAGAGCTTCGTCAAATGGGCGACGGAGCAAGGCATCACCGTGTTCATGGTCTCGTGGAAATCCGCCGACGAGAGCATGGCGGACGTCATCTGGGACGATTACGTCAAGGCGCAGATCGAGGCGATCGATACCGTGCGCGACCTGCTCGACGTGCCCTCGGTCCACACCATCGGCTATTGCGTCGCGGGAACCACGCTGGCGGCGACGCTGGCACTGCTGGCGAAGCGCGGCGAGGAAAGCCGCGTCAAGTCGGTCACCTTCTTCACCGCGCAGGTCGATTTCGAGAAGGCGGGGGATCTCACCCTGTTCGTCGACGACGAGCAGCTCGCGCTGATCGAGCAGCTGGGCAGCCCGGGCTATCTCGACGGGCGCTATATGGCCGCGACCTTCAACCTGCTGCGCGGGCGCGACCTCATCTGGAACTATGTCATCAACAACTATCTGCTCGGCGAGGATTATCCCCCGTTCGACCTGCTCCACTGGAACGGCGACACCACCAACCTGCCCGCCAAGTGGCACAAATCGTATCTGAAAGACCTGTACCGCGACAACCGGCTGGTCCAGCCCGGATCGATCGTGATCGACGGCACGCCGATCGACCTAAGGCTCATCCAGACCCCGGCCTATATCCAGGCAGGGCGCGAGGATCATATCGCGCCGCTCGAAAGCGTGTGGCGGCTGAACGAGGCGCTTTCCGGCCCCACCCGCTTCGTGCTCGCAGGCTCGGGCCATATCGCGGGCGTGGTCAACCCGCCCTCGATGCAGAAATACCAGTACTGGACCAACGACGCGCCCGCCAACAGCCTCGAGCATTTCGTCGCAGGTGCGAAGGAGACGAAGGGCAGCTGGTGGCCCGACTGGATCGAATGGCTGAAGGCGCATGGGCCCAAGACGGTAAAGGCCAAGGGCGCGCGCGTGCCCGGCAAGGGCAAGCTGAAAGCCATCGAGGATGCGCCAGGACGCTACGTCAAGGCCCGCTGACCGGCTTGCGGCGCCTTGCGGGCTGCGCTATAAAATCACCATCAGGTTATTGCGCCCGCCCGCCTTTTGTGCAGTGCAACATTTTCCTTGACGTCAAGCCGGTCGATCACTATTGTGCAGTGCAGCATGAAGCAGCACGAGAGTGAGACCGCAATGTCCGATCAAAGCAAACAGCCTGCCGACGGGGACGCCGGCAAGGCCTATGCCGCTGCCGCGAGTGCGAAAGCGGAAGCCGCTCCGGCGGCTCCCAAGGCCGAACCTGCCAAGGCTGCCGACCCCGTGGTCGCGCCGAAGGTCGCCCCGGCTGCGGCACCTGCCGTAACCCCGGCGCCCGTGGCGGCGAAGCCTGTCCCCGCAGCCAAGGCAGAGGCTCCCAAGCCCGTCGCCAAGGCCGCGGAACCAAAGATGGCCAAGCCTGCCGCCAAACCGGCAAAGCCCAAGACCACGATCAAACAGTCCGCAGTTCCCGCATCACCGGTCGCCGCCAAGGCCGCCGCACCCGCAATCAAGAAGGAATCGAAGATCATGACCACCGCAGAAACCATCACCACCGAAACCAAGAAGGCCGCCGAGGCGATGACCGAGCGTCTGAAGAGCCTGATGGGCGACATGTCGACCCGCGCCAAGACCGCCTATGAAAAGGGCACCGAAATGGTTTCGCAGGCCAGCGAGTTCAACAAGGGCAATGTCGAAGCCCTGGTCGAATCGGGCAAGATCGCTGCCAAGGGCGCGCAGGAAATGGGCCAGGCCTATGCCGAAGACGCCAAGAAGGGCTTTGAAGAGCTGACCGCGGCGCTCAAGGAAATGACCACCGTCAAGTCGCCGACCGAGTTCATCGAGCTGCAGACCAAGCTGGTCAAGAAGAGCTTCGACACCGCCGTCGCCCAGACCTCGAAGAACAGCGAAGCGTTCATCAAGCTGGCCGGCGACGTGTTCCAGCCGATCTCGAACCGCGTCAGCGTCGCGGTCGACAGCTTCAAGAAGGCCGCGTAACCCTTACGCCCCTTCCCGCTGGGAAATCAGAAAGCCGCTCCGGATGACCGGGGCGGCTTTTTTGTAGTCTCGAGCGTTAGACGCCAAACCAACATCTGGGCCAAACGATCATCATTTTTCCTGATTTAGAGCATTTTCAAGTTGACCGTTCACGGTCAACGGCCCGGAAAATGCGGCATCAAAAAACAAGAGCGTTTTCGCTCAATGTGAAAACGCTCTAGGCTTACTCAGAACACGCTTCTTGACCAAGTGAATCCGTCCAGAATGGGTAAATTGGCCTCAAATTGATGGTATTGCCCCAGATTTTTTCAACAATTGAATATCCACTAGACAATTCCACTTATTGAAACATAATCAGCGGTCTGAGGAGTGGGCCCATGAGAGCACCTGAGAAACCAGAAATTGTTATCGCGCTGGCGGGCCCAATAGGCACTGACTTACATACACTTGCCGAGTCGCTCGATGAGAGTTTGCTCCCATTTGGATACCAGTGCCACCGCATTCGTGTCAGCCAACTTATTGAGTTCAAATGCAAACAAGATCTCGCTGATAAAATAACAAATGCGAAGCATGATGAACGAATTAAGCTACTGATGGCAGCTGGTGACACTTTACGGAACCAGACATCACACGGAGATGCGCTGGTTCCATTAATTGTGGCGGCCATACGTAGCCAACGCTCGAAGGTACTAGCCGAACGGGGCGTTCAAGATCCCGATGTACCCGCCCACAACACTTGTTATATTATTGATTCATTAAAGCATCCCGATGAGGTGAGAGCCCTCAAAGGTATGTACAATCAAAATTTTATCCTTATATCAGCGTTTACTTCGAGAGAAGAACGAAAGGCCAATCTTGCAGCGTTGATCTCAAAGTCATACATGAGCACATCTGACAACGACTATATTGAATCCGCTCAGAGCCTGATCGAGATCGACTCAAAAAGAGATGGGAGTCAGATTGGTCAAAGTTTGCGCGACACCTTTCCACTTGCAGACCTGTTTATTCGGCTATCGTCAGATTTCAAATTAAAACTTGACAGATTTTTGTCCCTATATTTTGGCAGCCCATACATTACCCCTAATAGGGATGAGTTTTTTATGTACGAGGCAAAAGCTAAATCTTACAGGTCTGCCGATCTATCTCGGCAAATAGGTGCAGTAATTGTCGACAAGGGCCAACATCTGGTAGCATCTGGATGCAATGAAGTTCCATTGGCTGGAGGGGGTAGTTACTGGCCTGACATGGACGACAAACTTGACAATCGAGATTACAAGAAAGGCCGGGATTTTAACGCCGTTAAAAAGATTGAAATAATTCAAGAGCTAATATCATTCCTTAGCAAAGAGAGTATTGTAACTTTTCCTGAAGGGAAAAATGCAGAATCAATCGTTAATGATTTGATATTTGGCGATTTTGAGAGCCAATTCAAAGAGTTGAGGGTATCAAATCTCATTGAATTTGGCCGTGTTGTCCATGCTGAAATGAATGCTATTACAGAGGCAGCAAAGCGAGGCATAGAAATTGGTGGCGGACAGATTTTTTCGACCACATTTCCCTGCCATATGTGCGCAAGGCACATTATAGCATCTGGGATATGCAGGGTAGTTTATATCGAACCTTACCCAAAAAGCATGACAGAAGACCTGTATGGTGATATGGTTATCGTCGATGCCATACCGGCTGCATATGACGAGAGTCAGGACAAAAAGGGATCGCATGGCCCAGTGGCTTTCGAGCCCTTCGAGGGTGTAGCACCAACCTTTTATCGGGAACTTTTTCAAGCACCGACTCGTAAAGATCGCCAAGGCTACACCAAACCTTGGGCAAAGCTTTCTTCTCAGCCGAAAATCGCACGAATTTCTACCGTGCATCTAGGTCTCGAGCAAGCGCTGGTAAAAGCTGTTGAACAGCTGAGGGAAGTTGGCATAGAGGAAGTGATAAACAGTATAGAGGGATAGGGATATGGCAGTCACCAAAGAGATGATTATCCAGCAAATTCAGCAGGATACAGCCGCCTATGACGCTCTTTCGGAGGCTCTTAAGGAAGTCCTGTTGCTAGAAGCTGCGTCTCTCCGCGCACCTGCGACATCCGTGTCGCCAGCGGATCAAATCTATTTCTATGGCGGATTTGCAACCGTAGGACACCAGCGGCTGGCCTCGAATTTTGAGTGACTAGAAGGGAAAAAGGCCCGATTACGTCTGGGCTCTTCATCGCCCCAAATTTGATCCACCTCAATGATCCCCCCGCCCCGCCCTCGCATCCTCTGATAGTACGGGGCATGCCGCCCCCGAGTCTCGGAGGGCCCCATGCGTATCCTGTTCGTGCATCCCAATTATCGGTCGGGCGGGGCGGAGATTGCGGGGACCTGGCCTCCCGCATGGGTGGCCTATCTCACCGGGCCGCTGCGGCGCGCGGGGTTTGACGACATCCATTTCATCGACGCGATGACCGAGGGGGTGTCGGACGACGATCTCGCCGCGCGCATGGCGGCGCTGCAGCCCGATATTGTCGGCACCACTGCGATCACGCCCAGCATCTATGCCGCCGAGCGGGTGCTGGAGATCGCCGCGCTCACCGTGCCGCACGCGGTGCGCGTGCTCGGCGGGGTGCATGCGACCTTCATGTACAAGCAGGTGCTCGTCGAAGCGCCGCATATCGATGTCATCGTCCGCGGCGAGGGTGAGAACATTGCCGTCGAGCTGTTCGGCGCGATCCAGCGCGGGCGCTATCTCGAGGAGCGCGCCAATATCGCGGGCCTCGCGTACCGGGAGGGCGATGCGATCGTCGCGACCAAGGCGGCCGAGACGATTAAGGATATGGACAGCCTCAAGCCCGACTGGGACATTCTCGACTGGAAGCAGTACACGTACATTCCGCTCGGCACGCGCGTCGCCATCCCCAATCTGGCGCGCGGCTGTCCATTCACTTGCAGCTTCTGTTCGCAATGGAAATTCTGGCGCGATTACCGCGTGCGCGATCCGAAACTGGTCGTCGACGAGATCGAGGAGCTGCACGAGAAGCATGGCGTCGGCTTCTTCATCCTCGCCGACGAGGAGCCGACGATCAACCGCAAGAAATTCATCGAATTCTGCCAGGAGCTGATCGATCGCGGCCTGCCCGACAAGGTGAAATGGGGCATCAACACCCGCGTCACCGATATCTATCGCGACAAGGAATTGCTCAAATTCTATCGCTCAGCGGGCCTCGTACATGTCAGCCTGGGCACCGAAGCGGCGGCGCAGATGCGGCTCGACCTGTTCAACAAGGAAACCAAGGTCGAGGAGAACAAGACCGCGATCCGCCTGTTGCGCGAGGCCGATATCTTCGTCGAGGCGCAGTTCATCGTGGGGCTGGAAAACGAGACCGCCGAGACGCTCGAGGAAAGCTGGCGCATGGCCTGGGACTGGCAGCCGGACCTCGCCAACTGGTCGATGTACACGCCCTGGCCGTTCACCCCGCTGTTCGAGGAGCTGAAGGACAAGGTCGAGGTCCATGATTTCAGCAAGTACAATTTCGTGACGCCGATCATGAAGCCCGCGGCGATGGAGCGCGGCGAGCTGCTCGACCGGGTGATGGCCAATTACCGCCGCTTCTACATGCGCAAGGCCCTGTTCCATTATCCCTGGCGCGGAACGGGCTTCCGGCGGCGCTATCTGCTGGGGTGCCTCTATGCCTTTCTGCGCGCAGGCTTCCGCCGCACCTTTTATGATCTCGGCAAGGCGGGCTATTGGGGGCCGCAGACGGCCAAGAGCGTCGACTTCCACTTCGACGAGAAGCGCATCGCGGTCGAGCAGGCGGCGTCCGATTGGGAAACGGCGGCGGACCGCGCCGCGCGCGCCGGGGAACGCCGCGCCGCCGTCCGCGCGCAGATGAAGGAGCGCGCGCGCGATCGCATCGAGTTGAGTGCAGCACCAAAGGGCGAGTGAGGTGGCTGCCGCTCCCTCGCGCGCTGGCAGTGTGCAGGCGCACACGGGCGCGCTGATCGGCCCCAATGCCGTGCTGCAAATGGCATGGGCGATGGAGGGCACGATTGGCGCAGACGCGGCGCGCGAGGTCCTCGAGGTCGCGGGGATCGATGCCCTGCCCTCGGGCGAAGCGATGATCTGCGAGGGCCAGGCGCTGCGACTGCACCACGCGCTGGCGATGCTGCATCCAACCGAAGCGAATGACATCGCGGTGGCGGCGGCTGTCGGCACGGCGGACTATATCATCGCCAACCGCATCCCGCGCCTTGCCGCGATGGCCTTGCGCTGGCTCCCCGCCCCGCTCGCCGCGCGGCTGCTGATGCGCGCAATCGAGCGCCATGCCTGGACGTTCGTGGGCGCAGGCGCGTTCACCGTCACCGGCCCATGGCATTTCACCATCGACCGGTCTCGCTCGGGCAATGCGACCGAGCCGCCCGACACGCTGTTCCTCTGGTATGCGCAAGTCTTCGCGCGGCTCTATTCGCGGCTGGTGCGCGCGCGGTCAGGATGCACCGGCGCTGCGCCCGATCCGCGCTACCCGTGCCGCTGGCATTACCATATCGCCCCGCTCAAAGCTGGCGCAGCGCCCGCGCGGGCCGCGCCGCCAGCACCGGCAACGATCCGGCAATCCCGAGGCCCAGCGTCAGCAGTGCCCCGCCCGCCAGCGTCAGCATCACCACCGGCCAGTCGGGTGCCCAGTTGAAGCTGAAAATCTGGGTGATGACATACCAGGCCGCGGTCAGCCCCAGCGCCAGCGCGACCAGCGCGAGCAGCGCGGCGAGCAGGCCATATTCGAGCGCCTGGGCCGACAATATCTGCCGCCGCGTCGCGCCCAGCGTCTTCAGGATCACGCTGTCATAGATGCGCGCCTGGCGGCTGGCGGCGATCGCGCCGATCAGCACCGCGATGCCCGAGAGGATCGCGATCGACCCGGCAGCAGCGATAGCCGTGGCGATCTGCGTCAGGATCGTGGTCACCTGGCCGATGACATCGCGCACCTCGATCACCGAGCTCGAGGCGAACCCGGCGAGCACCGCCTTGCTCACCGCGCGCTCCTTTACGTCGGCATCGGCCATGCCCTTGAGCGAGACCGTCGCGGCCAGGTTGTGCGGTGCATCGCGCAATGTGTTGGGGCTGAACACCATCACATAGTTGAAGCCCATCGTGTCCCAGTTGATCTGGCGCAGCGAGGCGATTCTGGCGGTGAACTCGCGCCCCAACAGGCTGACGGTCAGGCTGTCGCCAACCTTGAGGTCGAGCACATTGGCCATCTCGCGGTCGATCGAAACCAACGGCGGGCCTTCATAGCCTTTCGGCCACCATTTGCCTTCGATCAGTTCGCTCCCCTCTGGCAGCGTTTCGGCATAGGTGAGCCCCCGCTCGCCGCGCAGCACCCAGGCGTTTTCGGGAATGTCCTTGAGGTCGGCGACGCGGATGTTCTTGTAACCGGTCACCGTGCCGCGCAGCGAGGGCACCGCGTTGATCGCCGCGCCCGGCGCGGCCTGCTCGACCGTGCGGCGAAATTCGGCCTCGCGCGCCACCGGCACGTCGAGCACGAACAGATTGGGCGCTTCTTTCGGCACCGTCCGGGTAATCTCGTTGGTCAGGCTGGTCTGGATGCCCGCCAGGATCACGAACAGCGTCAGCCCCAGCCCGAGCGCCACCACCAGCTGCCCGGTCTGTGCGCCCGGGCGGTGCAGGTTGGCGAGCGCAAGGCGCAGCAGCGGCGCCTTGGGCCGCGGCAGGCGCGAGGCGGTCCAGCGGATCGCCCAGCCGATTCCTGCGAGCATCAGCAGCACGCCCGTTGCCGCCGCCATGAACCAGGCCGAGAACACCGCCTCGCGCGCTGTCACCAGCGCCAGCGTGACGATGCCCGCAATGCCGATGCCGACCGCGATCAGCGTCGCGCGGTCCGGCCAGCGGTTGCCCTCGATCAGCGATCGGAACAGCCCCGCCGCCGGCACATGCCGCGCGCGCGCCAGCGGCGGCAGCGCGAAAATGAACGCGATCAGCAGGCCATAGGCCGCGCTCACCGCCAGCGGTCGCGGATAGATGGCAAATCCCGGCTTGACCGGCAGCACATCGCCCGCCGCCGCGATGATGGCAGGGGGGATCAGTGCGCCTGCGATCAGCCCGCCGAGAATCGCGAGCGCCGACACCGCGAGAATCTGCACGAGGTAAATCCGCAAGATGTCGCCGGAACCGGCGCCCAGGATCTTGAGCGTCGCGATGCCCTGGCGCTTGGTGGCAAGATACGAGGCGACGCCGTTGCCGACGCCGATCCCGGCAATCACCAGCGCGGCCAGCCCCACCAGCGACAGGAACTGGCCCATGCGCTCGATGAAGCGCGCAGTGCCCGGTGCGCCGCGATCGCGGTCGCGCAGCTCGAGCCCGGCTTCGGGGAATTCCGCCTTCAACCGCGCGATCGATTGCGCCGGGTCGGCGAGCGGGCCGACCTTCACGCGATATTTCGCCTCGTACATGCTGCCCGGCTGGATCAGCCCGGTGCGCTGGATGCCGAGATCGGAGACGAGCGCGACCGGGCCGAGCGTGAAGCCCTCGCCCAGTCGGTCGGGCTCATCCGCGATGATGCCCGTGATAGTGAACTCGGCGTCGCCAAAGCGGATTTTGTCACCGCGCTTGAGGTCCAGCCGGTCGGCCAGCCCTGCCCCGATCACTGTGCTGGCGGGGTCGAGCGGCGCGTATTTGCCCGATTGCAGCGTCATCGTGCCATAAAGTGGGTAATCGTAATCGACGCCCTTCAGTTCGGCGAGGATCGCATCGGGGCCGCTGCCGCTCGCGCGCGGCGCAGTGCGCTGCGCCATCGCCTGCATGCGTACGGTTTCGGACAGCAGGCCCTCGCGCTCGAACGCGGCGAGCTCGGCCTCGCTCGCGAGGCGCTGCGACATCGTCACCTCGAAATCGCCGCCCAGGATCACCTGGCCGCGCTGCGACAGCTCGCCGGTGATCGACGCGGTGAGGCTGCCGATCGTCGCCAATGTCGCGACGCCAAGGAACAGGCAGATGATGAGCAGGCGAAGCCCGCGGAACCGCCCGGATAGGTCACGCCGCGCAATGCGCCAGATCTGCGCCCAGGTCATGCGCCAGCGCCGCCAGCCCGGTCCGCGACGATCAGACCGTCGCGCATCTCGATCACGCGGTCGCAATGCGTTGCGAGCGAGGGATCGTGGGTGATGATCAGCAGCGTCGCGCCGCTCGCGCGCTGGCGGCTGAACAGCAGGTCGATGATCGCCTCGCCGGTCGCGCCGTCGAGATTGCCCGTGGGCTCGTCGGCAAAGATGATCTCCGGCCCCGGTGCCATCGCGCGCGCAATGGCGACGCGCTGCTGCTCGCCGCCTGAAAGCTGGCTGGGATAATGCGTCACGCGGTGGCCGAGCCCGACCGCCTCCAGCTCGCGCTGCGCCGTACCGAACGGATCGGCAATCCCGGCCAGCTCGAGCGGCACCGCGACATTCTCGAGCGCGGTCATCGTCGGCAGCAGGTGGAAGGCCTGGAGCACGATGCCGATGCGCCCGCGCCGCGCGCGCGCCAGGCCGTCCTCGTCCATCGGCCCGAAATCGAGGCCGGCGACGCGCACCTCGCCGCTGCTCGCGCGTTCCAGGCCGGACAGGATCGCCATCAGCGACGACTTGCCCGATCCCGAAGGTCCGAGCAGCGCGACCGACTGGCCCAGCGGAATTTCCAGATCGATGCCCTTCAAAATCTGCGTTTCATGCCCCGCTTCGCCGAGGACAAGGGTGACATTGCGGGCTGCAATAGCAATATGGGGGGCAATATGCGGCCGCGTGAGCGTATCGTGCATGAAATGAAAGGGCTTTCGCTTTGGGACGGAACAGCATTCTATATGGGGCGGCTTTATTGCTTGTCCATTGCACTGCGGCCTGCACGCAGCCGTCGGACGAAGCGACCAAGCCGCCGGTCGAAAAGGGCCAGGAAACCGGTGCCGAACAGCCCGGCCGCAATCCGCTCAACGCCGACACCCGGCTGGTCATGGCGTTCGGCGACAGCCTCTATGCCGGTTATAACGTAAAGCAGGACGAGAGCTTCCCCGCGCAGCTCGAAAAGGCACTGTCCGCCAGGGGCCTGAACGTCCAGGTGCACAATGCCGGGGTGTCGGGCGACACCACGGCAGCGGGGCTGCAGCGCCTCGCCTTCGCGCTCGACGGCCTGCCGCGCAAGCCCGATCTCGTCATCCTGGGCCTGGGCGGCAACGACATGCTGCGTGGGATCAGCCCGGAGCAGACCCAGAGCAATCTGAAAGCGATTCTCGACGAACTGAAGAAGCGCGACATTCCGGTCGTACTCACCGGCATGATCGCCGCGCCCAATCTGGGCCAGGATTATGCGAGCAAGTTCAACCCGATCTATCCCGCGCTCGCCAAACAATATGATGCGGGATTATATCCCTTTTTCCTCGACGGCGTGATCACCGACAAGGCATTGATGCTGCCCGATGGCATTCACCCCAATCCGAAGGGAATTGCCAAGGTGGTCAACGGGATAGACGATATGGTTGCGAGCAGGTTGCAGAGCTGAACCCGTTTTGGCGACAAAGACGCGACATCTTGATTACGATAGCAAGTCATATCGTAACCGAAGATTGACCATTTTGTCATCAAGACGCCATGGCGGCGTCATCGCGCGTCCCTAGCTGCGCCCCCGAACACCAACGGGGGTTGCGCCATGATTCTGAAAACATCTGCCACCGCGCTGCTGCGCACATCGATCTCGCTCATGGCCTTGGCCGCAGCAGCCACCGGCATGCCCGCGATGGCGCAGGAAGCTGCCGCGGACGATAAGGACGGCAATGGCGAGATCATCGTCCAGGGCGCGATCATCACCGCGCAGGGGGAATCGATCGCGCAAAAGCGCAATGCCGACAATCTGATAGACATCTCGGCAGCGGACTCGGTCGGCCGCTTCCCCGACCAGAACAGCGCCGCCGCGCTCTCGCGCCTGCCCGCCGTCGCGGTGCAGCGTGACCAGGGCCAGGAACGTTATATCCAGGTGCGCGGCGCGCCCAACCGCTGGACTTCGGTCAGCATCGACGGCGTGCCGATGATCGGTGCAGACGAAGGCGGCCTCACCCGCGCCTATCGCTTCGACGCGGTCCCAGCGGTCATCCTGAGCGCGCTGGCGATCAACAAGTCGCTCACCCCCAATATCCAGGCCGAGGCGATCGTCGCCAATATTGACCTCCGCACCTTTTCGCCGCTCGAGGGCAAGACCGGTTTCCATGTCCAGGGCGATGTCGGATATGGCTTCATGGAACTCGGCGAAGGCGACCAGCGCCAGGGTTCGCTGCGCGTCTCGTACAGCGACGGCACGTTCGGCGTCGTCGCAGGCGCATCGCATTACCGCCGCGAGCAGGTGACCGACAACCGTGAGGTCGGCCTCTATGACGAACCGAGCGGCCCTACCGATACCCAGTTCGGCCCGACCGAGATCGACATCCGCCAGTATCGCCTTGTCCGCGAGAATAACGGCCTGTTCGCCGCGTTGGAATATTCGCCGCAGGAAGGCCAGAAGCTCTATGCCAGGACCATCTATACCGAGTTCAAGGACGACGAGCAGCGCGACCAGTACGAGATCCGGCTCGACCGCGCGCTGTCGGGCACGCGCAACCTTTCGGGCGGCGATCTTGTTCGCGTGCCGATCCGCGGCTCGTTCAACCTCGGCAACTATCGCACGCGCAATTTCATCAACACCATCGGCGGCGATTACGAGGAAAATGGCTGGAAGGTGAATTTCGCGGCGAACTATACCCGCACCGAAAACACCACCTATTTGCCGCTGGTTCAGGCGAGCACCGCCACCGCGACCTCGCCTTCGGTACGCTATGATTTCAGCCGCCCGAACCTGCCGATCGTGCAGCTGTTCCAGACCGTGCCCGGGGCGACGGCGGGCAGCTTCGTGCGCGGCCCGGCGCTGGCGAATTTCGACCAGACCACGCTGATCAACGCCAACACCTCTCCCGCCTTGGTCATCCCGATCGTGCAGGACGTGTTCACCGACAGCTATACCGTGAAGCTCGATGTCGCCAAGGAACTGGGCGATGTGACGCTGACCGGCGGGCTGCTCTATGCCGATCGCGATATCGGCGGGTTCATCTTCGCGACCTCGAACGCGGTGCTGCTCTCGCCCCAGGCGCTGGCGGGCACGGGGCTCAGCTTCAACCCTGCCAGCTATATCACCAACACCCCCTGGGATACCGGCTTCCCGCTCGGGATCACTTTCAACTATGTCGACAACACGCGGATGCGCGCCGATCTCGACACTATCTTCGCGACGCTCCAGCGCCAGGGCCGGTTCAACCCCGCCAACAACGTTCCTGCGGAAAACCGCTTTCAACTGAACGAGAAGACGCTGACCGCCTATGGCATGGCCAAATGGGTGTTCGACGGCGGCCAGGTGATTGCCGGTGCGCGCGTCGAACATTTCCGGTTGCAGAACCAGGGCCAGGCGCGGCTCGCCAACGGCACACTGGTGCCGCTCTCGGCACCGCAGGACTATACCGACATCTTCCCGAGCGTGAATGCGCGCTTCGATGTCACCGACAATCTCGTCTTCCGCGTCGCCGGACAGCGCGGCATCGCGCGGCCCAGCTTCGGCGAAATCCGCGTGGGCTCTGCGATCAATGACACGAACAGCCCCGGCACAATCGCTGGCGGCAACCCCGATCTTCGTCCCGAATATACCTGGGGCGTCGATGCGAGCCTCGAATATTACATTCCGGGCCAGGGCATCATCGCGGTGTCGGGCTTCCACCGCTGGGTCGACAACGTGCTGTTTTCGAACACGCAGATCGTGGGGTCGGACGCGTTCAACAGCAACGGCGTCGATCGCTCGCGCTATCTGCTGACCTCGAGCTTCAACGGCAATTCGGGCGAGCTTTACGGGGTCGAGTTCAACTATCAGCAGCAGTTCACCTTCCTGCCCTCGCCGCTCGACGGTTTCGGCTTCCAGGGCAACCTGACGCTGATCGAAGGCAGCTTCGATACCGACCAGCGCCGCAATATCGGCTTCCCCGGAACCTCGGACACGATCGTCAACGCCTCGCTCTATTACGAGAAATACGGGCTTTCGATCCGCGCCAGCTACCAATGGCGCAGCGACTATCTGGAAACGCTCTCGATCGGCACCGGCGGCACCGTGACCGGCGACGAGTTTCGCGGTGGATACACCAATGTCGATGTCGCCATCCGCTATGACATCACGCCGAACATCAGCCTGTTTGCCGATCTCAACAACTTGACCGACGCCAAATATACCGCCTTCCTTGGCAACAAGGGCCGCCCGACCGAGGTGGAACAGATCGGCCGACGTTACCTCGCCGGCATCCGCTTCGGCTTCTGACAGGAGAGAATGCCATGCGCTTCAAGACCGCTTTCGCCCTCGCGCTGTTCGCCAGCGCCATGCCCGCGCTCGCCATCGACAGCGTGACGGTCAGCCGCATCGATGCCGACAAGGTCAAGGTGACCTGGACCGACAGTGATCCGGTCGACGTCATCGTCACCGACACGCCGGTCGCCGCCGGCGCTGCCGTGCCTTTGGTCAAGGCCAGCCGCAAGGGTGAGGCGATCGTCGCCATGCCGTCAGCCAAGCGCCAGTTCCTGGTGCTGCGCGATGGCGGCGATGCCTCGCTGACGCTGACCGCCGAGCGCGAACTGCCGCTCGCCAAGGGATCGAATTTCCGCGATCTCGGCGGCTACAAGGCGGCGGGCGGAAAGACCGTGCGCTGGGGCAAGATCTTCCGCTCGGGTGCGCTGCCTCTGCTCACCGATCAGGATTATGCGCTGCTCGGCGGGCTGAATATCGGCACCATCGTTGACCTGCGCTCGCTCGAGGAGCGCGAGGTCGCTGCAACCCAGCTCGACGACCGCACCGGCGCGCTTTTCGTCTCCAACGATTATTCGCTGAAACCGCTGATGGCGAACATGGGCAGCATGAAGGGCGAATATGTCTATACCGGCATGGAAAAGCTGCTCGCCCCGCAATACCGCTCCTTGTTCAAGCGGCTGCTCGCCGATGATGGGGCGGTTATGTATCACTGCTCGGCCGGACAGGACCGCACCGGCATTGCTTCGGCGCTGATCCTCAGCGCACTCGGCGTCGACCGCGAGACGATTCTCGCGGACTATCACCTTTCGACCCAGCTGCGCCGACCGCAGAACGAGATGCCGCCGCTCGATCCGGCGGATTATCCGACCAATCCGATCGTGCAATATTATGCCGCCGCCGCAAAAAAGCCCGGAGGGGTCAAGGCCGAACCGCTCTATTCCGCGTCGGGCAAGTCGCACCTGGCGCAGTTCTTCGAGGTGCTCGACCGCGATTATGGCGGGGTCGAAGGCTATCTGGCGACGATCGGCGTAACCAAAGTCGATATGGCGCGGCTGCAGGGGCTCTATCTGGAGTAATAGCCCTCTCCCCTTCAGGGGAGAGGGTTGGGAGAGGGGCCTGCGTTACTCGTGCCCCTCTCTGCTGCGACTAGGGTCAGGACCTATTAACCGCTTGCGCGCGGCGTGAACGGTTGATTCAATATGGCAGGAGGTAGCTG
>NZ_JAPFGW010000008.1:0-223349 GCF_059803595.1 Blastomonas sp. 34TW
CATTGCGTGTGGGGCCCCCCAACCTGTCAACAGAAGGAACCGTTCAATGCGACCTTGACAAGGCCCGGATCATACAAGTCGCTCTTCAGCCGGTCGCCGGTGCGGCGGTCGATCTGGCCCGAACGCACATCGGTATCGACCCGCGCTTCGAACTGCGCACGCTGCGTGGCCAGCGGAGTGCGCCCGAACTGCCATTGCGCCTCGATCGACTGGGTCGAGCCGGTACGATCGCCGAACAGCGCTCCGAAGATCGAGTTCAAGCGCTCCTGCTGGCGCGAACGCTGCTGATCCTGCGCGCCGGTATCGGTCTGCGCGAAAGCGGCGCCGCTCGTCAGCATTAAGGCTGCGGCGGCGGTGGCGGTGTAAAGGCTTTTCATGATTATATTCCTCGTTGAACGATGCACGCACTACGTGCCGCTTCACCGAGGGTTGCGATGAGCCGAGTGTCCGGCCCGGTAAAATCAGGTCAACCGGCGAGCCCGGCCTTGAGACTCCCGATCACCTTGTCCTGATTGTCGAGCAGCGCCAGCACGTGCTGGCGCGCCTGTTCGATCTGGTCGCTGCCGCCGGGCTTCACCTCGCCCGCCGCCTCTTTCTGGAGGCGTGCGATATAGAGCTCCTCGAGATCGCCCAGGATCTCCGCCAGATCGCGCCGCGGCGCATCGAGCGCGCTGATCTTCGTCTGCGCGACCGACCAATCCTCGCTCCCCACCGCATCGCCCCTGGCCGCGCCCGAAGCAGCCTGTGCTGCCGAGCGGGCGAGCGCGAAATCGGCCTCGGCCTTGTCGGCGCGCGCCAGCATGGCGGCAAGATCGCGCGCCAGTGCCGGATCGGCAATGCTCTCGATCGGCGGCGGCGGGGCCTTGGCCTCGGCCTGGCGATCGCGCAGCTCGACCTCGCGCCGCTCGAGCGATGGCAGTTCGGCCATGGGCTGCAGACACCCGGCGAGCAGCATGGGCCATGCGAGGACGAGCGAACGGGCGAGCTTTGCCGGGGTGACTTTCATGACCCAGGGCTGTAGGACAGCACGCAATCGCGGGCAACCGGCTTGCGTCGCGGCGCAGCCTTGATGCGCATGACAGCCCAAAAAAGCCGCCGCAGCGGTTGACAGCACCGCCGCTTTCACCTAACGGGCATGGCTTTCCGGCGCGGGACATCCCGTCGCAGGGCAGTGGTTTTCACTCTGCCGATTCGGGTCTGGCAACAGACAGGATGAAACAGGCGATCATCACAATTTGCGTGCCCGGAACCCGATTGAAGCAAACAGAAACGAGACAACCCATGTTCGCTATCGTGCGCACAGGCGGCAAGCAGTATCGCGTTGCAGCCGGAGACAAAATCGCAGTGGAAAAGCTGGCCGGTGAGGCTGGCGACGTCATTGCGCTGAACGACGTTCTGCTGGCCGGTGACGGCGGCGAGGTCAAGGATGTGGCCGGTGTGGTCGTCTCCGCCGAAATCATCGCCCAGGCCAAGGCTGAAAAGGTGGTGATCTTCAAGAAGAAGCGTCGCCACAACTATCGCCGCAAGCTCGGCCATCGTCAGCAGCACACGATCCTGCGCATCGTCGCCGTGGGCGAGGAAGCCAAGAAGGCTGCGCCGAAAAAGGCCGCCGCTGCCAAGACCGAAGCTCCGGTCGAAGCCGCTGCCGAAACCCCCGCTGCCGAGGCTGCACCCAAAAAGGCTCCGGCCAAGAAGGCTGCCACCAAGAAGGCCGCTGACACCGATTCGTCGGCTGACAACGCCTGATCGCGCGCGAACCCAAGGAGTTTTGAGAAATGGCACATAAGAAAGCAGGCGGTTCGTCGCGCAACGGTCGTGATTCCGCAGGTCGTCGTCTCGGCGTGAAGAAGTTCGGTGGCGAGCCCGTCATCGGCGGCAACATTATCATCCGCCAGCGCGGAACCAAGGTTTATGCCGGTGCCAATGTCGGCATGGGCAAGGACCATACGCTGTTTGCGCTCACCGAAGGCCGCGTGAAGTTCCACGAAGGTCGCCTTGGTCGCAAATACGTATCGGTAGTCGCCCCGGCGATGGCGGAAGCCGCCGAATAACGGACGATCGATGACGGGTCGTCCTCTCACAGGGATGACCCCGGCCGGTGAAACACCCGGACCAGATGACAGGGAGATGGGGTCCGTCCCGTCTCCCTTTCTTTTTGTCTCCCTGTCACCGCGCTGACTCCAGCCTGTCATGTTTGACTGGCAAGGCGCGGGCAACGAGGAGAGACATAATGTTTGCAAGAACGCAAAGATTGTTGCTGCGGCCAGTCTGGCCCGAAGATGCCGATGCGCTGTTCGCGGGCATCAACGATGAGCGCATCGTGTGCAATCTTGCCCGCGCGCCCTGGCCCTATAGCGCTGAACACGCCCACGAATTTGCCGCGCGCGCGCAGGACCCCTTCTATCCGCACTATCTGCTCACCCTGCCGGGCGATGCCGGGCAGACGCTGATCGGCAGCTGCGGCCTGGGCCGCACCGATGCGGGCGAGGCCGAGCTCGGCTACTGGATCGCGCGCGATCACTGGGGCAAGGGCTATGCGACCGAGGCGGCGCGCGCGGTGATCGCCAATGCCTGGACGCTCGGCCACCGCCGGATCGTCGCCAGCCACTATATCGACAACCCCGCCTCGGGCGCAGTGCTGCGGCGGCTGGGCTTCACCCCCACCGGCACCACCCGCCCCCGCTTCAGCCTGGGCCGCGGCTATGAAGCGATGGCGCAGGAATATGCGCTGGAGAGTGACATGGCGGAGGTAGAACGACCGCTCGCCGCGTGAGCGGTGGGCGATGGGCGGTGAGCAGTAAGCGGTGAGCAGCGCCGCCCCAAGCCGCGCCGCTGCCCCGTCACCCCTGCGAAAGCGGGGGGCGAGCTTTTGCGGTCGGCCTGGGCCTGCAGGGCCAAACATGGAGGATATGGAAGCCAGCGGCTTTAAAGCGGAGACACACGGAGCTGAACCTCACCGACCTTCCGACGGATCACTGATTAATTCCAAGCCGATCCATCTGTTGATTTGCTCGATCGAAGCTTCTCAGGCTGCAAGGCAATGAACGACAAAGTCCGCTAGCGTCTCCCAAAGCATTTTTAGATGCTCAGGTGAAACACTAAAATTTGGCGAATGCACATATCGGTTTAATGTATCTATCGACACGATAACTTCCGCCTGTTGCAACTTATTTATGACCCCAAGATATTTTTTATCAATCTTACCATCGACGTGAAGATCTGATGCAACCTTCGCTGCCTTACGCGACAATCTTTCTTCCAAACTTACTGTATTCAGCTTTGTTCGCTTTATGTAGTTATCGACAGAAAGTTCCAACAAAACTCGAAGTAGGACTGATATCGCGTTAGGCTCTTCGCTGAGTTCCAATTTATACTGTAGCTCCTCCCAAATAGCGCGGTGCCTTTGGAGGTGTGCGGACCAAACAATGCCGTAGCTGACGTTTGGAATCAGGTGAGGCCAAGCAACCGGCCGCGGAGCAGGAGTCGGGCGTGGCGGCGCAGGTGCAGGAGTCGGCGATGGAGTTGGACTTGCACCGGACTTCGGCGTCACTTTCGGTAGCAGCCCCTCCGCTTCTAAGCGGTCAATGTAAGACAGCTTAGACTCGGTATCCCATATCTGCTCAAGTGTGACTTCGCGATTTGCCAGATCATTGGCAACCCGGCTTAGGACGTTCAGCGTCTCCTGACGGTCACGGATAATATCAAGCTTGCCCTTTCGTACAGATATACCAAGCCGATTACGGAGTGCTTCCGATGAGAGCAGACGGTTTAGATTTGATCGAGGAATTTTCTTCCTAGGCAGTATTTTTGCATCTTTGAGTAATTTCTCGATCTCATCGGCAATGTTTAGCCCTCCTCCCTTGCCTGTGCGGACAACGAAGTTGGTTTTCATTCGGTCGTTCCACGTGCTTTGACCTACTCCGCCCTGAACGCCGGTGTGGCGTCGAAAAAGAATATCATCAACACGATCCCGGTCATATTCAACTCTGCATTCAATCTTTTCTGGGAAGCTACCTGGCCATTTAAGTTTCAGTTCAGCGAAGAACTGCTGGAGCTCGACTGTTGGAGCACGCCTCGGGTTTCCAAGCAGCTTAAGACACGTCGTACGACGATTGCCATCGGCAACGATGTAATTGTCACCAGCTGGAAAGACTAGCGGCGGCTCAAACACTTCCCCTTTGCTAGTTATATCCTTAGCCAGGTTACGCATGTGAGCTTCTTGCGCAGCGAATAGCTGAGCGATCGCTGCGGTCTCGTTTTCGAGTTCACCGTGCCGATCGTTCGCTGGATTCACAATCAATGATGCGAGGGGTAACTTTCGGTATACCATACTTCCTCCGTGAGCGGAGGCGAGCATGATTTTATCTAACCGTCAATTAAATTCGCGATAGCGTCCTTCAGACACTTCCGCTGTCTGCGAAGCCATTTGATTAGCGGGTAATATCGAGATGCATAGCACTTACGCTGCGCTAGGTTGCCGTAATGGCCGCTGCGCTCACGTTGGTGGCTAGGATGAGCTGCAAAAAACCCACCATTCCCAAACTCCCGATTATCGGCATTCCCTACTAAAGCCAAATGCCACCAGCCGTCTCACCCCGTCCACGCGGCTTCGGCGCCCTCACGCTACACAAGCGGGATTGCCGCTTTCGCGGGAATGACGAGGGGTTAGATGGCTGAAGCCCCCTCGCCTCAGCGGCGGGCGGCGATCTGGGCGCCGGCGGGCTTGGTGGGCGTCGCGCGGGCGATGATGCATTCGCCGCCGCTCTTGCGGACCTGGGCGCACATGGCGCGGGCGCTCTTTTCGTCCGCGAAGCCGTTGGCGGTCAGGCGGTGCAGCGTGCGCGCGCCGACGGTGGTGGGCACGGCGACCTTGGAGAAAGCCGCGAGATCCTTGTGCTTGGCGCTATAGCCGGCCCAGGCGCGGTTGGCATTGGCTGCGCTCGAGAACACGCCGAGTTGCACCGCGAACGCGCCATTGCTGACCGGCGAGAAGCTGGCCTTCTGGAAGACGGCGGGCGCGGGCGCGGCCTTGGCCGGAGCCGCCTTGGGAGCAGGTTTCGGCGCAGGCGCAGCAGCGACCCGAACCTTTTCCTGCTCGACGATCATCTGGCGCTTTGCGGCCATTTCGGGGCGCAGCTTGCGCACCGCCTTGCGGCGATAGCTGGCGGGCAGCGGCTGGACGATCTCGCGTGCTGTCATCAGCGGCGCGACGACCGCGCCCGAAGGTGCGGCTTCGGCCATGACCGGCGCGGGTGCAGCCTCAAGTTCGGAGGCCGGAACCGGCACCGATTCGACCCCGGCGAGTTCCATCGGCCTATCTTCAACCGGGGGCAGTTCGATCGGACCGGCTGCGGGCGCCATCGCCTGCTGGCCGATCTGCGTCGCGACCTCGCCCATGGACGGGGTAGCCGACAGCGCCAGCATCACCGGCTGGCCCGGATCCATCGCGGCCGGCGTGACGCCAAGCACCGATGCGACGCGCTGGGCATGGGCATCGGGATGCGCGATGCGCGCCCATTCGGCGATGCGCTGCTGCGCGACCTGCGGATCGAGATCCTGCCCAGCCATGATCTGTGCCTCGCGCCAGCGCCCGTCGAGCGCATAGGCAAAAGCGAGGTTCTGCCGTACCTTGGCGGTGTTATCTCCAGAGCGGATGAGCTGTCCGAGCACCTCCACGCCGGTCCTGGTGTCCCCGGCCAGAGCCAGCGCCAGACCGTAATCGCTCGCAGGAATGGTGTCGCGATGTTCCTGCAGCAATGCCAGCGCAGCGTTGGTGCGGCCTTCTGCGACATGCATCAGCGCCAGGCTGATCACCGTGCGCGCGCTCGCATCACCCAGTGCCAGCGCATCGTCGAGCGACTGGCGCGCGGAGGCGAAGCGGCCATTGGCGAGATAGGCCTGGGCGAGCATCTTGCGCAGCTCGGGATTGCGCGGATCGAGCGCGACCGCGGCTTCGGCCTTGTCCAGCGCCTTGTCAGTCTTGCCCGAGGCAAGCGCCTTTTGCGACGCGGACGTAAGGCTCTGCGGACGGCCACCACCGCCATGCGCCGAACAGCTCACCAGCACGCTGCCGACCAGGATGGTCGATGCCGCCAGCTTGAGCGCCAGCGCCCGGTTGATCTTGGATCCGCTTGCCATAGCCTAAGTTCCCTCTTCGTCGGCCCCGACCTGCCTGCGTTCGCCTCAAAGCGTCGCCGATCGCGTCACGCGACCCGCCAGGTCCTCTATTTCGGTCATTTTGGTTAACAATTCGTCAAGCGCCGCCGTAACCAGCTGCTGCGCGGATTGTCCGCTGACCGCGCTGGCCAGCCTGAGCTTGAGATGACGGTCGGCATCGAGCCGCAGCGTGAAGGCCGCGCGGCGGGCCGAGGACTGGACCGCGGCGGCCACGACTTCCTGCATCACCGCCTGCTTGCGCTTGCGCTGGCGGACCGCAGGAACCGGCGCTGCGACCGGTTCGGGCACCGCGATCGCGGCCACGGGCTCGGGCACCGGCGCGGGCGCGATCTCGGGCTGGAGGTCCAGATCGGGTGCGGCGACCGGCTCGGGAGCCGCAACAGGCTCGGCCAGGCGCTCGGCAATCTCGGCCTGCTGGCGCACCACATCGGGCACGATGGGTTCGGGCGCGGGCGCGGACGCCGTTTCGCCCGGCACCGTATCGGGGATCGCGCCTGCCAGCAGATTGCCGTAATGCGGCGCGCGCTCCTCGTGCGCGGGATCGACATCATAGCCCATGTCGTTCCAGCCCAGATCGTCCTGCAGGCCGTGCACGCCGGGCGTCAGCCCTGCGGTGCCGAGCGTGCCGAGACCGTCCATGCCCTGGCGGCGCATCGCGGGGCGTGCGGCCCCCTTGCGCGCGAGCAGGCCGGACGAGAGCGATGCCATTGGTTTGGGTTCGGCCATAAAGCTCATCCTTGCCCCCGTAACTGCATCACGATCCGGCCACGCGGCGGCCGAAGCCGCCCATCGGGCGGATGGCGCCAGGCGCGACGGGCGCATTGGGCACGGCAAAGACGGTGCGGCGGAAATTCTTTTCCAGCCGGTCCGAGATATAGGTCCAAAGCGCGCGCACCTCTCCGGCCGACTTGCCATTGGGGTCGACCTCCATCACCGTGCGGCCATCGATCATCGAGGCGGCAAAGTCGGTGCGGTGGTGCAAAGTCGTCGGCGCGACCGTCCCATGCTGGGACAAGGCGACCGCGGCTTCAGAGGTGATCCGCGCCTTGGGCGTGGCGGCGTTGACGACGAAGATCAGCGGCTTGCCGGCGCGCTCGCACAGGTCGACCGTCGCGCCGACCGCGCGCAGATCGTGCGGGCTGGGACGGGTCGGCACCACGATCAGCTCGGCGACCGAAATCACCGACTGGATCGCCATGGTGATCGCGGGCGGCGTATCGATGACGGCGAGCTTGAAGCCCTGCTGGCGCAGGATCGCGAGATCGGCGGGCAGCCGGGCGACGGTGGTCTGCGCAAAAGCGGGATATTCGGGCTCGCGCTCGTTCCACCAGTCGGCGAGCGAGCCTTGCGGATCGATGTCGATCAGCACCACCGGGCCATCGCCAGCCAGCTGCGCCTGCACGGCCAGATGACCCGAAAGGGTCGTCTTGCCCGATCCTCCTTTTTGAGATGCCAAAGCGAGTACGCGCACTCCAAACCCCCTGTCCGGTCCATTCGGTTAAGGGGAAAATGCGCGGAGGCAGCTAATTTTGAGTTAACACGGACCTTGCCATGCCGTCGGCAGGCCGGGATTTCAGGGCTTTGGAGCGGTCTTCAACCCGTCTTGATGCAGGCGTAAACGCTTTGCTAACGTGTCGGTAACTATAGCGGTTTACGCCAGCAAGGCCCGGTGCGCCCGGTTTGCAGCGGCATTTCCGCCTGATAAGGTCGGCGCACGGTTTTACCATATGCGATGGAGCAAGACCCGCATGGCACGTTCGACAAAATTTTCCCGCAATTTCGCTGTCTTGGGTGCTGCGGTGGCAGCGCTGGCGCTGTCCAGCCCGGCACTGGCCGATGTCAAGGCCGGGGTCGATGCCTGGGAACGCGGCGAATTCGCCAAGGCCGTCGAGCAATGGCGTGACCCTGCGGCCAAGGGCGATGCCGATGCGCAGTTCAACCTGGGCCAGGCCTACAAGCTGGGCCGCGGCGTGCCGATGGACCTCAAGCAGGCCGAAGCCTGGTACAAGAAGGCCGCCGATCGCGGTCATGTCCAGGCGGCGGACAATTACGGTCTGGTGCTGTTCCAGGACAACCGCCGCGAAGAGGCGATGCCCTATATCCGCGCTTCGGCCGACCGGGGCGAGCCGCGCGCGCAATATGTGCTGGGCACCGCGATGTTCAACGGCGACATTGCCGAGAAGGACTGGGTGCGCGCCTATGCGCTGATGACCCGCGCCTCGGCCCAGGGCCTTCCCCAAGCCTCGCGCAGTCTGGCGACGATGGACAAGTACATCCCGCTCGCCGAGCGGACCAAGGGCACGCAGCTTGCCGCGCAGCTCGAGCGCGATGCCGTGTCCGAACGCCAGAAGCTCGCGGGCGCCGCTGCGGGCCTGAAGGTCGCCGATACCGCGACCGGCGCCACCGCGCCTGCCAAGCCGGTCGTCACCGCCGCCGCCGCCAAGCCGGCACCGGCGATCGCCCGCCCCGCGACCGGATCGGCGATCCAGACCACCGACCTTCCGCCTTCGCGCGCCACGGGCCCGGTGATCCCCACCCTGCCCTCCAGCCCCAACAGCGCGGCAGCGAGCGCGGGCGTCGATTTCGCGACGATGGGCACGCCCTCGGCGTCAACCCCGGCCCCTGCACCCAAGCCTGCTCCTGCAACCGTCGCTGCGGCGCCAAAGCCTGCGCCTGCTCCCGTCGCCCCGGCCCCCAAGTCCGCCGCACCGGCCGTTACAGCCCCGGCTGTCGCGGCCGCAACCACCGCGCCTGCCGTGGCCGCGTCGGGCGACTGGCGCATCCAGCTGGGTGCGTTCAGCGAAGAAAGTCGCGCGCGCACCCTGTGGAGCGGACTCGAACGCCAGAACCAGGCGCTTGCGGGGCTGCAGCCCTATCTGGTCAAGGCAGGTGCGATCACCAAGCTTCAGGCAGGCCCTTTCGCCAGCCAAGCCGCCGCCAAACAGGCATGCGACAGCGTCGCGCGCAGCGGCCAGGCCTGTTTCGCGATCAAGAAATAGGCAGGAACGGGCGGGCCGTCGGGCTCGCCCCGTCCAGCTTGCCAGTGCTCAATCCGCCTGCATCGTCACCGGTGGGCGCCCGTCACCCTGGGTGATGACGACGATCAGGTCGCCTGCGCGCAGGCTGGCGCTCTCGTCGTCGAAAAAGCCATAAGGCTTGCCGTCGCGATAGATGCGCACGCCGATACCGTCCTTGATCTCCTTCAGCGGTATGCCGATTTCCTCGGTGCGCACCGCGCGCTCGATCAGCACCACCCGACCGCTCGACGAGGCAAGGTCGGCGAGATAGCTGCTGATATGCGGCCCGCTGCACGATCCGGCGAGCAGCAGCCCGGCAAAGCTCACGGGATTGATCACCGTATTCGCCCCCGCCTGACGGGCGAGCAGTTCGTTGTCGCCAGCGCGGATCACAACGCTGATCGGCACGTCGGGCGCCAGGTGCCGGATCGTCAGCACGATCAGGATCGAGGTGTCATCGCGGCCTGCCGAGACGATCGCCGAGCAGCAGCGGTCGATATGCACGTCCTTCAGCGTCTCGTCGCGCGTCGCATCGGCGTTCAGCACGTTGCACCCCATCGCTTCGGCCTTGGCGAGCGATTCCTCCGACTGGTCGACCACGACGATGCACGACGGATCGGTGCCGCGCGCGATCAGTTCGCGCACCGCTTCCGACCCGCTGGTGCCGAAGCCCAGCACCACGATATGCCCCTTCAGGCGCTGCTGGATCCTGCTCATCTGCCATTTTTCCCATGTGCGCTTGATGACGAAACTATAGGCGGTGCCGACGAAGATGAAGATCACCGCGACGCGCACCGGCGTCACCAGCACCGATTCGATCAGCCGCGAACGGTCGGACACCGGGGCGATATCGCCGAAGCCGGTGGTGGTAACCGAGATCATCGTGAAATAGACGACATCCAGAAAGCTGACATGATCGTCATAATTGTCCTTGAGCCCGGCGCGATCGAGCCAGTGGATCAGGATCACGAACGCGATGAGGAAGAAGGCGACGCTCAGCCTCAGGGTGACGTCCGCCCAGACCGGCAGGCGCGCCGCGCGTTTCAGCAAGGCGCGCGGCTTGATCTCTGAATCGCCCATGCCTGAGGCTCAGCCGCGCGGCAAATATTGCAGCGGGTCGACCGGCTTGCGGTCCTTGCGCAGCTCGAAATGCAGCTTGGGCGTCTCGGCAAAACCGCTCTGGCCCGCCGCGCCCAGCACCTGCCCCGCCTTGACCGCCTGGCCCCGCGTCACGTCGATCCGCTCGGCATGGCCATAGGCGCTGACCCAGCCGCCGCCATGGCTGATCAGGATCAGCCCGCCATAGATCGCGACCTCGCTGCCGGCATAGCTGACCACCCCGTCGGCCGCCGCGCGGAACGGCTGACCGCGCGTCGCGCTGATATCGATGCCGTTGCTGATCTGCCCCTTGCCGACGGGCCCGTAACGGGTGAGCAGCGAGCCGCTGAGCGGCCAGACGAACTTGCCAGAAAAGCCCTTGGGCACATCGACGGGCACGCTCGCCGCCACCGGCGCGCGCGCGGGCTTGGCGGCAGGCACGGGCGTTCCTTCGGCGATAGCGGGCTGGCTGCCGGTGACGACATCGTCGATATTGACCACCAAAGCACCGATGCGGCTGGGCGGCTTGCCGGGTCTGGCCGGGGCCGTGCCGGCGGGTGCGGCAGCGGCAAGCTGCGCGCCTGCAGGCAGTTTCAGCCGCTGGCCAACGCGCAGGATATAGGGTTCTTCAAGCCCGTTCAGCGCGACGATGTCGCTCCAGGCGACCTTGTACGCCTGGGCGATGGCGATGCCCGTCTCGCCGCTCGCCACCATGTGATAGCGCCCGCCGGGAATGGTGAGCTGCTGGCCGGGCCGCAGGATATAGGGCGCAGCAAGGCCATTGGCCGCGGCGATCGCTTCTGATCCTGCCCCGGTGCGGTTGCCGATGCCGCGCAGCGTATCGCCCGCCTGGACGGTATAGGTCGTGCCGATCACGTCTGCCGCATTGGGCGCAACGCTGCGGCTTTCCCAGACCGGTGCATCGCTGCCCGCAACCGGCTGGGCCAGCGGCGGCGCAGCCGGCTGGCCGGCCTCGGTAATCTCGGGCTCGATCGCTGCCGGCGTCATACCGCCGGGAATGCAACCCGCAGCCCCCAAGGTCGCCAGCAGGGCCAGCCGCCCGTCGATCCGTTTCCTACCCCTCAGCATAGAAACCATGTCTAGCACGGATTGCCGCCATTGCCAGTGGCGCGGTGCAGGATTTGACAGCGTCCAGTCGGCTCACTCCGCCGCGAAGGTCTGGGTCAGCGCCGCGATCGACTGATGATGCGTGAGATCGAGATGCAGCGGCGTCACCGCGATATAGCCGTCGGCCACGGCTTCCAGATCGGTGCTGTGCGCCGGGCTCTGCTCGGCTGCGCCCAGGCCGAACCAGTGATATTCGAACCCGCGCGGATCGGTGTTGGTGACGATCTTCAGCCGCCCGTAATCACGGAACCCCTGGTTCACGACCTTGACACCGCGCACCCGATCGGCAGGCAGGGCGGGGAAATTGACATTGATCAGCGTGCGCGGCGGCATCGGCTGATCGATCAGCTTGCGCACCACCTGCTCGCCCCAGCGGGTCGCCGCGTCGAACGACACGTCGAGCCCCGCGCCCTCTCTTGCATAGACCTGGCTCAATGCGATGGAGGGTATGCCCGCGAGCGCGCCTTCCATCGCGGCGGAGACGGTGCCCGAATAGGTGACGTCCTCGCCCAGGTTGGCGCCGCGATTGACGCCCGACAGGATCAGGTCGGGCGGCGAGTCCTGCATCAGCCGCGCCACCGCCATCATCACCGCGTCGGTGGGCGTGCCAGTGACCGAGAAGTGCTTCTCGCCATGCTGGTGGACGCGCAAGGGACGGGTGATGGTCAGCGAATGACCAGCGCCCGACTGCTCTTCCGAAGGTGCGACGATCCAGACATCGTCCGAGATCGCGCGCGCGATCCCGGCGAGCACGGCAAGGCCCGGCGCGTGGACGCCATCGTCATTGGTCAGCAGGATGCGCATGAGTGGAGGTCTCCGGATTGCAGGGCCTCCCCCCTAGCCCGAAGCGATGCGCTGCACCACCGCCCGATTCACGCGGATGCAACATATGCGAAAAATCGCACATACGCTTTCCGTTGCGACTCGACGTGTTCGCAGCAACGCGATAATGTCGATGGTGCAGCGCAAAAAACAGGCAATCCCGGCCGGGCAACCAGCCGGGTTTCACGTCTAAAAAGCCGGGAAAAGCCGATAATCGGGCGCGCATTCGCAGAGGGAGAATATCCAAGATGGATTCGCTGGTTTCAACCGAATGGCTCGCCAATGAAATGGGCGCTTCGGATCTCCGCATCGTCGATGCGACCAAGTTCCTGCCCGATCACGGCCGCAACGCGCTTGCCGAATATGAAGCCGGCCACATTCCCGGCGCGGTGTTCATGGACCTGGAAGAGCTCGTCGACAGCAACGCCGCGGTCGAGAACACCCTTCCCCCGGCCGAAAAGTTCGCCAGCCGCATGCAGTCGCTGGGCCTCGGCGATGGCAGCCGCATCGTGCTCTACGACGACAGCCCGCTGAAATCCTCCGCACGCGCCTGGTTCATGCTGACAATGTTCGGTGCGCATGCCGTCGCCATCCTCGACGGCGGCATCGCCAAGTGGAAGGCGGAAGGCCGTCCGCTCAAGACCGGCAAGGAAACGCTGCGCCACCGCCATTTCACCGTGTGGGAAGACCGCAAGAACGTCCGCACCAAGGCGGACATGCTCGCCAACCTGCACAGCAAGGCCGAACAGGTCGTCGACGCGCGCCCGACCGCGCGCTTCACCGGCGCAGAAGCCGATCCGCGCCCGGGCATCGCCTCGGGCCATATCCCCGGATCGGTCAACCTGCCACACAGCGCGCTGTTCAATGCCGATGGCACCTGGAAGACCGGCGACGATCTCAAGGCCGCGTTCGAGGGCGCGGGCATCGATATTGCCAAGCCGATGGTCACCACCTGCGGATCGGGCATGACCGCCAGCGTCGTCGCCTTCGGGGCGCATCTGCTCGGCAAGACCGACGTGTCGCTCTACGACGGCAGCTGGGCCGAATGGGGCGCCGATGCCGACGCGCCCAAGGTGACGGGGTAATTTTTCCGCCTCTCCCCTTCAGGGGAGAGGGCAACGAGACTTGGTGAGCGGCACGCGAACCTAGTCGCAGTGGGAGAGGGGCCAGCGTCGGCATCCAGCCGCCGCCCCTCTCCAACTCCGCCTAGCATGCTGCGCATGCAAGGCTGCGTATCCTCTCCCCTGAAGGGGCGAGGACAGGACAACAATATGCCCAAGCCCCCCTCCTCCCCGCAATCGCCCGCCACCCGCCTCGTTACCGGTGGCCGTCGCGCAGAGTGGACCGGAACGGCGGAGCAGCCGGGCGCGGTGGTCAATCCGCCGGTCTGGCGCGCGAGCACGCATCTCTATCCCGATACAGCCGCTCTCAAGTCCGGCCCGCAAACCAATGAGGACGGACGGTTTTTCTACGGCCGCCGCGGCGCGCCGACGCAATGGGCGCTGGCCGAGGCACTGACGGCGCTCGAGCCGGGCGCGCACGGCACGATGCTCTACCCCTCGGGCGTCGCCGCGATCACCGGCGCGTTGCTCAGCGTGCTGTCGCCGGGCGACGTGCTGCTGATGACCGACAGCGCCTATGACCCCTCGCGCAGCTTCGCCGACGGGTTGCTCAAGCGCTTCGGCATCGAGACACGCTATTACGATCCACTCATAGGCTCCGGAATTTCCAGCCTTATCTGCGAAAGCACCCGCGCCATCCTGATGGAAAGCCCCGGCAGCCTGACGTTCGAGGTGCAGGACGTGCCCGCGATCTGCGCCGCCGCACGCGCCGCCAATCCCGACATCGCGCTGCTGATCGACAATACCTGGGCGACGGGCCTGTTCCTCCCCGCGCTGGAGCTCGGCGCGGACATGAGCATCATGGCCTGCACCAAATATATCGTCGGCCATTCGGACGTGATGCTGGGCTCGGTCACCGCGACGGAAGCGTCTTATCCGCGCCTCCGCCAGACCGCACAAGGCCTGGGCCATGTCGTCTCGCCCGACGATGCCTGGCTCGCGCTGCGCGGCTTGCGCACGCTCGACGTGCGGCTGCGCCAGCACCAGGCCTCGGCGCTGCGCATCGCGCACTGGCTGGCCGAGCAACCCCAGGTCGCGCGCGTGCTGCACCCCGCGCTTCCTTCCTGCCCGGGCCACGCGCTTTGGCAGCGCGACTTCAAGGGATCGAGCGGGCTGTTCTCGTTCGTGCTCGACGGCGGGACGGACAAGGCGCGCGCGGCGCTGATCGATACACTCGAGCTGTTCGGCATCGGTTACAGCTGGGGCGGGTTCGAGAGCCTGGCGATCCCGGTCGACCCCGCGCGCTGCCGCAGCGCCACGCCCTGGCCGCCCATGGGCGACGCCAATCGCTATGCCGTGCGGCTGCATATCGGGCTGGAAGACCCGGATGATCTGATCGCCGACCTTGCCAAGGGATTGCAGGCCTTTACCATGGCGGCATGACTGCAGGGATCAACGCACTGTTCATGCGCTGGGGCTGGATCGAGCGCCCCGACGACCTGCAATATATCGAGGGCATTCTCGCCGCGATGGTGGCGACCGCCGCGCTGGTCATCGGTTGGGCGCTCAGCCGCCTGATCTATCTGCGCCTTGCCGCCATCTGGGAGCGACGCGCCGGCTATGAGAGCCAGCTTGCGCGCCGCCGCATCCGCGACATGGTGCGCCGCTTCACCACGGCGATGCTGATCGGCATGGCGCTCAACCTCTATGACTGGAGCCTGATCGCCTCGGTCGTGTTCGGCCTGACGCTTGCTATTTCGCTCGCCTTGTTCGTCAACGATCTGGTGCGCGGCGTGCGCATGCCCGACTGGCTCGGCACGTTCCTCGGCCTCGCGACGCTGATCTCGATCCTCGCGAGCATGTTCGGCGGATTGGAGCCGATCACCACCGCGATGGACCGGGTCGGCTTCGATCTCGGCCAGAAGCGTTTCTCGCTGCTCTGGGTGGTCACGATCGCAATCACGGTGCTGGTGCTCTATACCGCCGCGCGCGTGGTCAACCGCATCGCCGGGCATATCATCGGCAGCAGCGACAGCCTCGACCCGACGCAGAAGCTGCTCGGCCAGAAGATCGCGGGCGTCGTCGTCATCGTGCTCGCCTTCTTCATCGGCATCGACACTTTGGGCATCGATCTCACTGCGCTCAGTTTCTTCTCGGGCGCATTCGGGCTCGCGATCGGCTTCGGGCTGCAGAAGACGATCGGCAACCTGTTTGCAGGCATCATCCTGCTGCTCGACCGCTCGATCAAGCCCGGCGATGTCATCGCGGTGGGCGACAGCTTCGGCTGGGTGAACAAGATCGGCGTGCGCGCGGTCTCGGTCATCACCCGCGACGGCAAGGAGCATCTGATCCCCAACGAGGACCTGATGACCACGCCGGTCGAAAACTGGTCCTATTCGGACCGCAACGTGCGCATGCGCATCCCGATCGGGGTGAGCTACAACAGCGACATGCAGGTGGTGCAGGAACTGCTCTACCGCGCGGTGGACGAAGCCCCGCGCGTGCTCAAGGACCCTGCCCCGCGCATCTGGATGACGGAATTTGCCGACAACAGCGTCAACTGGGAAATCCGCGCGTGGATCGCCGATCCCGAAGGCGGCATGGGCAATATCCGCGGCGACGTGCTGATGCGCGTGTGGAACCTGTTCAAGGAACACGGCATCGAAATCCCGTTCCCGCAGCGGGACTTGTATATCAAGGAAATGCCGGGGATGGGGAAGGAAGCGCCAGAAGACACAGCGGCGCCACACACCCCCCGCTCAGCCTGAGCCTGTCGAAGGCTGCGCGCGAGGGAAAGGAAGGGCGGCACTATCACATCCTCCCCGAGCTTGTCTCGGGGAGGGGGACCGCCGACCGCAGGTCGGTGGTGGAGGGGAAGCGGGATGGCACACACCGTGATCCAGTGCACGCACCCGCTGCCCCTCCACCACCCGCTGTGCGGGCGGTCCCCCTCCCCCAGCAAGCTGGAGGAGGATTTTGGTTGCTGGGCCTTCGACAAGCTCAGGCTGAGCGGACGTGGGGCGCTATCCGGCGGCTCAAGGTTGCTCGGTCACCGTGGGGGTCGATGCCACCGCTTCGGCGGAAAGCACCGGCTTGGCCGCGGCCTTGTCGATCGCAGCGAGCAGGCGGCCGGCTTCGGTGCAGGTGCTGGTGCACAGCGCCTCGATGCGCACCAGGTTGCGCCGCGCCTTTTCGACCGCGCCGCGCTGGATCATCGCCTCGCCCTGGCCGGCCAAGGCCGCGACATCATTGGGATCGAGCCGCAGCGCCTCGCGATAATAGCGGATCGCCTTGCCCGGCAGATTTTGTGCACTCGCCACCTGCGCCAGCGCGATATAGGCGGCCCGGTTGCCCGGATCGACCGCGAGCGCGGCCTCGTACAGGCCATTGGCTTCGTCGAGCTTGCCCGCAGCCTGCACCTTTGCGCCTTCATCGACCAGCAGCTGCGAGGCCGGATTGACCGCATAGCGCACCGGCTGGCCGATCCCGGTGCTGGAAACGGTCGCAAGAACGAGCGACAGGGCAATGGCGGCGGGCGCAAAACGCATGATAGTCTCCCAGGCAGAGCGTAACGCTATCATGACCGCCGGGCTCTTGTGAAGAAAAAGCCATCGGTGCCGTCATGACGCGGGGTGAGCAGTCGGCCGGTCGCGGGCGCAGGGTCTGATGCGTCGCAAAGCCGTCCATCGGCTCCGATCAGGCGGCCAATCTGCATATCGGGGTTGACGATAGTCCAGCCCTCCCGATCGCACAAGCCGCGCGCGGCCTGTCGTGGTCCTTCGTCGGGCAGCAGCGAACAGACCGCATAGACCAGAGCCCCGCCGGGCCGCACCAGCCGCTGCGCGATCTCGATCAGCCGTGCCTGCTCCGCCACTACACGCGCGAGCCGGTCGGGGGTGAGCCGCCAGCGCGTTTCGGGATTGCGCCGCCAGGTGCCCGATCCGCTGCACGGCGCATCGACCAGTACCAGATCGGCCTGGCCCTCGAACGGCGCCAGCTTGTCCCATTCGCGCTTCGGGTCGAGCAGCAGCGGCTCGATCCGGTCGCGCCCGGCGCGCTTCCTGCGCGGCTCCATCGCCTGCAAGCGGTCGCGGCTGGTGTCCGATGCTATGATCCGCGCCTCGGGCAGCAAGGCGGAGAGCGCGAGCGTCTTGCCGCCCGCGCCCGCGCACAGGTCGATCACCAGTGCCGGAGCCTCTTCACCCAGGCACGCCTGGACGATCGCCTGACTGCCCCAGTCCTGGACGTCGATGACGCCTGCCTGCCAGGGCGCGCTATCCTCGACCGGCGTGTTGCCGGGCAGCCGCGCGGCGCGGGGCAGCGAATCGCTGAATACGATCTCCGGCCAGACTGCGCTGAGCGCATCGCGGTCGGTGCGCAAAGGATCGTAACGCAGGTCGAGCGGCGCGCGCTCGAGCAAGGCTGCCTTTTCCGCCTCGTCGAACAGCGGCGGCAGCAACGCCTCGATCCATGCGGGAATGACGCCACCTTCGGCCACCGGCTCGCTTTCGCTCAGCCGCGCCGGACCATAGGTCGAACCATCGAACAGCTCGGCGAGCGCATCGTCCTCCCGCGCCAGCCCGGCCAGCGCCGCGCGTCCGTTCACCGGCAGCTCGCCGAAGCGCCGCACCGCACGCCAGGCGAGATCGCGCACCGCGCGCCGGTCGCCCGACCCCATATAGCGGCGCTCACGGAAGAAATTGCGCGCCAGCGTGTCGGCGCTCGCCCCCTGCCCGCGCGCGGCATTCAGGATCGCATCGACCAGATCGATCGCCGCCTGGACACGCGCTGCCGGGGTCATTCCTCGCCCTCGCGCCGCGCCTTTTCAGCCTCGGCGTCGAGCTGGCGGAACAGCGTATCGAACTCTTCCGCCCCCGGCACCGGCATGCAGACATGCGACACGCCGCTATGCCGTGTCGCCGCAACAAAGCCCGTCGCCGCGCGCTCGCACGCCTCGGCGCTGGCGAACAGCTGGTTGACCCGCTCGACCTCTACCCTGCCGGGCTGGCCCGGTACAGACCAGGCCAGGATCAGCATATAGGGGATGAGCTCGACCATCGCCCGTCAGCGCGTGGGGTAGTTCGGGGCCTCGCGGGTGATCGACACGTCATGGACATGGCTTTCGCGCAGGCCCGCATTGGTGATCCGCACGAACTCCGCATTGCGGCGCAGCGCCTCGATCGTCGGCGAACCGGTATAGCCCATCGCCGCCTTGATGCCGCCGACCAGCTGGTGGACGACATCGCGCGCCGGGCCCTTGTACGGTACCTGCCCTTCGATGCCCTCGGGGACGAGCTTCAACTGGTCCTTGATATCCTGCTGGAAATAGCGATCGGCGCTGCCGCGCGCCATCGCGCCGACGCTGCCCATGCCGCGATAGCTCTTGTAGGCGCGGCCCTGATACAGGAACGTCTCGCCCGGCGCTTCCTCGGTGCCTGCCAGCATCGATCCGATCATGATCGTCGACGCGCCCGCAGCGAGCGCCTTGGCCGCATCGCCCGAGGTGCGCAGGCCGCCATCGGCGACAATCGGAATGCCCGACTTGTCGGCTTCCTCCGCCGATTCCATGATCGCGGTGAGCTGCGGCACGCCGACGCCAGCGACGACGCGGGTGGTGCAGATCGATCCCGGACCGATGCCGACCTTGACGCCATCCGCCCCCGCATCGATCAGCGCGCGCGTGGCCGAAGCGGTCGCGACATTGCCCGCGATAACCTGGACATGGTTGGAGTATTTCTTGATCGCCTCGACCGCGACCGCGACCATCTTGCTATGGCCATGCGCGGTATCGACCACGATCAGGTCGCATTCGGCATCGATCAGCGCCTTGCTGCGCTCCAGCCCCGCCTCGCCGACCGTCGAGGCGGCAGCGACGCGGAGCCGCCCCGCGGCGTCCTTGGTCGCATCGGGGTTCATCACCGCCTTTTCGATGTCCTTGACCGTGATCAGGCCGATGCAGCGATAGTCCTTGTCAACCACCAGCAGCTTTTCGATCCGGCGCTGGTGCAGCAGGCGGCGTGCCTCGTCCTGGCCGACATCGGCGGGGACGGTGGCGAGGTTTTCCGAGGTCATCAGCTCGCGCACCGGCTGGGCCGGATTCTCGGCAAAGCGCACGTCGCGGTTGGTGAGAATGCCCGCCAGTTTGCCCGAGGGTTCGACCACCGGGATGCCCGAAATGGCATGCTGGCGCATCAGCGCCTGCGCTTCGGCGAGCGGGGCATCTGGCGTGATGGTGATCGGATTGACCACCATGCCGCTTTCAAAGCGCTTGACCTGGCGCACCGCCGCGATCTGCTCTTCGATGCTCAGGTTGCGGTGGAGCACGCCGATGCCGCCCAGCTGCGCCATGACGATCGCCATGCTCGCCTCGGTTACCGTATCCATCGCAGAGGAGAGCACGGGGATGTTGAGCCGGATGCTGTTGGTCAGCCGCGTGGTCGTATCCGCCTGGCTGGGCACGATTTCCGACGCTGCCGGGCGCAGCAGAACGTCATCGAATGTCAGGCCAAGGGGGATGTCCATGCGGGTGCCACTTTCTTTAGCGAATCTGGTTTCGGTGGCGGCCCATGTAACCAAGCCGCGCGTCAATCGCCAGTGGTTGCGGGCTTATATTTCGCGGTGTCGGCAAAATAGCGCGCGAGCGCGACATGCAGATTGGCGTCGTCGGTCGCCCCGCCCAGCGGGGTCGCATCGGTCAGCTCGTCATCGGGCTGATGATAGACGGTAGTGAGGAACGCCTGGAGCAGCTTCATGTCGCTGAACGATCCGCCCGCCATGATCGACTTGACGCCCTTGGCACCGAGCGCCCAGCCATCCTGGCGGCGGATGAACGCGTTCGCCTCGGTATCGCTGTCGACTGCGCGCCCCAGCGACTTCGCGATGTCGTCGACGATGGAATCCAGCCCGTTCTCGCCGCGCCCGACCAGCGCCACCGGCGCCCCGGCAGGCGCGATCGCGACGGTATCGACATTGAGCGCAACGGCGATGTCCTTCAACGGCACGACGGGATGATCGGCGAAATAATAGGCCCCCAAAAGGCCGCGCTCTTCCGCCGTGGTGCCCATGAAATAGACATCGCGCTCCACCGGCGCGCCGCGTGCCAGCCGCTCGGCGACGGTGAGCAGCACCGCCATGCCACTCGCATTATCGACCGCGCCGTTGCAGATGCGGTCCTCGGCCTCCTCGCTGCGGCAGATGCCGAAATGATCCCAATGGCCGAGCAGCAGCACCGCGCCCGCTCCGGGCTTGGCTCCGGGGATCTTGCCGATGACATTGTGGCTCTCGAACGCGCGCACCTGCGTGCTGGTGGCAAGGTCGAGCGTCACCGGCAGCGTCACGGGCGCGAAGTCGGGCCGGGCAGCATCGGCAGCGGTCACCTTACCTGCGCGCATCAGCGCCTCGGTCACGTCGCCGCGCAGCACGCCACCGATCGACGCGCTGACATCGTCGCTGGCGAGCCGCATCGATCCATTGGCGAGCTGCGCGCGCAGGCCGCTCCAGGGCGCGCCATCGGGCGCGGTGATCAGCACGGCGGCAGCGCCGCCTTGCGCGAGCAGCTTCTGCCGATCGCGCAGGCCAGGCAGCTTGGCCGCGCCCTCGAACTTGGGTTCGGCCGAGAGCATCAGCACGATCCGGCCCCTTACATCGGCATTGAGCTTGCCGTCCGCTCCGACGCCATGGCCGACAAACAGTGGCTCGCCGGTCACGCGATCGGTCGGGTTGCGCCCCGATAGTGCCACGCCGTCTTCGGCGAGTTTCAGCGGCTTGCCGCGCGCGCTGGCGCTCACCGCTTGCGCATAAGGCTTGCGCTCGACCAGTGGCACCGGCTGGAACCAGGGATGCGCCCCGTCATTGGTGCCCGATACCAGCCCATAGCTCGCCCAGGTCTTGGCGAGATAATCCAGCGTCTTGGTCTCGCCGGCCGAACCGGGGCCGCGTCCTTCGAATGCGTCGCTGGCCAGCTGTGCGATATGGCTGCGCACCTCCGCCTCGCTGATCGGCGCGGGCTTGGCTTGTGCAATCGCGGTGGCGGGAAGGATCGAGGCCGCAAGGGCCAGAGCGGTCAGGGCGCGGTGCCGGAAGGTCTGTGTCATCGGCAGGTCATGGCGCAAAGCGCTGCGCTCGTGCAATAAGGCGACCTATCGCCTCCGCATAATCTGGATAGCTGTTGCAGAAATGCCCCGCACCCGCCTGTCGATCTGCCAGCGCAAGCAGCGCTTCGTCAGCGAGGATGACGCGGTGCGCGCGGCGATCGCAGCGACGATCGATCTCAGGCCCTATCGATGCGATCGCTGCGGGCACTATCACCTGACCAGCAGGCTCAAGGGCAAGCGTCGCCTGCCACTGTCATAGGGACGGGGGCCAGCATGTCGCCAGCCCCCTGCCCCGTTCATTCGCCTGCGATCTTCAGCCCGGTGAAATGCGCCAGGAACGCATAGATGTCCGACGATTCCTCGATGATCTTGTCGGTCGGCTTGCCCGAGCCATGGCCCGCGCGCGTCTCGATGCGGATCAGGTGCGGCTTGTCGCCCGCTTCGGTCGCCTGCAGCTTCGCGGTGTATTTGAAGCTGTGCCCCGGCACCACGCGGTCGTCGGTATCCGCGGTCGAGACGATCACCGCCGGATAATCGGCTTTGCGGATCGTGTGATAGGGCGAATATTTGATCAGCGTCCTGAAGTCCGCTTCCTTGTTCGGATAGCCATAATCATCGACCCAGTAGCGCCCGGCGGTGAAGCGGTCGAAGCGCAGCATGTCCATCACGCCGACCGCCGCATTGGCCGCCGCGAACAGATCGGGCCGCTGGTTGACCACCGCGCCGACCAGCAGACCGCCGTTCGATCCGCCCTGGATGGCGAGCTGGTCCTTGCCGGTCACGCCTTCCTTGATCAGGAATTCACCCGCCGCGATGAAATCGTCGAACACGTTCTGCTTGTTGGCGAGGCGACCGGAATCATGCCAGGCCTTGCCATATTCGCCGCCGCCGCGAATATTGGCCTGAACGAACACGCCGCCCTGTTCGAGCCAGGCCAGCCGGGTCGGCGAGAAGCCCGGCGTCAGCGAGATGTTGAAGCCGCCATAGCCATAAAGCAGCGTCGGCGCGGGGCCGGTAACGCTCTTCTTCTTCACGATGAACATCGGCACCCTGGTGCCGTCCTTGCTGGCGTAGAAGCGCTGCTCGACGACATAATCGTCGGGGTTGAACGCCAGCTTCGGCTCGGCCCAGGGCGTTACCGCGCCATTGGTCAAATCATAGCGATAGATGGTCGTCGGGCGATTGAAGCTCGAATAGGAGAAGAAGGTTTCCTTCGAATCCAGATCGCCCTGGAAGCCGCCGACCGAACCGATGCCCGGCAGCGGCAGATCGCCCGCCGGTTTTCCGTTGAGGTCGAACAGCTTCACGACATCATGGGCGTCCTTGAGATAGTTGACCAGCAGCTTGCCGCCGATCACCGATGCGCCGTCGATCACCGCGTCGCTCTCTGGCACCACGGTCTGGATGCTGCTTTCGTCGCCCGTGACCGGCATCGCGACCAGCTTGAGCCGCGGCGCATCCTTGTTGGTCACGAAATAGATCGTGTCGCCCGCCATGCCCGCCATCTGCCAGTCGTTCTTGAGCTCGGGCACGATCACGCGGCGCTTGGCCGGGTTGGCGACATCGATCATCGTGAGGCGATAGCGCTCGTCGGTGCCCGAGGACGAGGTGACGAGCAGGAAGCTGCCGTCATCCGACAGTTCGGCGACATGGTTGAGCTTGGGCTCGTCCGGCGTCGCATAGATCAGCGGATCGGCGCTCTGCGGTGTGCCCAGCGCGTGATAGCGGATTTCCTGGTTGGTGTTGAGCGACTGGAACTCGCCCGCCTTGTCGGGTTCGGGGAAGCGCGAATAATAGAAGCCCTTGCCGTCCTTGTCCCAGTCGAGCCCGGAGAATTTGACCCATTTGACCTCGTCGTCGAGCGTCTTGCCGGTCGCGACATCGAGCACCTTCACCGTGCGCCAGTCGCTGCCGCCATCCTGGATCGAATAGATGAGCTTGGTGCCATCGTCGCTCGGCACCCAGGCGTCGAGCGCGGTCGCGCCATCCTTGGCCCAGGCATTGGGATCGATCAGCACACGCTCGGGTGCGGTGGCGCTGTCCTTGACGTACAATACCGACTGGTTCTGCAGCCCCGAATTGCGCGTGAAGAAATAGCGGCCGCCCTTTTCGCGCGGCACGCCGGTGCGCGCGAAATCATAGAGCGCGCGCATCCGCTTGGCGAGCGCGGCCCGGCCCGGCAGCGTCTCGAGATAGGCATCGGTGACCTTGTTCTGCGCCTCGACCCAGGCGGCAACCTTGGGATCGACGCGGACATCGTTTTCGAGCCAGCGATAGGGGTCCTCCACCTTGACGCCGAACTGCTCTTCCACCGTGTCGACCTTTTCGGTCACCGGATAGGCGATCGGCGCATCCTTGGCGGAGGCGGGCATGGCAAGGGTCATGGCGACGGTTCCCAGCAAGGCAGCAAATATGGCGCGGTGGCGCATGGGGCGATCCTCTTAGATTGTTGATTGGACAAACGAAAACAGGCCGCGAACTTAGCATTCGCGGCCTGTCTGGCAATCCGGTTTCGTGTGATACTGTTACGCGTCGGCGTAATCGTCTTCGGTCAGCACCGGACCCGAATCCTGGCCCTTGGCGCTGGTGTCGCGGTCGACCAGTTCGATGATCGCCATCGGCGCGGCGTCAGAGGCGCGGAAACCGGCCTTCAGCACGCGGGTATAGCCACCGGCGCGGTCGGCATAGCGCGGCGCCAGCGTGTCGAACAGCTTGACCAGCTGGGCATCGTCCATCAGGCGAGCCATGGCGAGACGACGGTTGGAAAGGCCTCCACGCTTGGCCAGCGTGATCAGCTTTTCGACATAGGGACGCAGTTCGCGCGCCTTTGGCAGCGTGGTCTTGATCTGCTCGTGCTTGATCAGCGAGGCTGCCATGTTGCGCAGCATCGCGATACGATGGGCGCTGGTCCGCTGCAGCTTGCGCTTGCCTACTCCGTGACGCATTTTTCTGTACTCCGTTCGTAAGGGGGCCGTTTCAGGTACCCCGGTCCTGGCAAATCAGGGTCTTGCCTTTAACCCATAAGCCCTCTCCCCTTCAGGGGAGAGGGAGGAGCCGCAAAGCGGCGGAGGGAGGGGGGAAGTCGCCAACACTGGCGCAGGCCCCTCTCCCAACCCTCTCCCCTGAAGGGGAGAGGGCGAGATTGGCTTAGCCCAGCAGTTCCTGTTCCAGCTTCTTGGCCATTTCCTCGATATTCTCGGGCGGCCAGCCGGGGATGTCCATGCCGAGGCGCAGACCCATGCTGGAGAGCACTTCCTTGATTTCGTTCAGCGACTTGCGACCGAAATTCGGGGTGCGCAGCATCTCGGCTTCGGTCTTCTGGACCAGATCGCCGATATAGATGATGTTGTCGTTCTTGAGGCAGTTGGCCGAACGCACCGACAGTTCCAGCTCGTCCACCTTCTTGAGCAGATAGCGGTTGATCTGGTTGGCATCGCCTTCTTCGGGAGCGGCATGGCTGACCGAACCGGTGGTCGCGGTGGCAATGCTGTCCTCGAAATGGACGAACAGCGCCAGCTGGTCCTGCAGGATGCGCGCAGCATAAGCCACGGCATCTTCCGGCGTCACGGTGCCATCGGTCTCGATGGTCAGCGACAGACGGTCATAGTCGAGTTCCTGGCCGACGCGGGTGTTTTCCACCTTGTACGACACCTGACGGATCGGCGAGAACAGCGAGTCGACCGGGATCAGGCCGATCGGCGCATCGACCGGACGGTTGGCCACGGCGGGGACATAGCCCTTGCCGGTGTCGCAGGTCAGTTCGATGTTCAGCGTCGCGCCATCATCGAGGTGACAGATCACGAGATCCTTGTTCATCACCTCGATATCGCCCGAAACCGCGATGTCGCCCGCCTTGACCTGAGCCGGGCCGGTGGCCGAAAGCTGCAGCCGCTTGGGGCCTTCGCCTTCCATCTTCAGCGCGATCTGCTTCACGTTGAGGACGATATCGGTCACGTCTTCGCGCACGCCGGCGAGCGAGGAGAACTCGTGCAGTGCGTTTTCGATCTTGATCGAGGTGATCGCAGCGCCCTGGAGCGACGAGAGAAGCACGCGGCGCAGCGCGTTGCCCAGCGTCAGGCCGAAGCCGCGCTCGAGAGGTTCTGCAACAAAGGTTGCCTTGCGCTTGGGATCGCCGCCGCTCTTGACTTCAAGACCGTTCGGCTTCTTCAGTTCCTGCCAGTTCTTGATGTTGACAGTCATGGACTTCCCCTGAGTGTTGGGCGGGGGCGACGCTCATATGTCGCGCTTGGGAGCCCCGGCCGGAAATTGTTTGGGTGGCGCGTCCGCCACCCCGAACGACAGCCTGGGTGTCAGACGCGACGCCGCTTGGACGGACGAACCCCGTTGTGCGGGATCGGCGTCACATCGCGGATCGAGGTGATGGTGAAGCCCACCGCCTGCAGCGCACGAAGCGCCGATTCACGGCCCGAACCGGGGCCCTTGACTTCGACTTCGAGCGTGCGGACGCCGTGCTCGGCTGCCTTGCGGCCCGCATCTTCCGCACAAACCTGTGCGGCATAGGGGGTCGACTTGCGGCTGCCCTTGAAGCCCATCATACCGGCCGAGGACCAGCTGATGGCATTGCCCTGGGCGTCGGTGATGGTGATCATGGTGTTGTTGAAGCTGGCGTTGACATGAGCAATGCCGGCCGAAATGTTCTTGCGCTCGCGCTTTTTGAGCCTCTGCGGTTCGCGTGCCATATATAATATCCTGGAATAAGGGGATTGCGGGGTAAGAAAACAAGGGCGGGACGCACATGCGCCCCGGCGGCCTTATTTCTTCTTGCCGGCGATCGGCTTGGCCTTGCCCTTGCGGGTGCGCGCATTGGTGTGCGTGCGCTGGCCACGAACCGGCAGGCCCTTGCGATGACGCAGACCGCGATAGCAGGCCAGGTCCATCAGACGCTTGATGTTCATCGCGGTCTGGCGACGCAGGTCGCCTTCCACGGTGTGATCGGCGTCGATCGTTTCGCGGATCTGCAGCACTTCCGCGTCGCTCAGGTCCTGAACGCGGCGGGTGTGGTCGATGCCCAGCTTGTCGGCGATTTCCAGTGCCTTGGCGGGGCCAATTCCATGGATATAGGTCAGCGCAATGATAACGCGCTTGTTGGTGGGGATGTTCACCCCGGCGATACGTGCCACTTAATAAGTCTCCTGCTCCACAGGGCGCGGCACCTGCCGCAAGCCCCATCTCAACGCTTCAAAACCACAAAGCGCAAAAATCGCAGGCCTCGCATTTGGAACGATGCAAAGCCTGTTTTTAAGCCGCTCAATGAAAATGAAAGCCGCGCATAGGCGGAGTCGCCCATGCTGTCAAGCGCGGGACAAGACAAAAGCAGAAGGGCGCGCGACAAAGTGATTGCGCCTGCTGTCACACCGGCGTCATACTCGCTGGCAGGGCTGCGCGCAAGCGGCACGCGGCATCCGCAGGGCCAGGGGGGCTGCATGACCGACGAGACGCCACGACCTGTTGCCGGCGAGGCTGCGACGCCCTTCACGCTCGCGGGCGTGCCGATCGATCCCGGCACCTCGGCGACCGTCGCGATTCCCGTGAGCAACACCGCGACCGGGCTTCCCGCCAGCCTCTATGTCCGCGTGCTGCATGGCGCGAAGCCCGGCCCGTGCATCTTCGTCTCCGCCGCGATCCATGGCGACGAGATCATCGGCACCGCCGTGATCCAGCGAGTGCTCGCCAAGCTCGACGCGGCCAGCATGTCGGGCACGGTACTGTTCCTGCCCGTGGTCAACATCTTCGGGTTTCAGCAGCACAGCCGCTATCTGCCCGACCGGCGCGATCTCAACCGCTCCTTCCCCGGCAGCGCGAAGGGCTCGCTCGCCGCGCAGCTCGCCAACAAGTTCCTGAAAGAGGTGATCTGCCACTGCTCGCTCGGCATCGATATCCATTCCGCCGCCGTCCATCGCTACAACCTGCCGCAGATCCGCATCGCGCCCGATAACGAGCGGTTGCGCGACCTCGCCATGCTGTTCGGCGCGCATGCGGTGATCGAGAGCCCGCTGCGCCCCGGTTCCTTACGCGACATCGCGCGCGGCGAAGGCGTCGACATGCTGCTGATGGAGGCGGGCGAGGCGCTGCGCTTCGACGAGCTGTCGGTGCGCTGCGGCGTCAACGGCGTCCTCAACGTGATGGCGCATCTCGGCATGATCCAGCCGCACCCGGAGGCGACCACCGTCACCCTCCCCGCCCGCTGCCGCCGCGCCATCTGGGTCCGCGCGCCGCGCGGCGGCCTGTGCCTGCTGCAGCGCACCTCGGGCGACGCGGTGAAGAAAGGCGAGGTCATCGGCCGCGTCACCGGCATATTCGGCGACGACGCCGAAGAATTCCGCGCCCCGATCGACGGCATCATCATCGGCCACGCCGTGCTGCCCGTGGTCAACCAGGGCGACGCGCTGGTGCATATCGCCGAGGTGATGCGCTTCGGCGATGTGGAGCAAAGGGTGGACCAGATTACCGAGGCGCTGTTGAATGATCGGTTGCTGGATGAGGATGAGTTGATTTGAGGGGGGCGGTAGAACCAAAATGGCGCCTATCTTGTATTTCCTTCGGTTACTTTTTCGCTAAGATCGACACGTCACCGGTACACACCACAACTGTGAAATGGATTACCAAGATGCCAACGAATAACAAGGAAACGCTTAGCTCCACGGAATCTTTTTGCAAGACTAAATATCAGTCGTCTTACAAAGTCGATGGCTTTCGCTCATTGTCATCATTTGTAATCGATTTAACGAGCGGATTGAATGTGCTTGTTGGCCCCAATGGTAGCGGAAAGACAAATTTCATTGAATTTCTCGATTTTTTAAGTTCATTTATATTAAATGACGCATCGACAGCTGTTTCAAAGTCAGGAGGAGTCTCTCGTGTTTTCAGTGCTGAACAGACTAGGTTGGCCAATTCTAGAGTTAGAGCCTACGTTTCAGGCACCGCAGACCTCGCACCGTATTCAAATGACGAAGTTAGAACTCTATTCGATTTCGATTATGAGGTAGAAATTAGATTTAACAAGGAGCAATCTTTAATTTTTGTAGCCAGTGAAATGGTACGTTTCAGAAAGCTTTATAGAAGCGCAGACGACAATGTACCAGCATTTCCTGTCGGATCAATTAGCATAAAACGTCAAATTTCAAAATTGGATGGACCGCCTACAATCAAAGTCAGCCCACGATTACTATCAAACGCAGTTCGTAATCCGCTACGAGTTCGCCACAGATATGAGTATAGTGCAATTAACGCTGGAAATTCGACGCTGATTGGCAGTACATTAGCACCCGACCAAAGTGTACTCTCAACCCGACCGACAAAGCCAGCACTTGAGGCTATTCGTGCCGCCATCATGCGGGGCCGTTCTTTTAATCTCCTCCCAGCAAGAGCTAAGTCTCCTGATGAAATTACGCGTCCCCCATCTATTAACTTTGACGGATCTGGACTCACTTCAACTTTATATCATCTACAAAGATCCGGCAAATTACCACGGCCCAGAATTGGTTTTCGTCCAAGATTTAACCCATCACAATTTTCAGATGTTCTGATATGGACTAATTTAGTTTTTCCAGAATTGAAAAATGTTGTGGTGACTGCCGATCCCCATACAGGAAAATATATTGGCCAAATGGTAATTGGTGAAAATGAACTAAAAATTCCATTGCAATCAGCAAGTGATGGGACTGTAAAGTGGTTGGCACTTGTTGTTCTTATAATCACTCGAGGCGGCGTTTACAGCATAGAAGAGCCAGAGAATTTCTTGCACCCAAAAATGCAGCAGATTCTTATCGATCTTATACGCGACTATTCTGCCGATCCTGAAAAGCCAGGATATTTTATAATGTCCAGCCATAGTGAAACCATAATAAACAGATGCCAGCCAGAAGAGTTGATCTTGTTTGATTTTATTGACGGACGCACAGTTTGCAAACGTTTAAATAATTCAAATGCAGTCCGAGAAGAAATTAATAGAACTGGTTTTGGATTGGGGTATTATTATGCCAATAACGCTGTGTCCTAGTATTTTAATTTTCGTCGAGGGTACTATGGAGCGCATTTTTCTTAACACAAAGCTACCCTCAGTGACAGTTATTCCAGTCGAAAACGGAGCTGGATGGACAACAACCAATCTACGAAATCAAATAATATCAAAGTTTTGCGCAAGAAAGTCATTTCCTGAAAAAGTCATAATTTGGTTTGATAGAGAAAAAAATTGCGATTGTTCCATAACGATTGGAGAGTATATAAAGCATGGATTTTTTGAGGTAGGCTATCCCAAAGAAAGGGTTCATTATATAATCCCGGACATGATGTCAGAGAATATTATATTGTCGGATGAGGTGCCTATGCGCGAAATTTTGGGCGACAATTCTTACACCTACCCCGGTGACGGATGCAATGGAAAGTCTAGATTAAAAATTCTATTAGAATCAATTGGAGAAGATTACAAGGAGACTACCGTCGGGGTTAAGTTATTTGGAAAAGTCAGGCTAGCTCGATGCACCAAAGAGAATGTTGCCGTTCACAACTTTCTTAGCGAATTTGATTTGCCCTGTTACCTTATTTAATTCGAGGCAATTCGATGATCTTTATAAATTTACTTTTAATCCAAATAGGCTATGATCTACCCCGCCCCCATACCAAATTTGCCCGGTGCGGAACTGCGGCACAGGCCTTCGCAGTCGTCGAGGGTGGCGGGTCGGGATCAGGTGGCTTTCGCGAGGCGATCTGGATGAGGCCGAACCCAAGCGGCAGACGGTCAGCGCGCGGGGCACCTTCCTCCCCCGCCAATGCCGCCGAAAGCGCAGGATGGAAGCATCGGCCCGTGGCGGAGCGGCCGTAAATCTCCGCCGATCCTCGCCGCCGTCCGCAAGGACGCCCGGCCCGCCGCTTGCGCGCATGATCGCTCGCCAGGCAGGCGCGCGCCGCCAAATCCAACAGCACGGGCCGTCACGGCGATGAAGCTTGCGCGACTTTACCGCTTGACCTTCGCGCACCGCACAGGGCAGATTACAGGCCTGACATTCCTTGAAAGGTGCCTCATGCTGAAGATGCTCAAGCTCGCCGCGCTCGGGATCGCGATGTCATCAACCGCCGCCTTTGCCGCTGCACCCGCCCAGGTGACGCAGATGGTCGCGGCAGGCTGCTGCGCGCTGGGTGCCTGTTGCGGCATGGGCTGCTGCTGATCGCTCTTCCGATAAGCGCCTGACCGGGCTGGCGATCCGCTGGCCGCCGGCCCCATTCGGTTTCGCTCCTGTCGCTCGCGCGCTCGCCGGCCAACGGCCGCGCTTCTTTCAGCCTGCATTTCCGGCCGCCTCCCCCGGCATCCCGAGGGAGGACCCTGCCGGACCTGATCAGCGCGCGATCACGTCCATCGGATCGTCGTCGCCTTCGTCGGCAAGCTCGCCGAGTTCGCTTTCCTCGTCGTCATCGTTGCGCTCGCCGGCAAAGGCGTCGGTGTCGATCTGGCCTGAGCTGACCATCTGCTCCATGCGGTCGACCAGATCGGGCTCGTCGAGCGGCATGACGCTGACGCCGCTCGCCACCTTCTCGCTGTCCTCGCTGCGATCATCGGCGCGGTGCAGCGCGTCCTCGGCGACGTCGTTCGCCTTGGGGTCGCCGCGCTGCGACTCGTTGATCGTGCCGAAGCCGGTATCGTCGGGGATGTTCGCCATGGGATGTTCCTTCGTGCTGAGTCTGTGAAGGACTACCCGCGCGGGGGGCGTTGCGTTCCGGTGCGCACCCTCGTTCAAATCCTCCCCGAGCTCGTCTCGGGGAGGGGGACCGCTGACCGAAGGTCAGAGGTGGAGGGGAAGCGGGAGGGCGCCATCGCTCAGCCGGAGCACGCACCCGCTGCCCCTCCACCACCCGCTTCGCGGGCGGTCCCCCTCCCCCAGCAAGCTGTGGGAGGATTTGAAATCAGGCAACTGGCCCCAGCAAGCTGTGGGAGGATTTGGAAACGGCAGCTGGCCCCGGAAAGCCGGGGGAGAATTTTTTACGCGATCACCCGATCAGCGGCACGTGCGGGGCGCAGTCCTTCGGGATCAGCCCGGTGAGGCGCGGGTCGTCGAGCAGTTCGATCTCGCGGCCCGTCGCGGTGAACCCCTGCGCGATATAGAAGCCGAGCGCGCGCGGATCATCGAGCGTGCAGGTGTGCACCCAGACGCGCTCCACCCCGGCGCGCCAGGCCAGCGACAGCGCCTGGCCCATCAGCCAGCCGCCAAAGCCCTGGCCGGTGAGCTGCGGGATCAGCCCAAAAAACGCGATCTCGCATTGGACAGCTTCACGAAAGTCGAGTTCGAGCAGCCCGATCTCGATGCCCTTCGGATCGAGCACCGCGAAGATCTCGACCGCCGGGTCGGTGAGGATCGCCGCCAGCGCGTCATCGGCCATCACCAGCCGCGAAAACCACAGCCACGGCTCGCCGACGCGGCGATAGAGCGTGCGATACTTGTCGTTATCGGGCGCCTTCCAGCGCTTCAATCGCAGCGGCACCGGCTTTACCGGGCGCGGCCCCGGCCGGCTGCGCATCTCCAGATGCGTCACCACCGTGGCGATCTGCCCGCGCTCGACGGGAAGGAAGCGCGAGCTCATGCCCGGCCCGCCGCTGCTGCCAGCGGGCCGGCTGGGCGATCAGAGCTCGGGTTCTTCAACACCGCCCGAATCGTCTTCCTCGGGCTCGTCCTCGGGTTCATCGGCTTCCTCTTCCTCAGGCTCCTCGGCTTCCTCGGCTTCGACTTCGTCCGCCTCTTCGGCTTCGTCTTCTGCCTCATCGGCCTCGTCCGCCTCATCAGCCTCGTCAGCTTCTTCGGCTTCGTCGGCCTCTTCCTCGGACTCATCGGCTGCTTCTGCCGACTCCTCCTCGGACGATTCCTCGCTGACCTCTTCGGCGCTTTCCTCGGACGATTCCTCGGTCACCTCTTCGGAGCTTTCCTCATAGCTTTCGCTGGTTTCCTCATAGGAAGATTCTTCCGAGCTGATCTCGCTGACATAGCTTTCGGAGGTGATCGTCTCCTCTATGATCGTCTCGCTATAGGTATATTCCTCGACGATGACGGTGCTGTATTCCTCGTAATAGCTGGCATAGCTGAAGGTCGGGGTCGAATAGGAGGCCCAGGAACCGATGGTCGCCAGATCGATCACCGCATCGAACAGCGCGAGCGTGATTTCCGCCGCCGTGCTGAACCGGGCGTTCTGGCGATTGCCGCCGAACTGGAACGCGCTGTCGCCCTTTTTCAGGAAATAGAGCACGTGCGTATCGACATCGATCGGCTTGAGCACCCGCTTGCCGCGCACATCGGTGATGATGTCACCGGGGACGATCTTGTTCTTGGCGGCAATGCCCCTGGGATCGGTCGAGATGACGAGCACGCCCTTGACCCTGGGCTTGATGCCGAACTGCGAGCGCACCGCCGGGGTCAGCTCCATCAGCGTTGCATCGATCGCGCGCGACACATAGGGCTTGGGCAGCTTGGCCGCCTGGGCAGCGGCGGGCGGTGCGGCTGCAACCGATATTACCGGCGCACCAAGCGCGAGCACGGCAAGGCCTACGCCGCACAGCAGCGTCTTGCGCGCAAAGGCGCGCGATACGGACTTTTTCATGAATTCCCCCAATCAGCGCCGGGCTTGCGTGGGAACGATTTTCCGGACCCGCAGCCCCCTGCGAGTCGGCCCCGCGCCGGCCGCGCGAATCTGCACCAATGCTGCACGCAAATCCAGCGCGGCGAACGGTCAGAAGCGCATATTGACACGGATGTCAGCGGAAGACGCAGTTCACCCCTGACCACAGGTTGGTCACCTTCGCCTTCGCGCCGGTACCGTCGAGAATGCCCGAAAGCCCGGCGGCATTGAACTCGGTGCCCAGCGTCGTCTGCTCGATCTTCGCGTCATAGACATCGAGCAGCTGCGCGCGAGTCGAACCGATGCCGATGCCGCTGATCGTGGTTAGCCTGGGCAAAGGCTTTCCGTCCTTGCCCTTCGCTGCGGGACTGTCCGCCGCATCGAGCGCCCATCCGGCAAACAGCCCGTCAAGCGCATAGAGCGTCAGCCCGTCCTTCCAGCTGAGATAGGCGAGCGGCCCTGCCCCGCATTCCTCGGCGCGGCCGGCCTCGGCGGGGCCCTTGAGCTTTTCGGTAACCAGCTTGAGCTGATCGAGCGGCACGCCGAAGGAAAGCGGGCGGGTCGCGCCGCTATCGGGATCGACCAGGCGCAGCCCCTCGCCGTCGAGGCTCATCACCGGCGGATGCTGCGCGGCGCCCGCCTCTGCCCCGACGCCGCCTTCCGAAAGGTCGATCTGCGGATGGCCCGGCGGCAGCTCGATCCCGGCTTGCGGATCGCCCTCGGCCGGTTTCTCCGCCGGTTGCTGGCACGCGGCAAGCAGGGCAGTGACAAGAACGACGGTGGCGAGGCGGTGCGGGACGGGCTTGGTCATGGCGACGATGATTACGCCAGCCATCGCCCAGCGCAAGGCGGCATTTGCGCCGCCCGCGCCCGGGCGGTCGTCAGCCGTTCGAGAGCATCAGGGCCGGCTTGTCGTCGCCGCTCGCGATCTTTGGCGCGATGACCTTGCTCTTGTGGCGGAACTGGCCATCGACATGGCCGCCCTGTTCGATCGTGATCGTCTCGTAGCTGACATCGCCGGTGACATTGGCGGTTGCGGTGATGACGAGATCGCGCGCGTCGACCGATCCGTCGACCGTGCCTGCAAGTCGCGCCGATTCGGCGGTGATCGCGCCATGGATGCTGCTCGCTTCGCCCTGCACCAGCGAGGCGCAGGATATGTCGCCTTCCACCCGGCCATCGACATGCAGGTCGACCTTGGCCGAGATGTTGCCGGTGATCACGACGTCCGCGCCGATAACCGAGAAGGTGGAATGTCCGACCATGCTGCTTCCTGACCTGTTCGAGCGGGCGTTAGCGGGCGGCGTCGTCGGTCCGCTGTTCGGCGACGGCTTGGATCTTGAGAACATCGCGATTGGCCTCCAGAAACGGGCGCGGGTTCATGGCGCGGTCATTGTGCCGCACCTCGAAATGCAGGTGCGTGCCGGTGGAACGACCGGTGCTGCCCATGCCGCCCAGCCGCTCGCCCTTGTCGACCTTCTGACCGACCCTCACGCCGATCGACGACATATGCGCATAGCGGGTGACCAGGCCGTTGCCGTGCGCCACTTCGACGCAATTGCCATAGCCCGATTTCACGCCGGCGAAAACGATCTTGCCCTGCGCCGCGGCAAGGATCGGCGATCCGGGCGCGCCCTTGAAATCGATGCCGCTGTGCAAGGCGGCGGCGCCGGTGAACGGGTCACGGCGATAGCCGAAACCGCTGGTGATCGCGGGGGCCACAGCGGGCGTGCCCGAGGGGATGGCGACGAGGCCACGCTCCAGCGCGTCCATGCGCGCGAGCGTCTGGCCCAGAGTGGTGAAGCGCGGATCGAGCCGGGCATTGCCCGAGCCCTTGAACGGAATGAACGGACCACCCTGTGCGGTGGCGCTGGCCTTGGCAACGCTTTCCGGGTTCAGTCCGAACTTGCGGATCGCCTGTTCGGCATTGCGCGCGCGGACGGTGGCGGCGCGGGTAAGCTGTTCAACAAATGCGATCTGCCGCGCTTCCATCCGGGCGAGCCCTGCGGCTTCGGGGACCATCGCGCTGATCTTGCGCGCGGTCTGCGCGGCCTCGTCGCTGCTGCCCTTTTCGGTGCTGCCGACCACGGCGCTCGCATCCTCGCTCGCGGCTTGCTCGCCGATATAGCTGGTGACGATGTCCTCCAGAAAAGCCTGGCGCTTTTCGAGGTCCTTGGCAACGTCCTCGACCGAGGAGCGATAGGCCTTGACCCGGCTCGCCGAGCTCTCGATCTCAGCCTGGCGCTGGACGAGTGCTAGGCGCTCCATGCTGATGCTGTACTGGCTGACGAGCATCGCGAGCGTGACGATCAGCCACAGCAGCAACGCAGCGGCCACAGCCCCGGCGACGGTCATCTGCAGGCGTGCAGAGACCTTGACGAATTTGATCTGCCCCTGTGACCGCATGAAAAATTCGCGATCAGGGAACCATAGCGCAAGCGCGTCCGTTACGCGCTTGCGCATCGTTAGAATGCGCATGCGACCCGTTCGACCCTTAAATTTAACCCCGCAGCGCCGCTAGCAAAGGGTCCGACGGATAGCGAATCGACTCCTGCGGCTTTGCCACGAATCGGACGAGTCGTGCGATGAGTTGCAACCTGGCGTGATTTTTCCGCAATTTTCTTGTCATTCCCCCTGCCAGAATCGTCGCAGCAAACGGTTGCGAGTCGTTTTTTTCCTATATTTGCGACGAACCGAGTCGCGGCTTGGAACCTTTTGGCTTGGCTGTTACACGCCGCAGCCATGATTGAAGCCGTTGCCAGCACCGCCAGCGCCTCACCGCAGGACGTGATCGCCACCTGCTGCACCGCCGCGCGCCATGCCGCCAAACTGTTGCGCACCCTGCCGGATGCCACCAAGGCCGATGCGCTGCGCGCCGCCGCAGCCGCACTGCGTGAGGATGCGGAGCCGATCCTCGCGGCCAATGCGCGCGACATGGCGGCGGGCGAAGCGCGCGGACTGTCTGCGGCGATGCTCGACCGGCTGAAGCTCGACGAGGCGAGGCTCGCGGCGATTGCGGACAGCGTCGAAGCCGTCGCCACCCTGCCCGATCCGGTAGGCGAGGTGATCGACAGCCGCATCGCCCCTGCGGGCATGACGCTGCGCCGGGTGCGCGTGCCGATCGGCGTGATCGGCATCATCTATGAAAGCCGCCCCAATGTGACCGTCGATGCCGCCGTGCTGTGCGTGCGCTCGGGCAATGCGGCGATCCTGCGCGGCGGCAGCGAGGCAATGCACTCCAACCGCGCGCTTCACGCCAGCCTGTCGCGCGGCCTCGCATCGGCGGGCCTGCCCGAAGCCGCAGTGCAGCTCGTGCCGACCCAGGACCGCGCAGCCGTCGGCGCGATGCTCGCGGCGGCGGGCGGTATCGACCTCATCATTCCGCGCGGCGGCAAGTCGCTGGTGGCGCGCGTCCAGGCCGATGCGCGCGTTCCCGTGCTCGCGCATCTCGACGGCATCTGTCACAGCTTCGTCCATGCGAGCGCCGATCCGGCGATGGCGGAAAAGATTGCGCTCAACGCCAAGCTGCGCCGCACCGGCGTGTGCGGATCGATGGAAACGCTGCTGATCGACCGCGACTATCCGCACGCGCAGGAATTGCTGGCCGCGCTTGCCGATGCCGGATGCGAATTGCGCGGCGACGACATGGTGATGGAGCTCGAACCGCGCGCCGTGTCGGCCAGCGACGAGGACTGGGACACCGAATATCTCGACGCGATCCTGTCTGTCGGCTTCGTCGCGGGGCTCGACGGCGCGCTCGCGCATATCGCGCGGCACAGCTCGGGCCATACCGATGCGATCATTACCGGCGATGCCGCCGCCGCCGCGCGCTTCCAGGCCGAGGTCGATAGCGCCATCGTGATGGTCAACGCCTCGAGCCAGTTTGCCGATGGCGGCGAATTCGGGCTCGGCGCCGAGATCGGCATCGCCACCGGGCGGCTGCACGCGCGCGGTCCGGTCGCGCTCGAGGGGCTGACCACCTATAAATGGCTGGTCGACGGCGAGGGCCATATCCGCGCCTGAGCTTGCGTTGCGGCGCGCCCGTATACAATGTATACACGGGCGATGAGCAAGTCGCAGATCATCACCGCCCGCATCGATCCCGAGATCATGGACCTGGTCGATCGTGTTGCGAAAGCGCGGGGCCGCAGCCGCTCCTGGCTCGCCGCGCGCGCGATCGAGAAGATGGTGCGCGCCGAAGTCGCGATGATGGACTTCATCCAGCAGGGCGAGGACGACATCGCCGCCGGGCGCTTCCTCACGCAGGAGCAGATGGAGGAGTGGGTCGCCAACTTGCGCTCCGAAGCCAAGGCCAAGATTGCCGAGCAGGACGCCAAAGCCCAGCAAGAGCAAGATAAAGCGGCGTGATGCGCGTCACCTGGTCGCTGCGCGCGCAGGACGACTTCAACATCATCTATCGGCAGGCGCTCGACGACGACGCCAGATATGCACTGGATTTGGTCAGCGCGCTTGAGAAGGCCATCGCCCGCTTGTCCGAACTCCCTCAAATCGGCGCACCGGTCGGATCGGCCGATCACCGCAAATGGCGTATGGTACGAACGCCGTTCCTGATCATTTATCGCGCGGGCGATCAGGGCTTGCACATCCTCCGCGTCCTTCACGAGCGCCAGGACTGGAGCATCGAACCATGAACGGCCGTCCCGTCCGCACCGGCCTGATGGGCGGATCGTTCAACCCGGCGCATCGCGGGCACCGGGCGATCAGCCTGTTCGTGATGGAGGCCTTGGGGCTCGACGAAATCTGGTGGCTGGTCAGCCCTGGCAATCCGCTGAAGGACGGAGCAAGTGACATGGCGCCGTTCAAGGCGCGGCTCGCCTCGGCGCGCGGCATGACGCGGCGCTCCCGGATTCGCGCGACCGGAATCGAGACCGAACTGGGCACGCGCTACACCGTCGAGACGCTCGAAAAGATCACGTCGCGCTATCCAAAACGCGACTTCGTCTGGATCATGGGCGCGGACAATCTGGCGGGATTCCACCGCTGGAAGCACTGGCGCACCATCGCCCGGCAAATGCCGATTGCAGTTGTCGCCCGTCCGGGATATGATGGCGCCGCCATTTCGGGCCCCGCAATGGCCTGGTTCGGGCATCGTGTCCGTCCCCGCAGCCAGGCAAGAGACTGGACACGATGGAGTTTGCCAGCGCTTGTGCTGATGCGCTTTCGTCCTGATCCGCGATCTGCCACGGCCCTGCGCCGTCAGGATCCCGACTGGTTTCTGGATTACGCCGACACAATCGTGCGCGATGCAGTAACCCGGCAGGTCTTTGCGTGACAGCCGGTCCAGCCACTCCGCCCGTCCTTCAGGACGTTTCCTTCAACCCGCCCTTTCCCCTCGTGCGCCATCGCAACGCTTGCGGTGCCGCATCCGTTCAACAGATGCCTTTGTGCAAGGAGCTCCATTGACCAACCTCTCTCAAGCCCATCAGTCGGTCGCCAGCCCGCCCCCGTCGGCCACCGATCTGCAACTGGCCGAAGCCAGCAAGCTGCACGCGCTGGTGATGCAGTCGCTCGACGACGATCAGGCGCAGGAGGTGGTTTCGATCCCGCTCGCCGGAAAGAGCAACATCGCCGATTTCATGGTGATCGCCTCGGGCCGTTCGACCCGCCAGGTCGCCTCGATGGCGCAGAAGCTGGCCGAGCGGATCAAGGAAGCCGGTGGCAGCGCGCGGATCGAAGGGCTGACCAATGCCGATTGGGTGCTGATCGACGCTGGCGATGTCATCGTCCACCTGTTCCGTCCCGAGGTGCGCAGCTTCTACAATCTGGAGCGCATGTGGGCCTTTGGCGACGCGCCCGAGGCTCCGAACGCCTGAGCCTGTAACAGGCCGGGGGGCTGAGGCAGCATGCGCCTGCACATCATCGCGCGCGGCAAGATCGGCCGGTCGCCCGAGGCCGAGCTGGTGCAGCGCTATGCCAAGCGCATCCAGTGGCCGCTCAGCATCACCGAACTGCCCGATCGCGGTGGCACCGTTCCGCCCGCGCCGCAGGGCAGCCGCACGGTGATGCTCGACGAACTCGGCAAGCAGCTGACCTCGATGGAAATCGCCGAGAAGCTCGGCCGCTGGCGCGACGATGGCGTGCGCGAAACCCGCTTCCTGATCGGCGCGGCGGACGGCTTCGATGATGCCGAACGCGCCAATGCCGATCTGCTGATGGCGTTCGGCAAGGCGACCTGGCCGCACATGATGGCGCGCGCGATGCTTGCCGAACAACTGTACCGCGCGACCGCCATTCTCGCCGGCCATCCCTATCATCGCGAGGGTTGAGCACGTGGCGCGGCGCTCGATCCTGCTCGCTCTCGCGGCCTCCGCCGCGGCGCTGAGCGCGCTGCCCGGCAGCGCCACCGCCCCTGCCCGCCCGGTCAACCTGCTCGAACAGGAACGCACCGCGCTCGCCCGCGCGCTCGCCGATGCCAAGGCGGCGGCAAGGCGCAGCGCGACGCTCGAGAAACAGGCCGACAACGCGGTCGCCGAAGCCGACAAGGCTCGCGCCGAAGCGCGTGTCGTCGCATCGAGAGTCCAGCAGGCCGAAGCAGAGATTGCCGCTGCCGAAGCGCGGGTGAAGATCATCGCCACGCTGCAGCGCGCGCAAAAGGCCAGGCTCGCCGCGCGCCAGCAGCCGCTCGCGCGGTTGACGGCAGCGCTGCAATCCATGGCGCGCAAACCCACGGTGCTGGCGCTGGTCCAGCCCGGATCGATCGATGACCTGGTGCGCGTCCGTGCGGTGCTCGCCACCACCCTGCCCCGGGTCGAGGCGGAAACCGCAAGCTTACGCAAGGACATTGCCCGCTCGCGCGATCTCGCGCACCAGGCGACGCGCGCCGCCGCGCTGCAGCGCGAGGGTCGCCAGCAGCTCGCCTATCGCCGCGCCGAGCTTGCCCGGCTCGAGGCGCGCGCGCGCAACCGGTCCCGCGAGTTGGCGAGCACCTCGCGGCTCGAGGAGGAACGCGCGCTGGGTTTGAGCGAACGCGCGCGCGATCTCGACAGCCTGGTGGATGACCTCGAGGCGAGCGCGACGCTGCGCCAGCAACTCGCATCGTTGGAAGGCCCGGTCCTTCGCCCGCCCCGCCCGCAAGCCTCTGAGGTGGTCGAAAATGCCGCGCCGCCCGCCACCAACGCCCGCCCCGCCTATCGGCTGCCCGCGGCCGGCGCGATCGTCACCGGCTTTGGCGAGGTCGCCGCGACCGGCGTGCGATCGCGCGGGCTGACGCTTGCCACGCGGCCCGGCGCGCAACTGGTCGCGCCGGCCGATGGCCGCATCGCCTTTGCCGGAGCCTATCGCGGCTTCGGCCAGATCGTCATCATCGAACATGTCGGTGGCTGGACCAGCCTGATCACCGGGCTGGCGCGCACGCGGTTGAAAGTCGGCGAACGCATCGCGCAGGGCGACCCGATCGGCCGCGCTGCCGACAACCGTCCGCGCATCACCGTCGAGCTGCGCCGCAACGGGCGTCCGATCGACATTGCCGCCCTTATCTCCTGACAGCGTCCGTTCACCGCGCAGCAAGCTTTCGCACGCACAACAGGCGTTGGTCGAAGCGCATCCGGTGCCGGTGGCAAAGCATCTGGCAATTGGGCGCGCGCAGGACTAGATTGCATGGGCCGCGCCAGGGGTAAGCGCGAAGCACCTGCCTGGAGAATGCCGTTGCCATCGTCGATGGCCAGAAGCGGCACGATCCGGGCCCGACATAGCCGGTTCAAGAACAAGGTTGCCATTCGATGATGAAATCCCGCCTCGCCCGAGCCTCTGCCATCGCGCTTGCGGTGGCCCTGGTGCCGATCACCACCTCGGCCATTTCGCAGGTCGAATCCGACACCCAGGCGGAGATCGCGAAATTCGTCGACATTTTCGAGCGGGTGAAGACCGATTATGTCGAGCCGGTCGATGACGACAAGCTGGTGCGCGGCGCGATCGACGGCATGCTCGCCGCGCTCGACCCGCATTCGAGCTATCTCGACGCGCGCGATTTCGCCAATCTGCGCACCCAGACCGAGGGCATGTACGGCGGCCTCGGCCTCTCTGTCACCATGCAGGACGGCGCGGTCAAGGTGATCGCCCCCACCCGCGAAACCCCCGCCGACAAGGCCGGGATCAAGGCGGGCGACTATATCACGCATCTTGACGGCAAGCTCATCTATGGTGGAACGCTCGACGATGCGGTCGACCAGATGCGTGGAGAGCCGGGCACCTCGATCAAGCTCACAATCGTGCGCGAGGGCCGCGACAAGCCGTTCGACGTGACCATCACCCGCGCGATCATCGATCTGAAGCCCGTTACCTGGGAGGTGAAGGACGATATCGGCATCATCACCATCGCCAGCTTCACCTCAAGCGTCGGCGAGGATGTGAACCAGGCGATTGCCGATATCGAGGCCAAGCTCGGCCGCAAGCCGGTCGGCTATGTGCTCGACATGCGCTCCAACCCCGGCGGGCTGCTCGACGAGGCCGTCGCGGTCTCCGACGTGTTCCTGCAAAAGGGCGAGATCGTCTCGCAGCGTGGCCGTCACAAGGGCGATATCGAGCGCTATTACGCACGGCCCGGCGATGCGACCGGCGGCCTGCCGCTGATCGTGCTGGTCGATTCCGGTTCGGCCTCGGCTTCGGAAATCGTTGCAGGCGCGCTGCAGGATCATCGCCGTGCGCTGGTCATGGGCGAACGCAGCTTCGGCAAGGGATCGGTGCAGACGCTGCTGCCGCTCTCGCGCACCTCGGCGCTCAAGCTGACGACGGCGCGCTATTTCACCCCCTCGGGCAAGTCGGTGCAGGAAGGCGGTATCGAGCCCGATATCGCGGTGCCGCAGATTTCCGACCCCGACTACAAGACGCGAATGAAGCTGCGCGAATCCGATCTGCGTGGCCATTTGATCAACGAGATCGGACTCGACGACAAGGATCTGGAGGTCGACAAGCTGGACGATCCGCGCTTCACGATGACGCCCGAGCAGCTCAAGGAAAAGGGCATCGAGGACTTCCAGCTCTATTATGCGCTCGCCACCCTGCAGCGCACGACGCTGGCCAGTTCGCGACTTTCGGCAACCCGCCCGATCGCCGCGCGTTCTGCTGTCGGGGGACGTCCGGCAATGCGCCGGAACTGATCTCGCATCCTTTGCTGCACACCAATATCGGGGGCTTGCTGACATGACTTCGCGCGCGCCGCGTTTCGCCGCATGGCTGGCGTTCCTTCTGCCCGCATCGCTGCTGGGCGGAGCGCTGATCAGCCAATATGTGTTCGGGCTGTATCCGTGCGAGATGTGCTATTGGCAGCGCTGGCCCCATTGGGCGGCGCTGGTACTGGGCGGGATCGCGGTGCTCGCGGTCAAGCGTGTCGAAGGCCTGGGTGTTGCCATGGCATCGCTCGCCGCGATCGCCATCGCGGTCAGCGGACTGATCGGCGGTTTCCATGCCGGGGTCGAATATGGCTGGTGGGAAGGGTTGACCCGCTGTGCCACCGCCGCACCGATGGGCAACACCACCGAGGACGTGCTCAATTCGATCATGGCCAATCCCCTGGTCCGCTGCGACACCGCGCCCTGGTCGCTGTTCGGCATCTCGCTGGCTGGCTATAATTTTCTCTTGTCGCTGGCCGGGGCGAGCGCCATCTATCTGCTGCTGCGCTGCAGAAAGACCGGGACGATTGCCGCATGACCCATGAGAACGAACCGCTCCAGCCCGTCCGCAAGGAGCTTGACCTGTCGGAGATGATCCGCGTCAACCAGGCGGGCGAATATGGCGCGACCCGCATCTATGCCGGGCAGCGCGCAGTGATGGGCGATCATGTACCCGAAGCGCGCGCGATTGCGGGCATGGCCGAGCAGGAAGAGGTGCACCGCGCGTTCTTCGACAAGCTGATGGCCGAACGCGGCGTCCGCCCGACTGCACTGCAGCCCTTCTGGAATGTCGCGGGCTTTGGCCTGGGCGCGGTTACCGCGCTCATCGGTCCCAAGGCGGCGATGGCCTGCACCGTCGCGGTCGAGACCGAGATCGACCGGCATTATGCCGAACAGCTCGAGGAACTGGGCGACAGCGACCCCGAGCTCAGCGCCGCCATCGCCAAGTTCCGCGACGAGGAGCTGGAGCACAAGGATCGTGCGCTGGCAGAAGGCGCTGAACAGGCCTTCGGCTATCCGGTGATGAGCGCGGTGATCCGCATGGGCTGCCGCGCGGCAATTGCGCTTTCCAAGCGCATCTGACCGCTGATCACGCGCCGTTCATCCGGCGCAGGCTATTGGCCAAGAACGACAGAATCCAAGTGGAGGAAGACATGAAGAAGACCGGCACCCTGGCAGCCCTGCTGCTGATCGGAACGGCCTTCGCCGCCCCCGCCGCCGCGCAGGACAATGCGGGCGACAAGGTCGTCCAGAAGATCGTCTATGGCGATGACGCTTGCGAGCCCTCGAGCGATCCGAACGAGATCGTCGTGTGCATGCGCATGGACGAGCAGGAGCGCTATCGCATCCCCGAAAAACTGCGCAGCGATCCCAATTCGATCGCCAATACCAGCTGGACCGAGCGCGTCCGCTCGATGGAAACCGTCGGCAATTTCGGCACCGACAGCTGCTCGCCGGTCGGCGCGGGCGGCTTTACCGGTTGCACGCAGACGCTGGTCCAGGCCGCGCGCGCCGAAAAGAAGCAGGGTGAAGAGGCGATTGCCGGTCGTCTGATCGAGGAAGAGCGCCAGCGTCGCCTGTCGAACATCGACCGCGATGCTGCAGCCGTCGAGGCGCGGCAGAAGGAGATCGAGGCACAGCTCGACGCGCGGAAGGCCGAACGCGAAGCTGCCGCTGCCGCGATGCGCGCGCAGGCCAATGGCGAGGAAGTGCCGCCGCGCCCCGAGCCGGAAGCGCCGTCGCCGGAATGATCTCAACCGCCTTGCACGCCTAACACACCTGGCGCATATAGGAAGGAGCGATGGCGCTTCGCCTTCGCGAGCAGGGAGCGCGCGGCAATGTCGGCAAGTCTGGCAGACGATCTGGTTTTCGCTGTCCCATCTTCGGATGAACTGAGCGCCGGTCTTCAGCCGCTTGATCCGCGCTACCGATCGGTCATCCGCATCTTGACCGCGCTGGTGCTGCTGCCGGTCACGATTGCAGCAACGGTGGTCGAGTTCGCGCTGGTCGCCAAGGACGTCGGCGAGCATGGCATGATCATAGCGCCGGTGCTGGCGCTTGCCGCGTTCATCCTCGTCTTCCTGCCGCAGCGCAAATGGAAGCGCTGGGGTTTCAGCGGCACGCAGGAGCAGCTTCGCGTCGCGCGCGGATGGATGTTCCGCACCGATACCATCGTGCCGTTCAAGCGCATCCAGCATATCGATCTGGGCGAAGGGCCGATCGAGCGGATGTTCGGCCTCGCCAGCCTGACGGTCCACACCGCCGGCACGCACAACAGCATCGTCACCCTGCCCGGCCTTGCCCGAAATCAAGCCGAGGCGATGCGCGATGCGATGCGGCTGCACATCCGCCGCGAGGCCGAATGAGCGACGCTCTCAGCGCCGATCTGCCCGCCACGCTGCCTGCTGCCGACGCTGGCAGCGATCGGCGCCTCCACCCGCTGACCCTGATGCTCAACCTGGTCAGACAGCTGCCCCAGGCAATTCTGGGCCTGATCGCGCTGCGTTTCACCGGGCCAGACGAGCTCAAGCCCTGGGTGGGGCTGTTTGCGCTGGTGGCGATCCTCGCCATGTTCGGATTCGAATTCTACCGCTGGTGGCGCTTTTCGTACCGGCTCGATCCCGAGGAACTGCGCATCGCGAGCGGGGTGTTCAGCCGCAACGTCCGCTCGATCCCCTATGAACGCATCCAGGATGTCAATCTGGAACAGGGTCCGCTCGCACGGTTGGTCGGCCTCGCCAAGGTCCGGCTGGAGACCGGCAGCAGCGGCACCGGTGACGAGGGCGCGCTCGATTCGGTCGATCTCGCCGAAGCCGAGCGGCTGCGCGACGTCATCCGCCTGCGCAAGGCCCAGCAGGCCGATGGCGCGCTCCCGGGCCAGAGCGAAGCCGGTGCCGAGGCGACAGCCCTGCCCCAGACCGAGGCGCCGTTGCTGTTCGGCATGGACAACCAGCGCATCCTGACCGCGGGTGTCTTCAATTTTTCGCTGGTGTTCTTCGCGGTGGTCGGCGCAGTGGTCAACAATCTCGACTTCCTGATGCCTGATGATTTCTGGAACCCGCGCCGCCTGCTCGATTTCCTGGGGCTCGAAGATCTGTTCGCCGCGCTGGATCTTGCCGCGCGCATCGCATCGGTGATTGCGGCGCTGATCGGGCTCGTGGTGGTCGGGCTGGTCGGCGGGATCGTCCGCACCTTCCTGCGCGAATATGGCTTCCGCCTCGACCGTACCGAGACCGGCTTTCGCCGCCGCCGCGGGCTGCTGACGCTGACCGATGTGGTGATGCCGTTGCACCGCATCCAGGCCGCCGTCATCGCCACCGGCCCGATCCGCCGCCGCTTCGGCTGGTACGAACTCAAGGTGCAGAGTCTCGCTAGCGACAGCGACAAGGAAAGCGATCACAGCATCGCCCCGCTCGCCACCGCAGACGAGCTGCGCCACGTGCTGGCCGAAACGCGCATCGGGTGGGAGACCGACTATCCGGCGATGCGCGCGGTCGATCCGGCCATGTGGTGGGTGCCGCTGGTCTTCGCGCTGCCCGTGCCGATCCTTGGCCTCGGCATCTCGGCCTATCTGGCCAGTCCCCTTATCGCGCTCGCCTATCTGCTGCTGCCGCTGGTCCCGCTGATCAGCTGGCTGCACTGGCGCGCGCACCGCTATGCGCTGCTGGGCGACCAGGTCTATGTCCGCGACGGCTTCTGGAACCAGCAGCTGACCCTGCTGCCGCTGCGCCGAGTGCAGAGCGTCGACATCAAGCAGAGCTTTGTCGGTCGGTTCATCGGCCTGGCCGAGATCGCGATCGGGGTTGCGGGCCGGTCCGGCGCGGTCACGATCCAGGCGATCCCACTGGGCGACGCGATCGCGCTGCGCGAACAGCTGCTCGGCGGTCCGGTCAGAAATCCACCGTCAGGAACATTGTGACCTGGCGCGGCGCGTTGACCTGATAGCTGCCGCTGCCGACGAGCGCGAGGTCATAGGTGTTGGCGACATTGAGCATCGTCACGCGCAGAAGTGCGGGATTGTCGCCCAGATCGAAGCGCCAGCGGAAGCCCGCATCGATGATTGTCCGGGCAGGCAGGAAGACAAGGTTGCGCGTATCGGCGGCGCGGGTACCGCGATGCGTGACATTAAGCGTCAGCTGCACGCCGTCGAGCCCCGGCACCTCATATTGCGTCGCCAGCGTCAGGATGCGCGAGGGCTGGCCGAGCGGCCGGCGCCCGACGCGCCCCTGCTCGACCGCCTCGCCGGTGACGCGCGGTTTCATCAGCACCGCGCCAGCCACCACCGTGAGCCGGCGCACGAGCGTCCCGGTCGCCGACAGCTCGACCCCGCGATGGCGCACGTCGCCCAGCTCGCGAAAGACATTCGCGCTATCGGCAGCGAAATAGGGTTTGCGGACATCGAACAGCCCCGCGACCAGGCTCATGCCGCCGGGGATCTTCCAGCGCAGCCCGGCATCGACCTGGCTGGTGAGGATCGCGGGCAGCGCCTCGGTCCGGTTGGCGGCATTGTCGGGCGCGATGCCGCTTTCCTCGAGCCCCCTGGTATAGCCGCCGTAAAAGGCGAGCCGCTTGGTCGCCTCGATCGATGCGGTGACATTGGGCAGCCAGGCCTCGTCATCGGTCTTTGCCAGCGCCGCGCCGGGGCGATCGACGCGCTTGCGATACCAGGTGTGCTGCAGGCCGACGCTGAGGCCCCCGACCCCCTGCCAGCGCCCGTCATAGGCGATGCCCGCAATCGCCTGACGCACCGTCTCGCCGGTCTGGGGGTTGAAGCGGAAATCGGGCTCGGGCGCATCGAGCACCTGTTCGACCGGCGCGCGCGCATAGCTGATCGACGCCCCTCCCCCATAGCGGCTCACCCGCTCGCGGCCGCGCAGCGCCGCGTGCAGCGTGTGGCGGCGCGGACCTTCGGCGAAGCTCTTGCTGATCCGAAGCTCGCCGCTGGTCCCTGCGAGCGAGAGCGGCGGGTCGCTGGTGATGCGGCGCACCGCCGTTCCATCGGGGCGTAAGGCGGTGAAGTTGGTCGCGAAATTGGTTGCGCTGTCGGATGTCGAGCGGAACAGGCCCGCCGCCAGATCCCAACCGCTCCCCAGCCCCGCCTTGGTCAGCGCGCCATAATGCTGCACCGTGTTGCGCTGGTCAGCCCATTCGGGGCCGGGGAATTTCCGGCGCTCGATCAGGGGCGGCAGGAACGCGCCCTCGGGCGTGTAGAGCGGCGCGGCCTCGCGATTGTACAGGTCGATCCGGCTCCAGAACGGGATCACCTCGATATTCCGCCCGGGCTTCCACCGTGCAGCAAGAGCATAGGAGCCGAAGAACGACTGGTTGCCCGGCGCGAGCTCGTCGACGAACCCGGCAGCCCCCGCGACCAGGCTCAGTCGGTCCTTGATCACTGGGATTTGCGTATCGATCTCCAGCCTGCCGCCGCCCCAGCTGTTGAGGCCTAGCATCGTGCTGACCACCAGATCGTTGCCCGCCGGACGGATCTTGTAGTCGACAATTCCCGTCGGTGCCGGGAAGAGATAGTTCTGCGCGGTCAGGCCGACGCGCACGACATTACTCTGCACCAGCCGGTCGGTGAACGCGGCGGGGCGATCGAAATACAGGCCTTCGAGCCGGATGTTGTTGGCGGTGACAGGCGAAAAGCCGCGCACGTCACTGCCGCTGTACAGCCCGACCCGCTCGTTACCGATGCTGGTGCCGAAGGCATCCTCGGCCCCGGCAGCGGCATTGTCGGTCACGCGCTGCGCCAGCGCCGCCGGTGCCAGAACCAGGCTAGCTGCCGATAGCAGGATCGAAGCGCGGAACGCGTCGCAGATCGTCCGGGCCAAAGGGTTTCTCGCTGAACAGATAATCATAATAGAACTCGCGCAAGCGCTGGTGGTAAGCGCGAATGCGCATCTGATAGTCAAGCTGCGCGGCGACATCGGTGCGCGCGAGTGCAGTCATCGCCTGGGCAAGACCGGCGGGAGGGAGCAGCCATCCCGCAGTTCTGGCAAGCTCTGCCCGGCGGGCGATCCCGTCGCGATAGGCCGCAGCTTGCTCCGCCACATGCCGGTCGCCCAGGTGCTGGAACGCGAAATACCATTTCCAGCTGAAGGTCGGCGGGATCGCCGCACCGGGAGCGAGTTGCGGATAAAGCTCGAGGAAATCGCGCATCGTCCCGTCTTTCGGACGGTCCCATCCTGCATGTACATATTCGCGATTCTCGCGCGCCAGCGCCGCGCCATCGGGCACGGGCACGGCAGCGTTGATCGCCAGATTCGCCCCCGCAGGCGCAACGAGCGTCAGCGCGAACCAGATCGCCGCGAGCGATGCCGCATGCACCGCCGAACGCGCGCCCCGCCGCGCGACGATGAGGATGATTGCGGTCCACAGCAGCGCTACGAGCACGATCAGCCCGGCAAAACCCAGGGCGCGCAGCGGCGCCGTTCCCGCGATCAGCGCGCCGACCGCGAACGGCAGCAGCAAGGCGAGGAGAACACCTCCAACGCGCACCAGCACGCGCGCGCTCCACAGCCGCCAATTTGCCCCCGGAAGCGCTTCCAGCGCATGATAGCGCCCCGCCTCACGCTCACCCGACCACAGGTCGTGCAGCAGCGCGATCAGCACCAGCGGCGCGAGATAGATGACGACAAAGGCCAGATCGAACCGCCCCGGCAGCGACAGCTCTGGATTGGCGGCTTCGTTTTCGTAGATCTGCGCCTCCAGCGCCAGCGCGCGGACGCGCAGCAAGGCGGGCGCGATGTCTCGGCTGCCGAGCGCGGCAAAGGCGAGGTCCGATGGCGCGTCCCAGGTCGGCTGGAACCCGTAATAGGCGCCCGAGCCCGCATCCTCGACAAACGCCTCTAGCGCGCGCTCCTCGGCGACCTGCCCTGCCAGCATCCGGTCGATCGCCGCCCGGTCGCGCGCGACGCTGGCCAGGCCCAGCGCGACCGCCGCGCTGGCGCACATCGCGAGCAGCGCCAGCGCCAGCAGCGCCGATCTGCTGCGCAGCATGAAGGCGAATTCGCGGGTCAGGTTGCTCATAGGCCCGTCCCTTCGAGCCGTCGCCGCGCGAAGGCGAACAGGCCCATCGCCAACGCTACCCAGAGCGCGAGCACCGCGAGCGGCATCGCCATCGCGCTTGCACGCTCGCCCGGGCTGGGCGCGGAGAAATCGAAATCGGGGATCGTCTTCCAGAAATCGGCGGAGATGCGCGTGAGGCGGTCGGCAATCGGGTCCTTGCTGCGTGCGGCATCATCGGCGCTGGCGACGGCGCTCGCCTGCAGTCCGTTAAGCTTTTGCACCATGTCGTAGCGATAGGCCTCGGCGGCGGCGAGAAACGCCAGATGCGTGCCGAGATCGGTCGCGGCTCCGGTCATCGAGGCACGGCGTACCGCGAGCGCCGGGCTGATGATACCGAGCGCGGTCAGCGTGTCGGTCTGCGCGTTCTGGATGGCGGCAGCACGCGCGGCATAGCGCTTGAACAGCCCCGAGGTCAGCCGCTCGCCTTCCTGCGCCAGCACGCCGCGATAGTTGAACGGCAGATCCTCGACCTTGCTCACCCCATATTGCGCCAGCAGCTTCGCCTTGAACGCGGCGAAATGTGGATCGTTGGGATTGTGGCTGTCGCCGATGCGGCGCAGGTCTGCGGCAATCGCGAATTCAGTGTCGACCCGGCTGGGCAAGGGCTCGGCCACACCGACCCAGGCCGCCGCCGCACGCGGGATCAGCACCACCACGATCGCCCAGGCGGCGATCAGCGTGACGAGCGCGCCCTGCGCACTGGCCGCGAGCGCCGAGACCGCGGTGATGACCAGCACCCAGACGAGCAGATAGCCGCTATAGGACAAAGCCGTCAGCGCGGCGATGCCCGCTTCGCCCGGCTGCTGCACCGCCGCCCAGGCGAGCGCGGCAAAGGCCGGTGCCATCGCCAGCACCGCCGCCACGGCCAGCGCCAGCGCCTTGCCGCCGAGGATCGACCAGGCCCCTGCCCCATAAGCCGCCAGCGCACGCAGGCTGCCGCGCTCGCGTTCGCGCGCGATGCTCGCAAAGCCCAGGAACACGAGCAGCAACGGCGCGAGCGTCTGAAGCACGAAGGCAGGCGTCAGCTGGCCGAAGCGGACGAGATCGGAGGATTCACGTGCAGCCCCGAAGGTGGCACTGTTCTGCCGGTGCCCCTCGAGGAACAGCAGCGTCCCGGTAAACGCATCGACACCCGGATCGAACGCGGCGAGCGGCCCCACCGGGCGCAGCGCATAAGTGCCGTAATGCACCATGCGGTGCGGATGCCGGTCGGGCTGGGCCTTGAACTGCGCATCGGTCGCGGCCTGTGCCTCCGCGCGCATCTTCGCCGCCGCCGACATTTGCGTGGCCGAAGTGACCGCCGCGATCGCCGAAAGCAGCAGCAGTGTCGCGATACCGACCAGCGCCAGCCGCGAGCGCAGCATCAGGCGCAGCTCGGCGCCCGCGATCGTCAGCGCCTGGTTCATCGCACCCTCGCGAAACCGTCGTGCAGGGCGTTGAGGTCGAAACGCGGTTCGTGCTTCTGCGCCGACCATTCGCTGGCAATCCTGCCTTCGGAGATCAGCCCGATCCGGTCCGCCGTGTCCGCCGCACCGAGCAGGTCATGCGTCACCATCAGCACCGCCACGCCGCGCGCAGCGAGCGTCTCGAGCAGCGCGTGAAAATCGGCCGAGGCCGCAGGGTCGAGCCCCGATGTCGGCTCGTCGAGCAGCAGCAGCGGCGTGTCGCGCAGCATGGCGAGCGCGATCGCGGTCTTTTGCCGCATGCCCTTGGAAAAGCTGCCCGCGCGCTGGTCCCAGGCGCGAGCGGCCAGGCCCACCGACTGGAACGCGGCCTCGATCTCTTGCCCTGTGCGGCGGCAGTCGGCGATCTTGAGCAGATAGTCGACATTCTCGCGCGCGGTCAGATGGTCGTAGAGCGCCACGTTTTCGGGCAGATAGGCGATCTGCGCGCGCACCGCGTCGATGGCATTGGTCGGGTCCTGCCCGCCGATGGTGAGCACGCCGCCCGAGCGGGCGAGAAAGCCGAGGATGGCAAACAGCGTCGTCGACTTGCCGGCACCGTTCCCCCCGAGCAGCGCATAGATTTCGCCTGCCGCGAGGGTGAGCGACAGACCGTTGACGATGCGCCTTCCACCACGCTCGACAACGAGCTGGTCGATCACCAGTACGGGGTTGGACATGGAAACTACCCTTTAGAACGACAATCTCAGCGCCACCGACGCGGCTCGCGGCGTCCCAGGCTGGACCCAGAGCTGCGCGAAGCTATTGGTATAGTATACTGTATCAAACAAATTCGTGACGTCAGCGAAAATTTCCACATTTTCAATGACCTTCCACGCAGCGAACAGGCGGACCAGCGTGTAGTCGGTCAGTTCGAACGCGGTTCCGGTCTCGCCCAGACGCGTTCCGACATGCTGCACGCCGCCGCCGACCGTGAGTTTCGTGTCGCCGATATCGAAGGCGCGCGACGCTTGCAGGCTGACCGTGTGGCGCGGAATATTGATCAGCCGGTCGCCACGCCGGATCGGCAATCCGAAATTGAGATCGGCCACATCCTCGCGCGCCTCGGCATCGACAAAGGCATAGGAGAACCACAGATCGATATCGCCGGGCAGCTTGCCCATCAGATCGACCTCAAGGCCGCGGCTGCGCGCCTTGCCAATCGGGAGCGAGAAGCCGGGATTGGCGGGGTCCGCTGCCAGCACGTTCGACTTGGACAGCGTGAACAGTGAGACCGTGCCCTGCAGCGCATCGTCGAAAAGTCCGAATTTCGCACCAATTTCCGCCGACTTGCTGGTTTCGGGATCGAACAGCGTGCCCGCCGCCGTCGCGCCGAGATTGGCGCGGAAGCCCTCGCCATAGGCCGCATAGAACGACACGGCGGGCGAAGCCGCATAGACGATCCCCGCCTGGGGGCTGAACCGGCTGTAGCTGCGGCTGGCGGAACTGTTGTTCGCTCGGTTGAGGCTCTCCACGGTGATGTCGTCCAAGCGTCCGCCGAGACGGATCTGCAACGAATCGCTGATGCTGATCTGGTCCTGCACATAGGCGCCGACCGCCCGCTGCTGATCGAGCCGATTGGTCTGCGGCCCCGGAGCGGGCAGCGGGAAGCGGCCAAAGACCGGGTTGAACACGTTGATGTCGTTGCTCGCCTGCGCGGTGGTCGCCGCGCCGATCGAAGGCGGCCGGAAACGCAGGAAGAACTGGCTGTTGTCGAACTCGTCGTAATCGACACCCATCAGCACGCGGTGCGTCAGGCTGCCCGTCTTGAACCGTCCAGCGATCTCACCGCGCACCACGAAATGCTCGCCTTCGTAATCGCGGAAACGGCGCTGGCGCGAGAGCGACTGGCCATCGCGGAACAGGCGCTGGCGCGCGGTGGCGAGCTCGGCCTCGGTCGAGAAACCTTCCAGATCGGTCTCGCGATACTGCGTGCCGATCAGCAGGCTCCAATCCTCGTTGAACTTGTGATCGAGTTGCACCTGATGGCCGGTCGCATTCGCCTCGAGCGGACCATCGCCCGGTTCGCCGAAAAAGTCGCGGCGCGAAACGCGACCCAGCACGCCGCCGATCGCCACGGTGCCGCGGTCGAAATCGGCCTCCTGCCGCGTCAGTTCCAGATCGTAGCTGATCGTCGTATTCTCGCCGAGCCTGAACACGAATGACGGCAGGAAGCCGAAGCGCTCCGATCCTACCGTGCGGCGGAAACTGTCGGATTTTTCGTAGAAGCCGATCAGACGCACTGCTGCGACATCGCCGATGGCAATATTCACATCGGCGTCGGCGCGGCGGCGATCGAAGCTGCCCGCCTGCACGTTGATCCGCCCGCGGGTGTCGAAGTCTGCGCGTTTGGTGACGATGTTGACCGTGCCGCCCGGTTCGCCGCGCCCGAACAATGCGGCATTGGGCCCCTTCAGGATCTCGATTCGCTCGACACCGGCGACATCGCGCGTGCCGCCGAACCCGCGTCCGCCGTTGAAGCCGTTGACCAGATAGCCCGAAGGCAGGTTTTCATCGCCCGCAAAGCCGCGCACCGCATAGGCATCCCACAGGCCGCCGAAATTGTTCTGTCGCGCGACCGAGGCCGACAGGTCGAGCGCATCGGTGAGCCGGGTGAGATTGTTGGCGTCGATCTGTTCCTGGCCGATCTGGGTGATCGCCTGCGGCGTTTCGCGCAGCGTGAAATCGCCGCGATAGGCCTGACGCTGACCGGTGACGATGATATTGCCTTCGGCTTCGAGCGCCTCGCCGGGCTGCCCTTCATCGGCCCATGCTGTGCCGGGTGCGAATGCTGTGCCTGCCAGCAGCATCGAAACCAGGCCAAAAGCGAAACGTGACATGACGGTGCGTACCCCCAACAGAGCGCCGCATCCCCCCCGGGAGCGACGAATGGGAGCGCGTGATATAGTATATCATATTCAGGTCAAGTGCGTTTTTGCTGCACCTGCTCAGCCCGTGATAAGAAATAGGGCCACAGCCCCGGATTGCGCCCTTCTCAGACGTCGGTCCAGCGCCGCAGCAGATTGTGATACAGGCCGGTGAGCTTGACCAATCCCGCATGGCCCTCGCCCAGATCGCCCGAAAGCTGCTGGATCGACTGGTCGAGATCGAGCAGCGCCGAACGCGCCTCGTGGTCGCGCACCATCGACTGGATCCAGAAGAAGCTCGCCAGCCTGCGCCCGCGCGTCACCGGCTCGACCCGGTGCAGCGAGCCCGCCGGGTAGAGCACGGCATCGCCTGCCCCCAGCTTCACCTGCTGCACGCCAAAGGCCGTCTCGATGGTCAGTTCGCCGCCATCATAGTGCGAGGGATCCTCAAGAAAGACGGTCATCGAAAGATCGCAGCGCACGCTGGTGCCCCCGCGCGGCAGCGGACGCACGGCATTGTCGACATGCAGCCCCAGCGCCTGGCCGCCGGCATAGCTGTTGAACATCGGCGGATAGATTTTCACCGGCAGCGCCGCGGCGATGAACCCGGCATGGCGGGCGAGCGCGGCGAGCACGATCTGCCCGCCCTGCTGCGCCTCGGGACTTTCCTCGGGCAGTTGCAGATTGTTCTTCACCAGCCTGGCCTGATGGCCGCTGGTGGCATTGCCATCGACCCAGTCAGCCTGTTCGATCAGCGCGCGCAGCCGCGCGACCTCCTCCTGCGACAGCAGGGCGTGAAGCGGTAGCAGCATCGAAATCTTTCACAAATTGTTGAGGACGAAGGGAATTTCGACCGTACCGCGCACCTTGACCGGTGCGCCGTCACGCAGCGTGGGCGCCCAGCGCCAGCGTCGCACCGCTTCCAGCGCGGCCTGATCGAGCCGGGCAAAGCCGCTGCTGCTGGCGACCGAAATGCTCTCGACCCTTCCGTCGAGCCCGAGCACCAGTGCCAGTTCGACCGTGCCCTGTTCCTTCTTGCGACGGCTTTCGACCGGATAGCGTGGCGGAGCGCCCGAGATCATTCTTGTGCCCAGCGCATCCGATGTCACGGTGGCGGGCGGCGAAGGCGGCGCAGGGGCAGGCGCAGATACCGGCGCAGGCGGAGCTGCAATCGCCATCATCGGGACCTGCGGCGCAGAGGTCGGCACCATCGCAATGACCGGGCGCGGTACCGGCGCGGGAACCGTCACGGGCGCGGGTTGGACGCTGGTCTGCAGCGTCCGGCTTTCGGGTGGGGCAGGCTTGGTGGGACTGGGCGGCGGCGGTGGCGGGGCAAGATTGACAGCGACGAGGCTGTCTTCCCTGGTCTTGACCACCCGATAGCCCAGCCCGGCCAGCGCCATCGCCAGCAGCGCATGCACTGCGATCGCGATGAGAATGGCTGGCAGCCGGGATTGACGCCCCTCGCCATAGCGCCCCGCCGGCACATAGGCTGGCTCGGAGGGTGCGGCGCGGCTTGCACGCGGGGGCTCGATCCAACCGGCGGGCAGCGCGTAGTCGCCCGCTCCCGTCGTCGAAGAAAAGCTCTGGGCCTCCAGCATCGAACTGCCCCATCCCCTGGCATGACTAATTTTGAAACTGACTCGCAATATCTGAAATCTACGCCAAACGCGAGTCTGTTTGAGCGTTACCTGCAAAGATTGGCAGAGAGGGTTGCACCCGCACACAATCGGCGCGGGTGCAGCCCTGTCTTGCGCATCAGAAGCTGTAGCTCAGACTGAACACGGCCTGGCGCGTCGGCCCCGGCTGTGCCCAGCTTCCCCCAAGCTGGTTGCGCACCGTCGTGACATATTTCTCGTTGGTGAAATTCTGCACGTTGACCTGCGCCATCAGGCGATCGGTGATCGGGTAGGACGCCATGAACCGGTGGATGGTATAGCTCGGCACGAAATAGGGCGTGTAGGTATTCGCCGTAAGTTCGGCCACGGTTGGGAAGTTCAACAGGAACTTACCCTGATAGTTGATGCCATAGCCGAGCTCGAGCCCGAAATCGAAGCGATAGCTGGTGAACAGACTGCCCGAATGGCGCGGCGTGTTCTGCAGCTGCGATCCGCGGCTCGGGTCCGGGAAAGCCGCGCTGTTGCCGCAATTCGCCGCGCCCGGATTGGCGAGACAGAAGTCCGACACGCCCTGCAGTACCTCGGACTCGAGATACATGTAATTGGCGGAAATCGTCCAATTCTCGGTGATGTTGCCCGACGCACCGAACGAGATGCCCTGCACCCGCTGCCGCCCGTCGAGCCGCTGTTCGGGGAAGATCGGATCGTTCGAGTTGAGCCGGATGCTGTTGCGGTCGTTGCGGAACAGCGCGACGCTGACCAGCAGCTTCTTGTCGAACAGATCGGCCTTGGCCCCGATCTCGTAGTTCTTCGTGGTTTCGGGCGCGAGGTTGCAATTGTTGGCGGTACAAGCCCCGTCGACAGCCGCCTGCGAGGGATTTTTCGAATTGCCCGTCGCGATGTACAGGCTGGTATTCTCGCTCGGCTTGAACACCGCACCGATGCGATAGCTGAACAGATTGTCCTCGTTGACGAACGGACCCGTTGCCGCGCTGATCTGGCCCAGCGTCGCTCCCGAAGTGACATAGGAAAGTGTGGTGTTCGATCCGCGCGCATTCTCGTAGCGAAGGCCGCCATTGATCTCGAACATCTCGCCGAACTTGATTGTGTCGAACAGATAGCCCGCGATGACGCGGCGATCGCCGCGGTTGCGTGCCGTCAGGATGTAGTTGACGGGGCCGGTATAGATGTTGCTGCCATAGGTGAAGCCCGCAGGCCCCTGCACCACCTCGCCCGGATTGGCGATGTTGACCAGCGCGAAGGCCGGCGTGCTGCCATCCGGATTGCGCGGCAGGACGCCATTGGTCTGGCGATAGTCCTCCTGCAGATAGGATGCGCCGACGACCAGCGAATGTTCGATGCCGCCGGTGCTGAACGCGGCGCTGAAATCGAGCTGGTTGTAGAAGGTATCGTTGATGATGTGGCGCTGCACGCCGCGCCCGCCGGTGGGCAGATAATAGCCGCGCGGGACGTTGGCAGGGCACGCCGCCTGGATCGAGGGGACCGCAAAGCTGCCGGGCTGCAGCCCGGTCGAAGCGAGGCAGAAGGTGCCCGTCGGCTGGCTGGTGACGGTATCCTGATTGACCCGCTCGTAGCGCGTCAGGTTGCGGACGGAGACGCTATCCGAAAACTGGTGGCTGAAGATCGCCTGCAGCGCGTCGGTCTTGGCATTCTGCCGATCGAGATTGGCAAAGCCGTAATAGCCCGAGCGGTCGAAATCGTCGAGAAAGCCGCCAAGATTGGCGTAATAGCGCAGGCCATATTGCGGCATGCCCTTGTCGTCGAGATGCTCGGCCTGCAGCGTCAGGCTGGTCGGGCTGTCGATGCCGATGGTGATCGCGGGCGCGATCCCCCAGCGCTTGTAGAATTCGACATCGCGGCCCGGCACGTCATTCTCGTGATAGACCGCGTTGAGGCGCACCGCGATCAGGTCCGACAGCCGATGGTTCATGTCGACCGTCGCGCGATAGTAATTGTCGGTACCGATCCCGGCTTGGATCACGGTCTGGTCGGTGCCCAGCGGCTTCTTGGTGACGAGGTTGATGTTGCCCGCGACCGATCCGCCGCCGCTAAACACGCTGTTGGCGCCGTTGGTGACCTCGATCTGCTCGATATTATAGGTCTCGTTGCGGTTCTGGAAGGCGCTGCTGCGCACGCCATCGATGGTGACATCGTTCTTGGCATCCTGGCCGCGCAGGATGATGCGGTCGCCATAGCCGAAGCCGCCCTCGCCCGCGCCGAAGGTCACGCCGGGCACGTTCTGCAGCACCTCGCGCAGCGTCAGCAGATTCTGCTGCTGAATGCTCTTGGACGAGATCACGGTGATGGTCTGCGGCGTATCGAGCAGCGGCGCGGTGTATTTGGGAGAATCCGCCTTCTCGACCTTTACCTCGCTCTCCTCGATCGCACTGTCGGTCACCGTTATGCCGCCGAGTCGCTGGCCCTGCTGAGCATCCTGCGCCCAGGCAGGCCCGGCAAAGGCAATCGCGCCGACGCAGCTCAGCGCCAACAGGGGTGGAGTGGTTTTCGCAGAAGTCATCGGTTTCTCCCCCGAGAGAATGGAATGGAGCGTCGCCGCTATTGCGACTCGTTCGCAGAGTCAATCGACTTGTGGCGATTTGCGTCAAATTGTATCAATTGATTCTCATTCGCATTAAATGATTTGACACTGCAGGCCTGATTGCGCAGTTGCTGGAGTCGAAAGCCCGATCGGGGGGCTATCAACTTCGGGAAAGTTCAATGTCGTTGGGGACATCCGGTTCAGCGCCGCATGAGACAGCTGTCGAGCCGCAGGTTGGCGATGCTGCGACTGGACGATCAAAGCCGACTTCCGTGTCTGCTCCGCGTAATGGGCCCCTCCGCCCTGCCCCGCCTCGATCGAAGAGTGCGGCCAAGCCCAAAAAGGCAAAGCAGTTTTGGTTAAAGCAGCTGCACAGCTGGCACTGGATCAGTGCGGCCATATCGCTCTCTGGCATGTTCGTGTTCGCGATCACCGGTATCACGCTCAACCATGCATCGAGCATTGCAGCCGAGCCGATCGTCGTCACGCAATCCGCCCAGCTTCCAGGCTCGCTGATCGAGTATCTGCGCCGGGGTCCAGAAGCCGGCAGCGCGCCCCTGCCCGCAGCCGTGCGCGCCGAGCTGGAAGATGCCGTCGGCATCGATGCAGGAACCGCCGCCGCGGAATGGAGCGAGACCGAAGTCTATGTCGCGGTGCCCGGGCCAGGCAGCGACGCCTGGATCAGCATCGACAGGGCGAGCGGCAAAATAGAGGCCGAACGCACCGACCGCGGCTGGGTGTCGTTCTTCAACGATCTGCACAAGGGCCGCAACACCGGCACCGCCTGGTTCTGGCTGATCGACATCCTCGCGGTCGCCTGCGTGGTCTTCACCTTTACCGGACTTCTGCTGCTGCAGCTGCACGCGCGCCACCGCCCATCCACCTGGCCGCTGGTCGGGCTCGGCACCGCGATCCCGCTCATCATCATCCTGTTCTTCATGCACCTGTGACGCCCATCAAGAGAGACCCCAAGACATGAAACCCAGCATCGCCATCGCAGTCAGCATGGTCGCCGCCCCCGCCACCGCAGGAACGGTCACCGTGACCATCCCGCGCATCAATGTCGCCGAATATCACGTTCCCTATGTCGCGGTGTGGATCGAGCCCAAGACGGGCGGTCCGGCGCGGACACTGGCACTATGGTACGATGTCGACAAGCGCGGCGCCGAACCCGGCACCAAATGGCTTGCCGATCTGCGCACCTGGTGGCGCAAGGGCGGACGCAGCCTCAACCTGCCCGCAGATGGCATCAGCGGCGCCACCCGCGCCCCCGGTGCGCACCGCATCGCCATTCCCGCCAGCGTCAAACCCGGATCGTACACCCTGTTCGTCGAGGCGGCGCGCGAGGATGGCGGACGCGAACTGATATCGCTGCCGCTCGACATCCCCACACGCGCCGCCGCCAAGGCCTCGGGCAAGACCGAGCTCGGTGCCGTGGCCCTCTCTCCCCGCTGACCCTGTCTGGCAGAAAGGACCTTTGTCATGATCCGTAGATCCCTGTTGTTCACTGTCGCTTGCTGCGGGCTCAGCCTGCCCGCGTTCGCGCACAACGCTTGGCTTCTCCCCTCGACGACCGTGCTGTCGGACACGCAGCAGAGCGTGACGGTCGATGCCGGCACCTCGACCGCCCCGTTCGAACCGAATCACAATGCGATGAACATCGATGGCGTGAAGATCTGGGCACCCGATGGCAGCATGGGCACGCCAGAAAACCCGGCGAAAGGACGCTATCGCTCCACCTTCGACGTCAAGATCGACAAGCCGGGGACTTGGCGCATCGGCATGGAGAATGTCGGCATTTCAGGCAGCTTCAAGGTCGATGGCGAGCCCTGGATGGTGGGTCGTCGTCGCGGCCCGCCGCCGGGTGCGGGTGGTCCGGGTGCTGCAGCGCCGGGCGCGGGCGGGCCGCCGATGGGCGCTACGGGCGGACCGGGTGCAGGCGCTCCCGGTGGACGGCCACGGATCGATCCCAGCCATATCGTCGCCAGCGTGGACGAGATCCCGGCCAATGCGACCGATATCGACCTCACCGAAACCATGGGCCGCAACGAGTTTTTCGTGACTGCGGGCGAGCCGAGCGAAACGCTGTTCAAGCCGAGCGGCAAGGGCCTGGAATTCGTTCCCGTCACCCTGCCGACCGATCTCGTGTCGAATGAACCGGCGCAGTTCCGCTTTCTGGTCGATGGGCAGCCCGCCGCCGGGCTCGAAGTCGAGGTGATCCCGGGTGGTCGTCGGTACCGCGAAAGCGATGGCACGCAGAAGCTGGTCACCGATAGCGACGGCGTGCTGACCGTCACCTGGCCGATGGCCGGGATGTACTGGCTCAACACCAGCCTTACCGATGCGAAGCCGAGCAATCCGAAGGCAAGCAAGCGACGGATGAGCTATACTGCAACGCTCGAGGTGCTCGCCCCATGACACACATGCAACCGGCGCCGCGCATCGCGGTGCCGGCTGCCATCGATCCGGCGGCCCTGATCGGGTTCGATCCGCAAGCACCGGTGGTGCAGTTTGGCGGCACGACCATGGGCACGACGTGGCAGGTCCGCGCAGCGCTCCCGGTTGCGCTAGGGCTCGATACGGCCAGGCTGAGAATGCTCGTCCAGGCACGGCTCGATGGCATCATTCAGGACATGAGCCATTGGGAGCCGCAGTCCAACCTTTCGCGCTTCAATCAAGCTTATGCCGGGAGCGTCTGCGCCTTGTCTCGCGACATGGTGCGGGTGATGGAGACCGGATTGGCTGCCGCACGGGCGACGAACGGCGCTTTCGATCCCGCGATCGGCAGATTGACCGATCTGTGGGGCCTCGGACCAAAGCCGGTATCTGGCCCTCCGCCACCAGCAGCAATTGACCATGCATTGAAGGGAAGCGGCTGGACAAGACTGCACTTCGACCCCGTGCGCTGCACGCTTCGTCAACCCGGCGGGCTCTGGCTCGACCTGTCGGGCATCGCCAAGGGGTTCGCCGTCGATGCGGTTGTCGATCTCTTGCAGGGGAAAGGCGTGCAGCATTGTCTGGTGGAGATCGGCGGGGAATGTGCCGGGCGGGGGATGCGCCCCGACGGTGATCCCTGGTGGGTGGATGTCGAGAATCCGCCCGAACTCTCCCTGCCCGTGCTGCGCGTCGCCCTACACGGCCTCGCCATCGCGACCTCCGGCGATTATCTTCGCGGCGCGCACACGATCGATCCGCGCACCGGCTGTCCCGCCGTTCAGTCGACCACGGCGGTTACCGTCGTGCATCCGGACTGCATGTCGGCGGATGCCTGGGCCACTGCGTTGAGTGTGATGGACGCATCGGCAGCGCAGCGATGCGCAGAGCGCGAGGACATTGCCGTTCGCATCGTCTCTCGCGACGGCGGCGAGTGGATAAGCCCTGCACTCGCTGCCATGATGGACCTCGAGCCCGCCTGAGGCTTTCACGCCTCAAGCGGACTCGCAATCGATCATGCGCGCGGGTATTTGCCTGCGTGCTTCTTGTCCTGGTGACGCTTCACCAGATAACCGCCCGCGCCGAGCAGCAGCATCGATGGCAGGCTCATCCGCGAGAGGATGAACGGGATTGCGGAAGCGGCAATCGCGCCGGTGGTGGCACCGGCAGCGCTGTCCGCCTTGGGCGACTTGCCTGCAATCTTCGCGCCCAGATAGGCGCCGACAATATTCTTGATCATGATGTTGCTCCTTGTGTCCCCGATTACCGGGCACGGTCGATAAGGTTCCCTGCACATGGTCCGGGCCCACGAAAATCCGGAGCGGAACTCCCCTGATGTCGCGGCGTAAGCCCTGCCAGACGGGAGCAGGACGCCATGATCGACAGAATGACAAAGCTACAGACCTTCGCGCGGGCAGGTTGGTTCGCGCGCGGCGTGGTCTATTGCCTGCTTGGCGTGCTCGCCTTGAGCGGCACCGGCGCTTCGGATGCCAGCCCCCAGGGCGTTTTCCGGTCGGTGCAGGACATGCCCGGCGGGCCATGGCTGCTGGGCTTGCTCGCGCTGGGTCTGGCGCTTTACGGCGCCTACCGACTCTACAGCGCCGCGTTGGACAGCGAAGGCAAGGGGGACGACACCAAGGGCGCCGCGATCCGGGTCGGCTATGCCGCCAGCGGCCTGGCGCATTTCTTCCTGGCCTATGCCGCCGCGCGCCTTGCTCTCGGAAAGCCCTCAAGTGGCGACGGCGAGACCGAGCAGCGCGCAGCCGACATGGTGCTCGACATTCCCATGGGCGAAGCCCTGATCGGCGCACTCGGGCTGGCGTTCCTCGCTGCGGCTGCGCACCAGGCGATCAAGGCCTGGACCACCGAATTCATGGCAGACACCGGCCCCGGCGCACCACGCTGGGTCGTGCCGATCGGCCGTGCGGGACTGGCTGCGCGCGCGGTCGTGTTCGCAGTCATCGGCCTGTCACTGGTCAGCGCAGGCTGGTTCGGCTCTGCCGGCCAGGTCAAGGGGCTCGGCGATGCGCTGTCATCGCTCGCCGACCACCCGGAGCTCTATGCGCTGGTGGGCATCGGGCTGTTCCTGTTCGGCGTGCACAGCTTTGTCGACGCCCGCTGGCGCCGCGTTAGGAACGACGATGTCGTGAATGTGCTCAAGTCCAGAGCTCGGGCGCGCTGACGATATCGGTCAGTCGGCACCAGGCCCGTCATAGGTGATCGCCTGCGCTGCAGCGCCGGACATCACGAAGCCGATCGGGCGGTCGATTTCCTCCTGCAGATGGCCGATCAGGCTGGCGGTGCGCGCAAGCAGTGAAATGCCCTTGAGCGCGCCGACCGGGAAGCCGACATCCAGCATCACCGCCGGGATCGCACCGTTGACGTTGATCGGCAGTGCACGGCCCAGCGTTTCCGGCAGACAATCGCGCAGCGCGTAGAGCATGCCGATATGTTCGCCGACAATCCCGTGCTGTTCCGCCATGTCGAGCAGCAACAGCGCGCGAGGGTCTCCGGCGGAATGCTGCGGATGGCCAAAACCGGGAATCGCCTGTTTGCTGGCGCGCAGCGTGCGGACGCCCTCCGCGGCGATCGCGGCCTGCGCCCCTGCCCCGTCGCGGGCCCTGCCGACCAGATCGGCATAGAAGCGGCCAGCGACCTCGGCGCTGCCCAGCACCACCGATCCGCAGCCCAGCAGCCCCGCCGCAATGGCCCCGTGAAACGCTTCAGGGGCCGCAGCGTAGGTCATGCGGGCGGCGACGACGCTCGGCACCAGTCCATGCTCGGCAATCGCCGCGAGCACCGCGTTGGCGAAGAATTTCTGGACGTCGGTCGGCTCCTCACCGGTGACCAGCAGCCAGAAATAGCTGGTAAAGTCCATCTTGCCGATGATGTCGCCGCACAGGTCGCGCCCGCGCACGGTGATGCTGGTCGCATCCGAGGTGCAGATCGAAGTGAACGGGGCGTCCTGCTTGCCGATGCGCATATGGGCTCCTGTGCTGGCCAGGCGGGAGCGTAGACACCCGCCAGAATGTTTCGATTTACGAAGTTGATTTCGTATATCGAATTTTCTATGAGTGGCGATCAGGGAGATGTCAATATGGCCAAGCCGCTCGCCAATGTCACCGTGCTCGAAATGGGCACTTTCATCACCGGTCCTTGCGCCGGAATGATGCTCGCCGATCTGGGCGCTGACGTGATCAAGGTGGAAAGGCCCGATGGCGGCGATCCGTTCCGCGCCTTTCGCGGTGGTTTCTACAGCCCGCATTTCCAGACCTATAACCGCAACAAGCGCTCGATCACGCTCGACACGCGCGGCGGCCCCGATCTCGAGGCGTTCGATCGCATGATCGCTTCTGCCGATGTGTTCATCCAGAATTTCCGCCCCGGCGTCGCCGACAAGCTCAAGGTCGATCCCGAGCGGCTGCGCGCGATCAATCCGCGGCTCATCTACCTTTCGATCTCGGGCTTCGGCGCGACCGGGCCGGACCGCGATCGCCCCGCCTTCGACACCGTCGCCCAGGCGGCGAGCGGCTTTTTGCGGCTGCTGGTCAACCCGGCCAACCCGCGCGTCGTCGGCCCCGCGCTGGCGGATGCGATTACCGGCTTCTACGGCGCGCAGGGCGTGCTGGCCGCGCTGCACGAACGCGCAACGACCGGCAAGGGGCGGCTGGTCGAAGTCTCGATGTTCGAGGCGATGGCGCATTTCAATCTCGACGATTTCACCCATTATTTCTCCGACGATCAAGTGATGGGGCCGTATAGCCGGCCCAATGTCTCGCAATCCTATGTCTTCCAATGTCAGGGCGGCGAATGGATCGCGCTGCACATGTCCTCGCCGCCCAAATTCTGGGAGAATCTGGCGATCGCCGTGGGCCAGCCAGACATGCTGGAGCGTCCCGAATTCGCCAGTCGCGACGCCCGCATCGCCAATTACGAGAAGGTCGCCGCATTCCTGGCCCCGCTGTTCGCGGCGAAGCCCCGCGCCGAATGGTGCGCGACGCTCGAGCAGCTCGAGGTCCCGCATTCGCCGGTCTACAGCGCGCCCGAAGTGATCGAGACACCCCAGGCGCAGCATCTGGGGCTGGTGCTCGAGGACCCGCACGGACCGCACGGCCCCTTCCGCACCATCCGTTCGCCGCTGAGCTTCGATGGCGAGCGCGCCACTAGTGTCACAGCCCCACCGGTGCTGGGGCAGCATAATGACGAGCTTCTGGGCGCAGATACGGCGGCATCCGCCGCGGCGGAGTGAGCGCGCTTCGCCAATGGGGCGACATCACCTTGCCTGATACACGGCAACCGGCTAGCGCTCAGACCATGGACGAACCCGCCAAGCCCGGCAAGGACAGCGAATATCTCTCGACGCTCGAGCGCGGGCTCAAGGTGCTGCGCGCGTTCGACGCGACGCATCCTGAAATGCAGTTGAGCGAAGTGGCACAGGTTACCGGCCTCAGCCCGGCGGTCGCGCGGCGTTGCCTCAACACGCTGGTGCAACTCGGCTATATTGCGCAGTTCGGGCGTAAGTTCCTGCTGCGTCCCGAGGTGCTGAGCTTCGGCACCGCCTATCTCTCGTCGATGAATGTCGAGCAGGTGGTGCTGCCGCCGCTGCAGAAACTGCGCGACGATACCGGCGACAGCTCGTCGATGGCGGTTCTCTCGGGCACCGATATACTCTATGTCGCGCATGTCTCGACCAACCGGCGTATCCGGCTGGGCGCGAATGTCGGCACGCGCTTTCCCGTTCATGCAACGTCGCTGGGCAAGGTGCTGCTCGCCTTCCAGCCCGAGCCGGTGATCGCCCGCTACAAGGCGGCGGTCAGCCTGCAGCGTTTTACCGAGCGGACCGTGACGACGCCCGAGGGCCTGGAACAGCGCCTGCAGAGCGCGCGCGAGACCGGCTATGATTCCGCGCTCGACGAGCTCGATTACGGCATCGTCTCGGTCGCGGTGCCGGTGTTCGATGCGCAGCGCAACGCGATCGCCTCGATCAACTGTTCGACATCGACCACCCGGATTTCGCAGGACGAGCTCGTCCGCACGCGTCTGCCCATGCTGCGCGAAGCCGCCGCCGAGATCGGCAGCGCGCTTCAGCGCTGGCCGACGCTGATGCACTCGCTGCAGCAGAACTGATCTCCTGCCCGCAAGGGCACTCCTCTACCTTTCCCACCCCGCACCGTTGGCCTTGCAACCAACCCAGCGCGCTGCCCGCACGCCTGCTTCGCTTGTCGCATGCAAACTTCGCATATCGAACTTGACTTCGTTTTACGAACAATTTACCCGATGCATAACTCGCCCGCACAAGCCCCAAAGGCTCAAGAAAAAAAGCGGCGGGATCCACTGGATGAGGGGAGCAGGTGTAATGCCCGCGATTTGGAACAAGCTGCTGCTGACAGGTTCGGTTTCCGCGCTCGCGCTGCTGGGGGCGACACCCGTCTTCGCGCAGGATCAAGTGACCGAGGAGGCCGGTGAAGGCGAGATCGTGGTTACCGCGCTCCGCCGCGATTCAACGCTGCAGGACACACCGGCTGCCATCACTGCCTTCAATGCCGAGACCATCGAGACGGCCGGCATCGACAAGGCGGCCGATTTCATCGGCCTGACTTCCAACGTCCAGCTTATCGAGACGCAGAACGCGGGCAACGCGTTCGTCATCATTCGCGGGATCACGCAGAACCGCAATTCCGAGCCCTCGGTCGCCGTGGTGGTTGACGGAGTGCAGCAGGTCAATGCTGCCCAGTTCAGCCAGGAATTGTTCGATATCGAGCAGATCGAAATCCTGAAAGGACCCCAGGGCGGTCTGTACGGGCGCAACGCCATTGGCGGGGCGATCATCATCAACACCAAGCAGCCTAGCGACCAGTTCGAAGGCCGCGTGTTTGCCGGCATCGACAATGGCTTCGGCTACACGCTGCGCGCCGGAATTTCCGGGCCGATCAGCGACACGCTGAAATTCCGTCTGTCGGGCTCCTATCGCGATACTAACGGCTATATCCCCAACACCTTCCTCGGTGAGGATGCCGATCCGCTCGAGGATATCTCGCTGCGCGGCAAGCTGCTCTGGACGCCGACCGACCAGCTGACAGTCGATCTGCGCGCCTCGATGTCGCTGCTGCGCACCCAGGCGCTCTACTATAATATCGTCGCCGATGTGAACGACACCAGCCTGCCGGTGCGCGTCAACAATGCCGGGCAGAACGACCGCGACATCTACAACGTCTCGGCCAAGATCGACTACAAGGCGGACTGGGGTTCGATCACCTCGGTGACGTCCTATGACACGCTGTCCGAAATCCTCACGGGTGATGCGTTCAACTTCCTGCCGATCCAGGAGTCGCTGTTCTTCGCGCTGTTCGGCTTCGACCTCAACCAGAGCCAGTTTCTCGATGTCGAGGCGATCAGCCAGGACCTGCGTATCCAGTCGAACGACGACAATGCGTTCACCTGGTCGCTCGGCGGCTATTTCATCGATACCAACCGCTATATCTCGACCGGCAACATGGTCGATACCGGCCAGGGCGTGTTCCCGGTGTTCCGCACCCCCAGCACCGATCCGCGCAACCCGCAGGCGACCTTCCTGGCGGATTCGCAGAACAACTTCGCCTGGGCGGTCTATGCCAATATCGGCTATGAGTTTTCCGAGACCTTCCGCGTCGATGCCTCGCTGCGTTACGACAAGGATCGCCGTCGCAACCGCACCCTCACCCCGACCGCGTTCATCCCCGTTGTCCCCGGCTTCCCCACAGGACGCACCGGCGAAGTGCGCCGCGAAACGTTCGACGAATGGCAGCCCAAGGTCACGCTGACCTACAAGCCGGTCGATAACGTCACGATCTATGGCGGCTACAGCCGTGGCTTCCGTTCGGGCGGGTTCAACCAGACCGGCGTCGGCGCAGTCGCTGCGGGCACGGGCGTAGTCGGTGTCGCGGACATCTACGAGGCGGAAGTCGCCGATACGTTCGAGATCGGCGTCAAGACCAATCTGTTCGACCGGATGCTGACGCTCAACGCCAGCGCCTACACCACCAAGTCCGAAAACGGCTATTTCTTCGTCTTCCTCGCCGCCAACTCGACGCAAAATCTGGGCAATGTCCCCGAGGTGCGGCTCCAAGGCTTCGAGATCGATGGCACGCTGCGTCCGGCACGCGGATGGGACATCAATTTCGGGCTCGGCGTCACCTATAGCGAGATCAAGGAATTCCCCGATCCGACCGTGATCGGCAACGAAGCGCCGTTCATCTCGCGTTATACGATCAATCTGGGCACGCAATACGAGACCAATCTGGGTGACAGCGACCTCAAGGGCCGCATTCGCGTCGACTATAATCGCACCGGCAAGACCTGGTTCGACGTGCCGAACTCCACGGTTCGCCGCCCGGTCGACCTGGTCAACGCACGGCTCACGCTCGATGGCGGCGCATGGTCGCTGACGGCCTTTTCGGACAATCTGTTTAACGAGCGGTACAATGCCGAGTTCTCGCCCGGCGGCTTCGTATTCAAGGGCCGCCCGCGCGTCTTCGGCATCGAGGCGCTCTACAAGTTCTGACCTAGAAACGACGGGAAAGCATCCATGGCACGCATCCTCATCCTCTATTATTCGGGCTATGGGCATACCGAGATCATGGCAGGCGCCGTGGCCGATGGGGTGAATGCGGTCGAGGGCTGCGAGGCCGTCGTCAAGCGCGTGCCCGAACTGGTGCCCGACGAGGTGGCGGCAGGATCGGGCATGAAGGTCGATCAGGCTGCCCCGTTTGCAAGTCCCGAAGAACTGGCCGATTATGACGGCATCATCTTCGGCACGCCCAACCGCTTCGGCAACATGGCCGCGCAGATGCGCAACTTTCTCGACCAGACTGGGGGCTTGTGGGCCAGGGGCGCGCTGATCGGCAAGCCTGCCAGCGTGTTCGTCTCGACTGCCAGCCAGCATGGCGGACAGGAAACCACGATCACCTCGTTCCACACCACGTTGCTGCACCATGGCATGATCGTCATCGGCCTGCCCTATAGCTTTGCCGGCAACACGATCATGTCCGAGATCAGCGGCGGCACACCCTATGGTGCAAGCACGATCGCGGGGGGCGACGGGTCGCGCCTGCCTTCCGAAAACGAACTTGCAGGCGCCCGCTTTCAGGGCGAGCATGTCGCCCGCATCGCGCTGAAACTGACGGCCTGAGGGGGCTGCCGACCGGCGTGAACACAAGATGAGGAGGAAGCCATGAGCCAGCTAGTCAATCGCCTGCACCACACCGCCTATACCACCCGCGATCTCGAGGCGACGCGCGCTTTCTATGAGGACGTGCTAGGCTTTCCGCTGGTCGCGACCTATTGCGAGAAGGACGAGCTGTTCGGCAAGGAGCGCACCTATTGCCACTGCTTCTTCGCGATGAAGGACGGCAGCGCGCTCGCCTTCTTCCAGTTCGCCAACGCGGACGACCAGGCCGAATTCAGCCCGCCCATCCCGGAATCGCCCTTCCATCACATCGCGCTGCATGTCGATCCCGACGCGCAGGCCGAGCTGGAGCGCCGCATTGCCGCTGCCGGGATCGTCGAGCCGCAGACCTATATTCTCGAGCACGGCTATTGCCGGTCGGTCTATGTGAAGGACCCCAACGGCATGATCATCGAGTTCACCTGCGACGCGCCCGAGGCGCTGGCGATCGAGGATCAGGTCCGCGCCAAGGCTCGCAGCGAACTGGCGCGTTGGCTGGCCGGCGACCACAGCAACAACAACACCTTCCGCAGCGCCGAAGCGGCCTGATCGATGCACGGCCCGGTGTGCAGGCTGGGCCCGAGCCATGCCAAGACGCCGCCGGAACCAAGGCTGGGCGGCGAGACGCTATGGCTGCAGGTGGACGGCGGCACGCTGGCCGTCGAGAAGGTCGGCCAGGGTCCAACGGTCGTCCTGCTGCATGGCTGGACGCTCGACCGGCGGATGTGGACGATGCAGGCGCGCGCGCTGGCCAACCGCTTTACCCTGGTTGCGATCGATCGCCGCGGTTTCGGCCAGTCGACCGCTCCCCCGGACCGGGTGCGCGAAACCGAAGACATCGCTCGGCTCGCCGACCATCTGAGCCTGGCCGCATTCCACCTCGTCGGCATGTCGCAGGCGGGCGCGACGGCCATTACCTATGCCCAGCAGCATCGAGACCGGGTCATAACGCTGGTGCTGCAAGGGATTTCGCTCGCCGGAATCCCCGATCAGGCCAATGCGTCGGACCAGATACCGCTGTCGGAATATGCCGAACTGGTCAGGCAGGGCATGCTCGCATCGATGAAACGGCACTGGGCACAGCATCCACTCATGGCCGGGTTGTCCGGCGAGGCGGCCGAGATCGGTGCGGCCATGCTCGCCGATTATGACGGCCGCGACCTTGCTGCCGGTCCTGCCGGTCCGTCGGCTCGGCTCGATGCGATGGCAGCGCTGTGCATGCCGGTTCTTGGCATGACGGGATGTCAGGACACGCCCTGGCGCCGCGACGTGACCCGCGCCGTCGCCCGCGCCGCACCGCTGGGACAGGCGCGCTTCATCCGCGAGGCCGGGCACCTGTGCAACCTGTCGCATCCGATCGAATACAACACTGCGCTCGCGGCCTTCCTGAACCGGCCCCTGCAGCCGGTTCCCGATGCCATCAACGATTGATCTTCCGGAGTCCCCATCCATGACCGCACCCGACCGCTTTCTCACCACCCATGTCGGCAGCCTGCCCAGACCCGAAGCCCTGCTCGATCTGGTCTTCGCCCGCGAGGGCGGCGAGACGGTGTCCGAAGCCGATTTCGACGCCGCGGTCGAGCAGGCCACGGCCTATGTCATCAAGCGCCAGATCGAGGCGGGGGTCAGCATCGTCAACGACGGCGAGCAGTCCAAGCCCAGCTATGCCACCTATATCAAGCACCGGCTTTCGGGCTTTGGCGGCGAAGCGGGCCAATACGAGTTTGCCGATCTGGAGGCCTTCCCGGGCGCCAAGGCCCAGGTTTTCGGCAACAAGGGCCGCGCCAAGCGCTCTGCCCCCGCCTGCACCGGGCCGATCACGGTGATTGACATGGAAGCGCCGCGCATCGATGCCGAGCGGCTGCAGCGGCTCGCCAACGGTCACGCCACCTTCATGTCCGCAGCGTCGCCGGGCGTCACCGCGCTGTTCTTTCCCAACCAATTTTATGCCAGCGACGAGGACTATGTCTTCGCGCTCGCCGAAGGGCTACGCCACGAATATGAGACCATCGCCGCTGCCGGGATCACCCTGCAGGTCGATTGCCCCGACCTTGCCATGGGCCGCCATGTCCAGTTCACCCATCTGAGCCTCGAGGATTTCCGCAAGCGCATCGGGATGAATGTCGCAGCGCTCAACCATGCGCTGCAGAACATTCCGGCGGAGCAACTGCGCATGCATCTGTGCTGGGGCAATTATCCCGGGCCGCACCATTGCGACGTGGCGCTGGGCGAGATTGCCGACATCGTCTGGAGCGCGAAGCCGCAGACGGTGCTGCTCGAAGGCGCAAACCCGCGTCATGCGCACGAATTCGCCTTTTTCGAGGAGCACCCCCTGCCCGAGGGCAAGATCCTGTGCCCCGGCATGGTCGAGCCACAGAGCCCTTATATCGAGCACCCGGAGCTCATCGCGCAGCGCATCGGGCGCTATGCCGATCTGCTTGGCCGCGAGCGGGTGATGGCCGGGGTCGATTGCGGCTTTTCGGTCCATGCGGGGAGCAACAGCCTCGATCCCGAGATTGTCTGGGCCAAGCTGGCGGCATTGTCCGAGGGAGCCGCGATCGCGAGCCGGAAATACTGGTCGGCCTGAAGTCGACCGGGAAACCGACCAGCGCCAATAGCAATCAATTCCGCCATCGCAGGGAACCATCGCGGCGTTCGGGGCTTGGGATTTCGCAAGGAGTCCTGAATGCCCGATGAACTGATCGTCAACGGATCGCCCTACCCGTTGCCCGAAGACCCGCGTGTCACGCTGCTCGATTTTCTGCGCAACGATCTGGGGCTGACCGGCACCAAAAAGGGTTGCGACCACGGCCAGTGCGGCGCGTGCACGGTGATCGTCAACGGTCTGCGCATCAACAGCTGCCTGACACTTGCGGCGATGCACGAAGGCCATCAGGTCACCACCATCGAGGGCCTGGGCATTGCGGACGAGCCTTCGCCGCTGCAACGCGCCTTTGTCGAGCATGACGGCTTCCAGTGCGGTTATTGCACGCCGGGGCAGATCTGTTCGGCGACGGCCATGCTCGATGAGATCGCCAATGGCTGGCCGAGCGATGCCAGCAAGACGCTCGACGGCCCGTTCGAGCCGTGCGGCGAGGAAATTCGCGAGCGGATGAGCGGCAATCTGTGTCGATGCGGCGCATATGCGAACATCGTCGCCGCCATCCGCGACGTCGCCGCATCGGAGTCCGCCGCATGAGGCCGTTCCAGTACCAGCGCGCGCATTCGCTCAGCGATGCCTCCACAATCGCTGCGCTGCCCGAGGCGATGCTGATCGCGGGCGGCACCAACCTGCTCGACATGATGAAGCTGCAGGTGGCGACGCCTTCGCAGCTTGGCGATATCGGGCGGATCGGGCTCGACGGCATTCAGGATACGCCCGGTGGAGGCCTGCGCATCGGCGCGCTGGCGACCAACACCGCCACTGCCGTGCATCCGCGCGTCCGCGCCGATTATCCGGTGCTCGCGCGCGCGATCCTCGCTGGCGCGACCCAGCAGCTGCGCAACAAGGCGACGACCGGCGGCAATCTGTGCCAGCGCACCCGCTGCTATTATTTCATGAACATCGACCAGCCCTGCAACAAGCGCGATCCGGGCAGCGGCTGCGGCGCGATCGGCGGGGTGAACAAGCTGCACGCGGTGCTCGGCACCAGCGACGAGTGCATCGCGACCTATCCCGGCGATATGGCTGTCGCGATGACGGCCCTGGATGCCATGGTCGTGATCGCAACGGCCGACGGCGCGGAACGGACGGTCCCGGTGCGCGATTTCCACTGCCTGCCCGGCGACACTCCGTGGCGTGATAACGTGCTGGAGGCAGGTGAGGTGATCATCGCGGTCACCCTGCCCCCGCCGGTGGAAGCGAAGCAGCTTTATCGCAAGGTGCGCGAACGGTCGTCCTATGCCTTTGCGCTGGTGTCGATTGCCGCCGTGATCGCGATGGGCGGCGGCAAGTTCACGCGCGCCGATCTCGCCTTTGGTGGCCTTGCGCACAAGCCGTGGCACGACCCGCGCATCGGCGAACTGCTCGTCGGCGCGGCCCCCTCGCCCGAGCTGTTCGACCAGGCCGCCGATCTGCTGCTCGAAGGGGCAGAAGGCCACGGCGACAATGATTTCAAGATTCCGCTCGCCCGGCGCACGTTGCACGCGGTGCTGGCCGAAGCGGTGGAGAAGGCGGCATGAGCGTGCATGTGAAGCAGGACAAGCCCGCGACCGACAACCGGCTTGACACGATGCGCCAGGGCGTGATCGGCAAGCCCGTCTCGCGGATCGAGGGGCTGGCCAAGGTCACTGGCACCGCGCCTTATGCCGCGGAATATCCGGTCGAGGGCTGCGCCGAAGGCGTGCTCGTGACCGCGACCATTACCCGGGGCAGCGTCGTGCGGATCGACGCCGAAAGCGCGCTCGCCATGCCCGGCGTGATCGCGGTGATCGATGACGAGCGCCTCACCACCCGGCCCGCCCAGGGGACCGCCAACGAGGCACCGCAGCAGAAGCCGCGGACGATCTGCTATTGGGGTCAGCCGCTGGCCTTGGTCGTCGCAGAGAGCTTCGAGCAGGCGCGCGATGCGGCCAGGCATCTGGTCGTCGAATACAAGCCCGACGAGGCAGCGCCCGTCGAAGCCGACGCCAGCCTTGCCGAAGAACAGGAAGACGAGACCGTCCGCGAGGGCAATCTCGACAAGGCGATGTCCGAGGCCGCCTTCGCGGTCGATGTCACCTATACCACCAAGGGCCATGCCTCGGCGGCAATGGAACCGCATGCCGCAATCGCGCAATGGGACGGCGAACGCTTGACCGTGCATGCCTCGTTGCAGATGCTCAACTACAACATCACCGAATTGTCCGATGCGCTCGGCCTGCCCGAGGACAGGATCCGGCTGATCTCACGCTATGTCGGCGGCGGTTTCGGCTCGAAGCTCGGGATCAGCGAGGAAGTCGTCGCTGCATCGATTGCCGCGATGCAGATCGATCGTCCCGTGCGTGTCGTCATGTCGCGTCAGCAGGTCTTTCAGGGGATCATGCGGCGGTCGGAAACCACGCAACGGCTGCGCCTTGCCTGCGATAACGATGGTCGCCTCACCGGTTTCGGCCATGAGGCGCTGGTCTCCAACCTGCCCGGAGAGGAGTTTGCCGAGCCGGTGCTGCAATCCTCGCATTTCCTCTATCCGGGCGAGAATCGCGAGCTGATGCTGAAACTCGCGCGCGTCCACCGCATGACCGCAGGCTCGGTCCGCGCGCCGGGCGAGGCGGTGGGCATGCCCGCGCTCGAGGCGGCGATGGACGTACTCGCCGAGCGTGCCGGGATCGATCCGGTCGAGCTGCGCTTGCGCAACATTCCCGACAAGGACCCCGAACAGGGCCTGCCCTTCTCGTCGCACAAGCTGGCCGACTGCCTGCGCCAGGGTTCCGCGGCCTTTGGCTGGGACAGCGGTCCGCGCAAGCCCCGCCTGCGACGCGAGGGCGAATGGTGGATCGGCACCGGCATGGCGAGCGCCGCGCGCGTGCACAATGTCGCCGAAGCCAAGGCCCGCGTCACGCTCAAGGCCGATGGCACCGCGCTGGTCGAGACCGACATGACCGATATCGGCACCGGGACCTATACCATCGTCGCGCAGATCGCAGGCGAGATGCTGGGACTGCGACCCGACCAGGTGCTCGTTGACCTCGGCGACAGCAACCATCCGCGTGGCCCGGGTTCTGGCGGCAGTTGGGGGGCACCGTCGATAGGCTCTGCCGTCTATGTCGCGTGCATGGCGATCCGCGAGGCGCTGGCCGACACCCTCGGCATTGACGAGGCCGCTTTGGTGCTCGCCGATGCGAAAGCGGGCAACGGTACGCCGCTGACCGAACTGCTCGGCGGCAAGGATCTGGTGCGCGAAGGCCATTACGAGCCCGGCAAGATCACCGACGATTATCTTGCTTCGGGCTTCGGCGCGTTCTTTGCTGAAGTGCGGGTCAACCACTATACCGGCGAAACCCGGGTGAACCGGATGCTCGGCGCGTTCGGCTTCGGCCGGGTGCTCAACGCCAAGACCGCCCGCTCGCAATGCCTGGGCGGCATCACCTGGAGCATCGGCATGGCGCTGACCGAGGCGCTCGAATTCGATCCGCGCGACGGGCATCTCGTCAACCGCGATCTCGCCGAATATCATGTTCCGGTGCACCGCGATGTCCCGGATCTCGAGGTTTTGCTGGTCGAGGAGCGCGATGCCGCAGCCAGCATCATCCAGGCCAAGGGCATCGGCGAACTCGGCATGTGCGGCGGGGCGGCGGCGATCGCCAACGCGATCTATAACGCCTGCGGCGCGCGCGTGTTCGATTACCCGATGACGCCCGACCGGGTACTGGCGGCCATGCCGGACTGATCGCCACCCGCGTGCCTGCCGGGTGACGCTTTTGGACAAAGCAATTTCAATACGCTAGACCCTGGTCACTGCCTTTCCCTGCGAGACACCCTGCCGTCATGACCAACCGGAACGTTCCCCGCGCCAGTGGCCCCGCGAACCGCTGGGCGGTCGTCGGCCTGATCGCAGGCATCATCTTTTTCGTGCTCAGCGCGGGTATTGCCTATCTTAACATCGCCAACATGCGCGCGAGTGACAATGCGATCCGCAAGACGCATACGGTACTGAATGCGCTCGACGACATGCTGGCCGCGACGCTGGACGCCGAAACGGGGCAGCGCGGCTATCTGCTGACCGGTCGCGAGGCCTATCTCGAACCCTATGTCGAGGGCGCTGCGCTGGCACGTGCCAAGCTGGAAGTGCTGCCCGCCTTGATGCAGGGCGATCCCGTGCAGGAAGAGAATATTGCTCAGCTCGAGCTGAACGTCGAGCAGAAGCTGCGCGAACTTGATGCGACGATCCGGCTGCGGCGCGACCAGGGCCTGGATGCAGCGCTGGCTGCGCTGGATTCGGACCGTGGCAAGGCAGCGATGGACGCCATTCGTGCACAAATCGCCAGCATGTCGCGCGAAGAGTTGCGCAAGCGCCAATCCAATATCGATCAGATGGCCGCTGCCTCGAACACCGCCATTGTCAGCGCGGTGGTGACGAGCGCGACCGGCATTGCGCTGACCATCGCCATCTTCCTGCTGATGGCACACAGCATGCGGCAGCGCGCACGCCAGCAATGGCTGCAACAGGCGCAGGTCGACCTCTCCGCCGCGATGATGGGGGACAAGTCGATCGAGGACCTGGCCGCAGCCATTCTCGCCTTTCTTTCCGACAAGACCGGAAGCAGGGCGGCCGCGCTGTTCAAGGGCGAAGGCGGGAGCTTCAATCGCGCCAGCATGCTCGGCGTCGCACAGGGAGCGGATGTTCCTGTCAGCTTTGCGTTGAACGAGGGCCTGCTCGGCAAGGCGGCGGTCGATGGTCAGCTGATCGTGCTGAACGATATTCCGCAGGGCTATCTCTCGATCGGTTCGGCACTTGGCAGCGACGTGCCGCGCCATCTCGTGATCGCCCCGACCAAGGCCGACGACCGCGTCAACGGCGTCATCGAACTCGGCTTTTTCGAGCCCGTGGACGAACTGGTGCTCGAGCTGCTCGAACAGTCGAGCGGATCGATCGGTATTGCCCTGCGCTCCGCCCGGTTCCGCACCCGGTTGCAGGATGCGCTGGAGGAGACTCAACGCCAGGCGGGCGAGCTGCAGGCGCAGAGCGAGGAGCTGCGCGTTTCGAACGAGGAGCTCGAGGAACAGGGCAATGCGCTGCGCGAAACGCAGGCGCGGCTCGAATTGCAGCAGGTCGAGCTCGAACAGACCAACAGCCAGCTCGAGGAACAGGCGCAGGCGCTGGAAACGCAGCGCGACGACCTCGAACGCGCCTCGGCGGCGCTGCAGTTGAAGGCGCGCGAGCTCGAACAGGCAAGCCAGTACAAGTCCGATTTCCTCGCGAACATGAGCCACGAGCTGCGCACGCCGCTCAACTCGCTGCTGATCCTGTCGAAGCTGCTCGCCGACAATCCCGACGGGCGTCTGTCCGAGGAACAGGTCAAGTTCGCGCGCACCATCTATTCGGCGGGCAACGACCTGCTGGTGCTGATCAACGACATTCTAGACCTGTCGAAGATCGAGGCAGGCCATATCGAGATCCAGCCTGCGTCCGTGCTGACCGAGCGGCTGGCGAACGACATGCAGAAGGTCTTCCAGCCCATTGCCGACGAGCGGGGTCTGGCGCTCGAGATCGAGCGCGATGCGAATTGCCCTGTGACGATCGAGACCGACCGGATGCGGCTCGAGCAGGTGATCAAGAACCTGCTGTCGAACGCGCTGAAGTTCACCGAGCGCGGCAGCGTGCGGCTGAGCTTCTCCCCCGTGGGCGAGGACCGGTTGGCGATCAAGGTCGCCGATACCGGCATCGGTATCGCCAAGGAGCAGCAGGCCAGCATTTTCGAGGCCTTCCAGCAGGCCGATGGCACGATCAGCCGCAAATATGGCGGCACCGGGCTGGGTCTCTCCATTTCGCGCGAGCTGGCGCGGTTGCTCGGCGGCAAGATCAGCCTGGAAAGCAAGGTCGGCGAAGGCAGCTGCTTCACGCTCACCATTCCCGTCATCTACGACGCCGCGATGGTGCCCGCGCGACAGCTCGCACCCGTCGCAGCGCCCGCCCTGCCCTCGCCCGCCCCTGCTCCGAAGCCGCGCGCAGCAAGGCCCGCCGCCGCAGTCCCGAGCGTCGCTGCCGATGACCGCGCTGCGCTGACCGAAGGCAAACAGCTGCTGCTGGTGATCGAGGACGACGCGACCTTTGCCGGCATCGTTTGCGACCTCTCGCGCGAAATGGGCTTCCAGTGCATCGTCGCCAGCACCGCGCAGGAGGCGATCGCGCTTGCTGGCGAGTACCGCCCGCACGCGATCGTGCTCGATATCGGCCTGCCCGACCAGTCGGGCCTCACCGTGCTCGACCAGCTCAAGCACAGGGACGAGACGCGGCACATCCCGATCCACGTCATCTCGGGCGCCGATCAGGGCCCGACGGCACTGGCGCTCGGCGCCGTCGGTTTTCTGGGCAAGCCGGCGCGGCGCGACCAGCTGGCCGAAGTGCTGGCGACGCTTCAGGCCAAGCTTGCCTCGCGCATGCGCCGCGTGCTGATTGTCGAGGACGACGCCGTGCAGCGCGAAGCGGTCGGCCAGCTGCTCAAGTCGCAGGATGTCGAGACCGTGGGCGTCGGCACCGCCGCCGATTGCCTCGAGCGGTTGCGCAACGAGACGTTCGACTGCGTCGTGCTCGACCTGTCGCTGCCCGATGCCTCAGGCTTTGCCGTGCTCGAGGAACTGAGCGCCGACGAGGCCCATGCCTTCCCGCCGGTGATCGTCTATACCGGGCGCGAGCTGACGGCAGACGAGGAGCAGCGGCTGCGGCGCTATTCGAGCTCGATCATCATCAAGGGCGCCAAGTCCCCCGAGCGCCTGCTCGACGAGGTGTCGCTGTTCCTGCACCAGGTGGTCGCCGATCTGCCGCCAGAACAGCGCAAGATGATCGAGAAGGCCCGCCATCGCGATGCCGCGCTCGAGGGTCGTCGCATCCTCATCGTCGAGGATGACGTGCGCAACGTCTATTCGCTGACCAGCGTACTCGAGCCGCGGGGCGTCGTGACGCAGATCGCGCGCAACGGCCAGGAGGCGATCACCGCGCTGGAAGCGGCGGGCGAGGATCCCGACAAGGCGATCGACCTGGTGCTGATGGATGTGATGATGCCGGTAATGGACGGGCTGACCGCCGCGCGCACGATCCGCAGCGAAGCGAAATGGGCGAAGCTGCCGATCATCATGCTCACCGCCAAGGCCATGCCGGACGATCAGCAGAACTGCCTGGATGCCGGCGCAAACGATTATATGGCCAAGCCCATCGATGTCGACAAGCTGCTGTCTCTGGTGCGCGTGTGGATGCCGCGCTGATGGCCGAGAATATCGAGGATATCGAGATCGAGCTGCTGCTCGAGGCGGTATACCAGCACTATCATTACGACTTCCGCAATTATGCGCGCGCCTCACTGAAGCGGCGGCTGCTGCATGCGCGCAAGCAATTGGGCTATGACAGCATATCGGCGATGCAGTCGGATGTGCTGCATGACCGCACCATGCTGCCACGCCTGCTGAACTATCTCACGGTGCAGGTCAGCGAGATGTTCCGCGACCCCTCCTATTTCCGTGCGCTGCGCGAAAAGGTGATCCCGCATCTGCGCACCTATGCTTCGCTCAAGGTCTGGGTGGCCGGATGCAGCAATGGCGAGGAGCTGTATTCGCTGTCGATCCTGTTTCGCGAGGAAGGTCTCGCGCACAAGACGATGTTCTACGCGACCGACATCAACCCCAATGCGTTGAAGGCCGCCGAGGCCGGGGTCTATCCGCTCGAGCAGATCCGGCTGTTCACCGAAAACCACCAGAAGGCGGGCGGCCTGACCTCGCTGTCCGAATATTATACCGCCGATTATGGCCGCGCGGTGTTCGACAAGTCGCTGCGCAATCAGGTCGTGTTTTCCGACCACAGCCTGGTCACCGACAGCGTGTTCGGCGAGATGCACCTGATTTCGTGCCGCAACGTGCTGATCTATTTCAACCGCGAGTTGCAGAACCGGGCGATCGGCCTGTTCAAGGACTCGCTTGCGCGGCGCGGATTTCTCGGGTTGGGCTCGAAGGAGAGCCTGCGCTTCAGCGAGCATGCTGGTGCGTTCGGCGAGTTCGTCGCTGAAGAGAAAATCTACCAGCGGAGCCTGGCATGACCGGCAAGGCGGTGGTGATCGGTGCATCGGCGGGCGGCGTGCAGGCGCTGTCGCAGATTCTTCCGGCCTTGCCGGGAAACTTTCCCTGCCCCATTTTCGTTGTCGTTCATGTCCCGCCGCGCCGGGACAATGCCCTGGTCCAGCTGCTGGCCGCCAAATGCGCACTTCAGGTCAAGGAAGCCGAGGACAAGGAACAGGCGATGGGGGGCACGATCTATTTTGCACCTGCGGATTACCACCTGCTGGTCGAGGAGGGCGGAACGCTCGCGCTGTCGTCGGAAGAACCGGTCAACCATTCGCGCCCGGCGATCGACGTCCTGTTCGAATCCGCCGCCGATGCCTATGGCCCGTCGCTGACCGGCATCGTGCTGACCGGCGCGAACCATGACGGTGCCGATGGCCTGAGGGCGGTGGGCGCAGCGGGCGGGATCGCGCTGGTCGAGGACCCGGCCACTGCCGAGGTTTCGACCATGCCGTCCGCCGCGCTCGCCGCCTGCCCGACGGCTCAGGCGATGCATTTTGCCCATATCGTCCGCCAGTTGCGCGATTGGGCTGCGGCATGAACACCAGCAACGATCCCGTCAAATGCCTGCTGGTCGACGACCTGCCGGAAAATCTTGTCGCGCTCGAAGCGTTGCTCAAATCCGATAGTCTGGAGTGCCACAAGGCATCGAGCGGCGAAGAGGCGCTCGAACTGCTGCTGGTCCACGACTATGCGCTGGCGCTGCTCGACGTGCAGATGCCGGGCATGGACGGGTTCGAGCTGGCCGAGTTGATGCGCGGCAGCGAGCGTTCGCGCCATGTGCCGATCATCTTCGTCACCGCCGGCAGCGGCGACACCGCGCGGCGGTTCCGCGGCTATGAGGCGGGCGCGGTCGACTTCATCCAGAAGCCGATTGAGCCCGATATCCTGCGCTCCAAGGCCAACGTCTTCTTTGAGCTCTACAATCAACGGCGCCAGATCGCAAAGCAGCGCGACAGCCTTGCTGCGATGGGGCTCGAACTGCAGGCGGCCGACGCACAGAAAAACCGCTTTCTCGCGGTGCTCGCGCACGAGCTGCGCAACCCGATCATGGCGCTGGTCGCGGGGCTGAGGCTGCTCGAGCGGCGCGAAGGCACCGACGCGGTTCCCGAAATCCGCAGCGCGATGAACCGCAGCCTCGGCCACATGACCCGGCTGGTCGAGGATCTGCTCGATATCTCGCGCATCGAGCAGGGCAAGATCTCGCTGCGGCACGAAGAGCTGCTGCTGCAGGACGTCATCGGCTTTGCCATCGAAACGGTACAGCCGATCATCGATTCGGCGGAGCACCGCCTGCACCTTGCACTGCCCGATGACCCGGTCAGGCTGCGCGGCGACCACGCGCGCGTCACCCAGATCGTGGGCAACCTCATCAGCAACGCCGCGCGCTACACCCCCAATGGCGGTGATATTCGCGTCAGCCTGAGGTCAGAGGATCGTTGGGCCAAGATCGAGATCGCCGATAACGGTATCGGCATCGCTCCGGAACAGCAGGGACGGATTTTCGACATTTTCGCGCAGGTCGCCCCCGATGGCCGGATGAACCAGGAAGGCCTCGGGATCGGCCTGGCGCTCGTCAAGCAGCTCGTCGAACTCCATGGCGGGCGCATCCTGCTCACGCGCAGCGCGCCGGGCGAAGGCAGCAGCTTCGAGGTCTGGCTGCCGCTGGCCTGAGCAGGACGCGGTGCGTCAGCGCATCGTCCGGACCTCGTCGTCACGGCCCGTCATCTCCCAGCGGATCAGCGAGATCGGGATCGATCCCGCAGCGCGGAAACGGTCGTGAAACGCCTTGATGTCGAAGGCCTCGCCCTGCTGCATCGCAACCTCGGCGAGCAGCTTTTCCAGCTCCACCTTGCCCATGTAATAGCCGATGCCATAGCCGGGCTGGCGCAAGTACAGCTCGATATCGAACTGCGCAACCGCATCGCCCGGCTTCATCCATTTCGGCGTGCGCGCGATCAGCGATTCATTCGCCTGTTTCCAGGTCCATTCATTGGCCTGCATGCGGATTTCAGGAACCACGCGCGCCGCGCGCTTGGCGCCCAGGATATAGTCGATTTCGCGCGTCTTGGGCCGATCCTCGAGCATGCCCGCCTGCAGGATCATCTCTTCCAGATAGAAGGCCCAGCCCTCGTTGCGCAGCCCGTTGACGAAGAACAGTCGCGGCTTGCCGCGTACGGGACGCGTATCCCGCGCGGCTTGCAAACCATCGAACATGTGCCCCGGCAGATTGTGCGCCCGCAGCGGCAGGCCATCGCGAAATTCGGCCTGGAAGAAGAAATGCAGGTTGAGCGGCGGGTCGAACAGGCCGGGCTTGGAAGGATCGCGCTCGAACGGGAACACATAGGGCCCCTCTTCGGGATCGTGCTGCACATAATCGGGGATCGTCACCCACTGGCCGTCGCGCAACTGCTTGAGCAGATGCTCATCCTCGGCCTTGCGCTTGGCATCGAACGCGGCGCGCGTCGTCACCGGTTCGGGCATCGGGATGGCGCGGTTGCGATGCTCCTCGATCTTGAGGAACGCGACCTGGCGCTGATATTCGCGTTCGCCGATCGTCTCGACCTCTTCAGGCGTATAGGGGAGCAGCAGGACGTTCTTGAGATACCAGGCGTAATTTTCCTTGCCGACCCCGCCATGCGCCGGAAGCCCCGCCTCGATCGATTCGAGCCAGGCCTTGAACTCCGCTGCCGCCGCCTGCGCCCGCTTCGCCGGTGGCACCAGCTCGGGCTGCACCTTGGCCGCCCGCGCGGCAAGCTCTGCGAACACGTTGATCTCGACCTGTTTCTGCACGATCCCTAGCCGGGCGAGGTCGCCGCGCGGATCGGTCAGGTTGATGCGCGCCTGGCGGAGCGCCGCAGGCACCGCCTCGAGGCTGGCCCTGAACCGCGCCAGTGCGTCGCCGTTGAGCGGAAGCTCGGGAATGCCGAACGCCCCGTGCATCTTCGGGCCGAAACCCAGATTGGTCGTGCTGTAAAAGGCCGGATCGCGCCTCCACGGCTGCATGACGCGGTGCTGGAATTCCATACCGCGCATTTCCGCGAGCACGACCATGTAATCGACCCGCTCGGCGATGGGCCAGGTGCTGTCATCGATGGCGCGCAGCCGCTGCTGCAAGCCCGCCAGGCGCTCGGCCTGGCGCTGCATCGCAGCGGGTGTATAGTCGGGCACGCCGCGCGTCATTTCGGGCACCGTCAGCGCGCGAAATTCGTCGTAGAGCGCCAGCAGCGCGGCATAGCCTGATGCGGGCTGCTCGGTCTGCGCGGCGACCGGCTGCGCGACAACCGGAGCCAGAAGCGGGAGCGCCAGCAGCGCAGCCCAGTGACGCCAGTTCCGCTTCATCCTGTCTCTCCCTGTTATGACGATGACTTAAAGTGCGTTGAAGAAGCGCCCCAGGCGCTCCATCGCCTCGACGATGCGTGCCTCGGATTCGGACCCGAAACAGACGCGCAGATGGCCTTCCCCGCCGGGTCCGTAAAAGCTTCCCGCCTCGACCACGACATGCGCTTCCTGCAGGATCGCCATCGCGATATCCTGCGAGCTGCGGCCCGTGCCGGTGATATCGGGAAAGGCGTAGATGGTGGCCTCAGGCGCGGCGCAGGTAACGCCGGGCATCTGGTTCAGCGCCTGCACGACGATTTCGCGCTTGCGCCGATCGGCCTCGACCATCGCCAGCATCGGCTCCTGCGGCCCTTCGATAGCTGCGCGCGCACCTTCCTGCACGAACACGTTGACATGGGTGACGTCGGTCATCGCGATGGTCAGAATCGCGGGCATCAGCCGCGCATCGGCGGTCACATAGCCCACGCGCCAGCCATCCATCGAATAGGCCTTGGTGAAAGCGAAGCAGGTAATTGTCCGCTCGCGCATGCCCGGCAGGCTGGCGATGCTGATATGCTCCGCCCCGTCATAGGTGATGTATTCGTACACCTCGTCCGAAAGCACGAGCAGGTCATGCTCGATCGCCAGATCGGCGACATGCTGAAGCTCTTCGCGCGTATAGACGCGCCCCGTAGGATTGGCCGGGTTGATCAGCACGATCATCCGCGTCCTGCCGGTAATCTTGGCGGCGATCGCCTCTTTCGTAATGGCAAAGCCGTTGGCCTTGTCGAGATGCGCGATCACCACCTTGCCGCCTGCAAGCTGGGTCTTGCCGATATGCTGCGGATAATAGGGATCGAGCAGGATCACCTCGTCGCCCGGATCGATCGCGGCCATGAACGCTGCAAACGAGGCATGGGTGAGCCCGTTGGTCACCAGCACCTCATCGACGCCGTAATCGAGCTTGTTGAAATCGCGCAGTTTCTTCACCAGCGCCTGGCGGAAGGAGAGCGTGCCGCGAAAATCGCCATAATGGACTATGCCAGCGTCGAGCGCGGCCTTGGTCGCCTGCTTGATATGGTCGGGCGTATCGGCATGCGGCCGCCCGAATTCCAGATGGATGAGATCAACCCCCGCAGCGTCGAGTTTCGCAGCCTCGTCGTACATGCCGAAGCTCTTCTTCGATCCCGATGCGAGGCGCTGTGCCGGCCATTTCATTCTTGCTCTCCGCTGCTGTGCAGACATATGCATAATTGCGTGATATGTAACATTTCAAGCTTTAACTTCGCCCGAAGCGATATTCCGGTCCGGCGGTTCGCAAGCGGCCCGCGGCTGCGCACGCAGAACGGCGGTGGGCACGTCGTCGCAAAAGCCCCGTGCGCGCGGTCGCTTCACTTGATCAACAGGATGCGATTGTTCGGCGGCGCCGTCCATTCGAAGCCGCGCTCGGTCACCATGCCATTGTCCTCGAGCGGAATCTTGATCTTGCGCGTGCCCCATTCGGGTACGGGCGTGTAGAGAAACAGCTCGATCGACAGGAAATTGCCGGGCCGCAGCGCATAGGTCATCCGCAGCGGATTGAATTCGGCCATCGACGGGCCCGATCCGTGCCCCAGATCGCCCACCGAATGGCTGCCAATCACCACATCGGACACCTTGGGATCGGCCACTGGATCGTCATATTTGCCCAGCGCGAGGCCGGGGGTCTCGGCCACGCGCCGGTTGACCGCTGCCAGCGCATCGCCTGCGGTGACGCCGGGGCGGATCACCTCGAGGATCATCTGGCGGACCTCGCGCGCCTTGTCGAAGGCGCGCTGGACGCCGGGGGGCGGCGCATTCTCGCCGGGCTTCAGCACATAGGCCATGCGCTTCATGTCGGTATAGGCGGTCAGGAAATTCACCCCCCAGTCCATCGTGATCAGGTCGCCATGCTGGATGACATGATCACCCGACACGGGTCCGCGCGGACCGGGGCCAAGAATGTAGATGCTGGGGATGCCGAAGCTGTTGCCCAGGCCCTGCTTGTGCAGTTCCTCCATCATCCACCAGGCGACCTCGCCCGTGGTGGTCTTGCCCGGCGTTATCACCTCGTTCGAGAGCGCGCGCTCGGCAATGGTGCGCGAGAATTCGCCCGCGCGGGCAAAGGCCGCGATTTCGCTGGCGGCATGGCGCGAGCGGAAATCGGACACGAGCTTTTCCGCCGGGACGAGCCGCTGCGCCAGTTCCGGCCCCAGCGTTTCGACGAGCTTCTGGTGAAGCGAATGGCTGAGGCCGTCGGCCGTACCGATTTCGGAGGCGATATTGACGCCGATCCGCGTCGGATTGCGCTCGGCGATGAATGCCTTGAGGTCCGCGGGCGACTTGCGCAGATCATAAAGCGGACACTGATCGAAGGCCGCACCGCCGATGCCGAACGCGGTCCGCTCGATCCGCCCCTCGCCGTGATCGGTGAACACATAATAGCCGATATCGCCAACATAGCCGCCACCCAGCAGCATCGCATTGGGATCGTCATGCCCTTCGCGCGAGGCGACGATCCACATGTCGATTCGGTTTTCGCGCATCGCTTCGGGCAGAATCAGGTCGAGCTTGTCCTTGCGAATCTGGCACAGCTGTTCCCAGCGCTGGCGGGCTTCCTGCGCGGTTGCAGGCGTCGCCACAGCCAGCAGCACCGCTGCAGCGCCAAAACCCAGTCCCCACCGTCCGAACGCCATGCGCATCTCCTCCAGCCTGCTGGGTCAGAACCTGTCGCCTGCCCCACCCGTCACCACAGATATATTCAACTTCACACGATTTTTGTCAATTTTATTGCGCGGACTCGTCCCGCTGACACCGACCGAGGATGCAGCGGTTCACGATCGCTCCGGCCCAAGGGGCGTGAACGGCTTGCAGCATTGGGGCTGCAGCCGCCCTGCCAGCAACAAAACTATTGGCAGCGACAGGCATTTTCTTCCACACGGCTGTCATAACTCAGTGCAAATACACATGTATTCGGCTAGTTCGATCCCCTTGGCGGTCCGTTGCGATGGAACCGCTTGATCAATCGAGGCTTTTGAGAAAACATGAACGCAAGCTCGGCAGCAGCAACGGTACGTCAGGAAGGGGAGCAGGTGGAAAATCGCGGCGAATATGACCCGAGCAACCCGACATTCCGCCTGGAAAACTCGCCCTTCTATCTGATGGCGCATGCCGATTTCAAATATCACGAAGACATGGACAAGGTGCTGCACAAGCATGGCGTGTCCAAGCCTATCTATCGCGTGATGACAGTATTGCGCGAACAGCAGCCCGCCAGCATCGGGGCGATTGCCGAGGCGGCGCTCACCAAAAGATCGACGATCAGCCGGATCATCGATCGCATGGTCGAGCAGGGGCTCGTCTCGACCGAGCCCAATCCCGAAGACAACCGGATCACCGAAGTCACGCTGACCCCCGCCGGCCAGCAGACGCTGCGCAAGCTGACCCCGATCGTAGGACGCCAATTCTCGCGCGCGATGGTGGGCATCAGCAACCGCGACATCGCGCACCTGCTTCGGACACTCAAGAAGATCAGCGATAATCTCAGCAAGCTGCCGATCGAATAGCCACCGCTCGGTTCGGCCGCGACCCTGGCCGACCGAATCATGTGCATTTGCATGTGATTCTTGCTGTGAAGCCGTTGACCGGTGCAATCAAAGCTGCTGTTCCTGCTCGCACGACCCGAGATGCCAGGGCAAGCAGCGGCGGAAACGAGTTTGCAACAGACACGATCATCGCGTGCCGACCCTAATGCGCTCGCGCGGGCCATGGCATCGGCGCGGTCCGGCAGGCTCGAAGAGGCACAGGCCCTGCTCGAGCATCTGCGCACGACAGCGCCTCGCGATCCCGACGTGCTGCAACTGCTCGGCATGCTGGCGCGCCAGCGGGGCGACCAGCCTGCGGCAATCGCCTTGTTCCGGCAATCGCTGGCCATCGAGCCGCGCCAGCCCCATGTTCTCAACAATCTGGGCAATGCCTGTGCGGCGGCGGGCCAGCAGGAAGCGGCGCTGGAGGCCTATGGCAAGGCGCTCGCGCTCGAGCCCGATTATGCCGATGCCGATATTAACCGTGCGCTCGCGCTGATCGCGCTCGGCAGGGCATCGCAAGCGGCGGGGCATATGGCGGCCCTGTTGCGCGCGCAGCCTGGCTCGGCCCGCGCTTGGGCCGTGCTGGGCCAGGCACTTGCTGCGATGGGCGATCAGGCGCAGGCGGTCATGGCCTATGGCAGCGCCCTGGCGCTTCGGCCGGATCACGGCCCTTGGTTGCACAATCTGGCCGTCGCGCTGCGGCTCGTGGGGCGCCCCGAAGAAGCTCTGCCGCTGTTCGATCGCAGCGCCGCACTATCCCCCGATGATCCGCGCATTCATTATAACCGCGGCCATTGCCTGCAGGATCTGGGACGGGTGGCAGACGCGGCCGCCGCCTATCGGTGCGCCATCGCGCTGACCCCCAGCGATGCCGATCTGCACGATTCGCTCAGCCGCCTGCTCTGGCAGCAAGGCGATCACGTCGGTCATGTTGCCAGCTACCGCGATGCATTGGTGGAGGCCCCGGACGACGCTGGATTGCTGTGCGGGCTGGCGGAGCGTCTGACACTGGCGGGAGAGGCTCGGGCAGCGGCAGCACTGCTGGCCGATCCGGCGGCGCGAGGCATCGGGGGGGCCGACCTGCGCTTTCGGCTCGGCCAGGCATGCTGGTCTTGCGGCGAACCCGATCGCGCCTTTGCGGCTTTCGACGCTGCTCTGCAAATCGAGCCGCGCCACCCGCCCACCCTGCGCGAATCGGGGCGCTGCCTGATCATCACTGACCGGATCGGCGAGGCGATGCAGCGCATCGCGACCCGGCTCGACGATGAGGCGCACGACCAGCAGGCGCTGGCGCTGCAAGGCCTGAGCTGGCGGCTGACCGGAGACGCGCGATTCCACTGGCTGATCGATCTCGGGCTGATCGGCACCGCGATGCTGACGCCGCCCGGTGGCGATGCCCCCGCCTTCAACCGCGCGCTCGATGCGGCGCTGGGCACGCTGCACAAGGCCCGCTCCGCGCCGCTCGAACAGACGCTGCGCGGCGGCACGCAGACCACCGACGACCTTTTCGCGCGCGAACTGCCCGAGATCGTGACGGTGCGCGCAATGATCCGCCAGGCGGTGGAGCGCCATATCGCCGCGCTGCCCGACGACCCCAGCCATCCGTTCCTCGCCCGCAAATCCGGCGGCTTTGCCTTTTCAGGCTCCTGGTCGGTGCGGCTGTCGAGCGGCGGTCATCACAGCAACCATATCCATCCCGAAGGCTGGATCAGCGCGGTCTATTATGTCGCGGTGCCGCCTGCGGTCGGCGACGGGCAGAGCGGCTGGCTCAAGTTCGGCGAGACCGGACTGAACCTGGGCGACCGCGAGCAGATCCTCCACATGGTCCGCCCCGAGCCTAGCCTGCTGGTATTGTTTCCGTCCTATTTCTATCACGGCACCGTGCCCTTTGAGGACACGCAGCACCGCACCACCATCGCCTTCGATATCGTCCCGTCCAGCTGAGGGCGGATCAGCGCCCTACGGCCTGCTGAGCGATCCAGCGATCGACCGTCTGTTCGAGCAGGGTCATCGGCAACTGGCCCTGCGCGAGAATGAGGTCATGGAACGCGCGGATGTCGAACCGCGCCCCCAGCGCCTTTTCCGCCCGCGCGCGCATCGCGATGATGCGCAATTCCCCGACCTTGTAGGCGACCGCCCCGGCGGGCGCACCGATATAGCGCGCGAGCTCGCTGTCGATATTGATGTCGGCGAGCGCGGTATTCTCCTCGAAGCATCGGCGCGCGCGGGCATAGTCCCAACCCATGACATGGATGCCGGTATCGACCACCATCCGGCAGGCGCGCCACATCTCGGTCGACAGGCTGCCGAACGCCTCATAGCCGTCGCGATATACCCCCATTTCGTGCCCCAGGCGCTCGGCATAGAGCGCCCAGCCCTCGCGAAAGGCGAGCAGATCGCGCGCGCGGCGGAACGAGGGCAGCGCCGCGTTCTCGTTGGTCAGCGCGCCATGGGTGTGATGGCCAGGGGCCGCCTCGTGCAGGCTGAGCGCCGGGACCTCGTAGAGCGGGCGCTGGTCGAGATGCGAGGTGTTGACGACGAACGTTCCGGCAAAGCCCTTGGCGAAATCGCCGCCGCCACCGCCGCGCGCGGTGGTATAACCCTCTTCGAGCTCTGGCGGGACCGGCACGATGGTGAATGGCTGTCGCGGCAGGACCGAGAAATAGCGCGGCAGCACGCCATCGATCCGTTTGGAAGCCGCCGCATATTTCTCGATCAGCCCCTCGCGACTGGTCGCATAAAAGCGCGGATCGGTGCGCAGGAAGCGCAGCCACTCGGCAAAGCTCCCGGTAAAACCGGTCGCGGCGATGACCTTGTCCATCTCGCCGCGAATGCGCTCGACCTCGGCCAGCCCAAGCGCGTGGATCTCTTCGGCCGAAAGATCGGTCGTCGTGTAATAGCGCAGCAGGAAATCATAATAGGCCCGCCCGCCCGGCACCGCTGCGATGCCCAGCTCCTTGCGTGCCGCCGTCCGATAGGGTCCGTCGATATAGGCGAGCATTGCAATCTGTGCCGGACGGATGTCGCTGCCGATCAGCGCCTGCGCCTCGGCGAGGAGCGCGGGATAGGCCTTGAGCGGGCCGAGCATCGGATCGTCGGCGATCGGCACCGCGATCTGCTTGCGCAATATGGCGACCGCGACGTCGATCACCGGGGCCGGATTGGTCCAGCCCGTGGCCACGCCGCGCTCGAGATTGGCGCGCTGCTCGGCAAAATAGCGGGTGATGCCGCGCATCCGCTGCACCCAAGCGCGTGCATCGGCTTGCGACCGGATGTCGAGCCCGCGTGCCACGGCATAGGGCGTGTTGTAGAAGCCTTCGTGCGCGACAAAGGCAAAGCGGCGCTCGCCAAAATCGATGCCCTCGATCCGCCACCCGATCAGCGCTCGCAGATAGCGACGGTCGGTCCGCTCTGCCTCGGTGAGCGCGGCGTCATCCAGCCTGTCGAGTTGCTCGGCCAGGTCCAGCAGCGCAGCCCGCCGCCGGGCCATGCCCTCGAGAGTCTCGTCGGGCCAGCCTTCGCGCGCGCGCAGGGTCGGATCGCCCGGCCTCCATCGGATGATCGGCGGAAAAGCGTTCGTACTGTGCAACGATATCGGCGAATGCCGGCTGTGCCGACACCGATCCGCAGGCCAGCCAGGCGGCGCCTGCGATGGCCAGGGCGCGGGCCAATCGACCTGCCCGCGCCCCGACCGGCCATGGCCTTCCATCAAGGGAGGGTGAAAGGCGCATGGAACTCAATTGGTAAGATAGGCCATCGACATCAGCAACCTGGGCAGCAGCGATGCACCGGCATGGAACCGCACCGGCACCGGCGCGCGCGGACGAACCGACAGCGCACCCGCGTCACCGGTCGCAAGCATGGTCGCAACTTCCGATCCGATTACCGTGTTGGTCGCGAGGCCGCGCCCATTGCAGGCCTGGATCGCGATGGCATCGTCACCCAGATCGTAGATTTCGGGCAGAAACGAGGTGTTCACCCAGGCAAGGCCGTGCCAGAGATAATCGATCTGCGGATCGGGCATGGCGGGAAAATACTGTTTCAGCCGCCGCTTGGCCTCGCGATACAAGGCCTTCTCGCCATTGACCGCGAACGACATCGGGAAGGCGGAAACGAGATGGCCGAGCCCGTCGAGCCGGGCCGTGAAGAGATAGGGCATCTTGTCGGTAAACGCCCCGCCGCGCGGCAGGATCACCTGGCGCTGCGCGGGATCGAGCGGCATCGAGGCAAACTGGAAGACATTGAGCGGCAGCGAGGTCCGGCGCATCGCCGGATGCAGCGCGGCATTGCCGCCATTGGCCGCCAGCACCACGCGCCGCGCACGCATCGTGCCGCTGGCGGTATAGCATAGCCACTGCCCCTGCTTGCGTTCGAGCTGCCGCACGGGGCTGTTCGCATAGAGCTTGGCGCCGCGCCGGATCGCGACATGCGCGAGCCCGCGCACGAATGCCAGGGGGTTGAGCCCGCCGCCATCCTCGAAGCGCAGCGCCCCGCAATAGCGATCGGTGCCGAACAGGGCCCGGGTCTGGCTGCCGTCGACAAAGCTGACCCGGTGGCCGCGCGCCTGCCACTGCCGAGCCATGTCACGCTGCTGCTGGGCCAGCGCCTCGGTATGCGCAGGCGTGTAGAACCCGTCCTGATGCATGTCGCATTCGATCTCGTTCTGCCGAATCAGATCGAAGACATGCGCACCCGATCGGCCGATCATGTCGGTCAGCCGCTCGCCTGCCGCCTCGCCCAGCACCTCGCGGATCGTCTCGGGTGTATGTCGGATATAATCGGGCGCGATGATGCCGCCGCTCTGCCCGGTGGCGCCATCGCCGAACTGTCCCGCCTCGATCAGCGCGACATCGACATCGTGCTCGGCCAGATGCAGTGCCGTCGTCATTCCGGCAATGCCGCCGCCGATGACCAGCACATCGACATCGTGGACGCCGACCAGGCTGTCGACCTGCGGCGCAGGCGCAGCATTGGCGGTCCAGACAGCGCTGGTCAGGCCTTTCGGGCGTCGGCGTGGGGAAATGGGCTGATATTGCATCACAGCCGTTCCGACAGCTTGGCGGCAGAGTGGATCACGGCAGGCGCGGACAAGCGAATGTCCCGCTTCAAGCCTGCCGATGGGATCAGGTTCATGGTGGCAACTATCCTGTTCGCCCAGTCGAGGGCGGTGAAAAGGTCGAAACGGTCAGACGGTGGCAGGTTGTCGTTCGGGCCCGGGGCCGACACGCCGCGCGACGGCGACAAAGGCGAGCACGACGCACAGCGCGACCGGTGTGTTCATGATCATCGGCAGCGACATCTCGTTATTGCCGACGATCGACACGGCGATGAAGATCGCGGTGCCTTCCTGCCGCATCAGATGCTCGATGCCGATCGCGACGTTCTCACGATGGGTGAAGCCGGCAAAGCGCACGATGGTCATCACCACCGCGACCATCAACACGTTGAGCGCGACGGTGATCCAGAACAGCGCCCCCAGATTTTCGCGCAGCACCGGCACCTGGTCGTAAAGGATCACCGCAAACGAGCTGAACAGCACGATCGTGGCGATATTCTTCAGATAGCGCTTGAACCACAGGGCAAAGCCGGGCTGCCATGCGCGCACCGCAAAGCCGGTGGCAGCCGGCAGCACGGTGATCGAGAAAATATCCCAGAAGAACGAAGCGAGCGGCACGTTCACATCGGCTTCGAGCCCCATGAAGTGCAGCAGCGCGAAATGCGCATAGAAGGGCACGACGAAGATGTAGATCATGCTGAGGATCAGCGTCATCGACATCGAGAGGGCCAGATCGCCCTTGGCCATGTCGGTGAACAGGTTCGACAGCATGCCCCCCGGCGTGGTCGCCAGCAGCACGAAGCCGACCGCGAGCGCGGCCGTCGGCGCGACGGTCAGTGCAAGCGTGAGGCCGATCGCCGGTGGCACGATCAGCATCGAGCACACACCGAAGATCAGCGCGCGGCGGTTGCGGAACACCTGGCGGAAATCGTCTGCCGTCAGCGACAGGCCCATCGAGGCCATGATCGCGATCAGCGATCCGGGAAGCAGCCAGTTGCCCAGCAGGGCCATGAGATCGGCATAGGTCATGGGCGCGCTGTCCTCAGGCGGTTTCGAGCGACAGCGTGCACGCGCCGTTGCGGCGGATGGCACGGCAATCGGCCTGCGCCTTGGCGAGATCCTCGTCGAGGATGCGCGCGCAGACATTGGCCTGGATCCAGCCAAAGGGCATCAGCAGGCGGCCGCCGGAACCGTAGAACAGGCCGATGTCATAGAAATCGCCCGGCGGCAGTCCCTTGGTGCTGCCGGCGGCAAGATAGGCCAGGACGATGTCGCCTGCCTCCGGATAGGAAGTGGCGTTCTCCGCTGGGATGGCGGGCTGCGCCATGCCCTGCGGCAGGGTGCTCGCTGGCATCGGCACCGAGATTTCGGGCCCGGTCCAGATCGCGTGCATCGCCTCGAACCCGGCCTTGCGCTCGGCCAAGTCCCACAGGAACGCCGCCGAAACCGGCGCGGCGTCATCGAGCAACCGGCAGCGGGCGGACAGGCCCGATTGCGGCTCGACCAGTTTGATGATGCGCATATCGCTCCCCTATTTCCCTGCGACCATGGCCAGATATTCTTCCTTCTGCAGCGCGATCGGCACATTGCCGTTCAGCCACAGAAAGTCGTGAAACCGCTTGAGATCGAACGCCTTGCCCTCGCGCACCCGCGCCTCGGCGAGGAACTCGGCCGTCTGGATCTTGCCGATCTGATAGCTGATCGCCTGGCCGGGCGCGGCGGCGAAGAAGGTCGCTTCCTCTTCGGCGGTTTCGCGGTCCATCGGCACCATCGCCTGCAGATAGTCTGCGGCCTGGTCGATAGTGAATTCCCCGGTGGCGAGCTTTACGTCGACCTCGACGCGCAGCGCGCGCAGGCGGGCAAAATTGTAGATGATCTCGCGTGTCTTGGGCGCATTGTCCCAGAGCCCTGCCTGCAGCATCATCTCTTCGGCATAGAAGCCCGTCCCCTCGTTGGCCCCGCTGTCATAATAATGACGGCGCAACGGATTGGGGTGCTTCCACCCCAAGGTGAGCTGGAAGAAATGCCCCGGCACACCTTCATGCACGATGATCGGCCTGGGATCGCGCGCGATCGAAAGGTTGAAATAGCCGAGATTGGGCGACGGATCGGGCAGATAGACCGTCGCGTTCTGCCCCACACGCGTACGGTCGGTGAGATCGAAGGTGCGCCCCAACCACCCGATCGGCGCAAGATAGGCCGGAAACGGCAGCGCGTTGTAATGCCCGGCCCAGTCGGGGACGGTCAGCAGCCGCTTGTCCTTGAGGAACGCACGAATATCGCTCTCGTCCGAAGCAAGCTTGGTCACCACGGCATCGATCGAAGCGCCGATCGGCAGCTCTGCCATGCCCGCATTGCGGTTGCGCTCGAGCTCCTCGAACAGCACCGAACGGGTCCATTCCTGTCGCCCCATCTGGGCAAGCTGTTCGGGCGTATAGGGGTAGAGAGCTACGTTGCTCAGGAAAAAGCGATAGCTCTCTCCCCCCACCGCCGTCTGGCTGGGCAATGCCTCGCGACGATTTTTGAGAAAGGTTTCGAATGCGGCGAACGCCTTGATCGACTTGGCCACGGCGGCGTCGAGCCGCTTGCGCTGCCCGGCATTTGCGTGAGGCGCAAGGCCGCTCGCCATGCCTTTCAGGCTGTCCGGGACGATCGCGATCTGCGCCAGCGCCGCATCGACAAAGGGCCCCCGCATGTCGTCGAGATTGGCCTGGCCCGCTGCCAGCACCGCAGGCGCGTTGTCGAGCAGCCGGATGACCTGTTCGACCCGTGCGGCTTCCACCGGCGGCGGCGGCAGCAGTATCTCGAACACCGGACCCAGCGCCTGTGCAACATAGAAATGCGGCTGGCGCCGCCACGCGGCAACATGGTCGAGCTCCCAGTGGACGCGCGACAGCGCCGAACCGACAAGCCGGTAATCGACCTTCTCGCTGACGGTCTGCGGTTTGTCCGCCAGTGCCTTCCACTTGGCCTCGAAATTCGCGAGCGCCTTGCGCTGCTCTGCCACGGCGCGGGGCGACCAATCGGGTGTCCAGCCTTCGGGCCGCACGATGCGCGGAATATCGTCGCTGGTGGCCGGCTGGGTCGTGGCGCGCCAGGCCCAGAAATCGGCCCCCAGCTGCTGCACCTCGGCCTGCGCCAGCGCTGCCGGAGCCGCTGCCAGCATCACACCCGTCAGAACCGCAGAAACGAACGTCTTCAGCATCTTATTTCCTGTTCCTGACATTGCGGTCAAAGAACTCGGCCATCTTCTTGAACGCAAAGCGCGCCTGGCGAAGATTGTCGCTGGCCCAGGCATGGTTGCCGCCGGGCAGCGTCACCAGCTCGAACATCTGCTCGCGGTCGATCATCTGCTCGGCAAGCGCAATCGTGTCCGAATAGAGAACCACCGGATCGCGCGTGCCGTGAATGATCATCAGCGGATCCTTGATCCCCTTGGCCTGATAGAGCGCGGATTGCGCCTCGTAGCGCGCGGGCATGTCAGGACCGTCGGGCGGCCCCATGATCCACATCTGCGCAGGGTATGCATGCCAGACATTGGTCGCAGGCGCACCCGCAATTCCCGCCGCATAGACGCCCGGCTTCTTGGACAGCGACATGATCGTCATCAGCCCGCCATAGCTGGACCCCCACAGGCCGATACGCTTCGGGTCAGCATAGCCCTTCTCGATCAGGAAGCGGACGCCGCTTTCCAGATCGTTGATATCGGTCTCGCCATAGCTGTGCAGCTGGGTCTGGTTGTGGTCGCGCCCCTGCCCCCATGACCCACGCACGTTGACGTTGAGCACGATATAGCCCTGCGAGACGAAATACTGGTCCAGACCCCAGGTCGGGTGCGCGCGCCTGCCGCCCCATTGGTTGCGCACCGCATCCGAATAGACCGAGCCGACGATGACCGGATATTTCTTCGCGGGATCGTAATTGGCCGGCAGACTGACCCGCGCGACGAGGTTCACCCCGTCGACATGGCTGGGGAACTCGGCATAGCCGATATTCGCCCAGGTCTGTTTGTAGAATTCGGGCTGGGGCGACTTGGTCACCTGGACGGGTTTGGCGGGCTTTGCAGTATCGATGACGAACAGCTCGGGCGGCGTGCTGTCATTGCTGTACCAGTCGGCGATATGGCGGAAGCCAGGGCCATAGACCGGCTCGTGCGTTCCCGCCGCTGCGCCGCTCACCTGCTGGATTGCGCCGCCGGCCACCGGCACGCGATAGATCTGGCGGTCGGACAGATAGGATTTGTTGGCGGTGAAATAGATCTGACCACGCGCCGCATCGACCTCAAAATTGGCGATTTCCCATTTGCCGCTGGTGATCTGACGCGGGGCCTGTCCGGCGGCCAGCTGATGATAGAGATGCAGCCAGCCATCGCGATCGGTGAGGATGATCAGGCCATCATCGCCCGGCGCCCAGGTCACCTGCCAGTCGGGGCGCAGATGCTTGTCCTCGCGCAGCTGGTAGAAGGTCTCGCGCGCACCTGTCGCCACGTCATAGACATAGATGGTGTGCTCCTTGGCCTCCATGTCCGAACCGCTGACGAACAGCCTCTTTCCATTCCCGGACAGGCCGAAGCCCCAGATATGGTGCTTCGCATCAGGGCGCTCGAACATGCGGATCTGGCCCGATGCCAGATCGACATGGCCGACGCTCGCTTTGGTCGTCTCGTCGCCGGGAAAGGCGCGGATGACGCGATTGTTCTGCTGCTCGCCCTTGGCGTGGTAGAAGATGTCACGCTCGGGCATCGCGCGGTCATCGGCCTGCTGGAAGGCGATCGCCTTGCCGTCCTCGGACCAGTGATAGTCCTCGATATAGACTTTCGGATCGTCCGACCCGGCGACGCGGCGTGCGGCCTTGTCCTCGGTTGCGGCACTCGGGCGCACCCAGAGGACCCCTCCGATGGTGACGCGGTTGCGCGCGTCGGAAGGATTGCCCGCGATAAAGGCCAGGCTCCTGCCATCGGGCGAGAGGACGAGCTTGCGGATCGCCTGCTTGTCGCTTTCGACTTTCGTGATGGTGCCGTCGGCGGACCGGATATGCAGCTGTCCGCCCATCGTGAAGGCAACGCGGCCATCGTCGAGCATCACCGCCTGGGCAATGCCCCTGGCTTCGGCCTCGGGCTTGCTGTCACGGCCCAGAAAGGTCAGCCGCGTCTTCTTGCCGCTGCGCGGCGAATAGGACCAGATGTCACGGAAGCTGTAGCCCTCGTCGTTCCACAGGAACAGAACGGTGCCGCCATCGCGCGACCAGCTATAGCCTTCGGGCGAGGTACCGATCAGGCTCTTCGGCTGATAGAGCTCGTCGATCGACAGCGAGGTTCCGGCGACTTCCGCCCCACCATGCACCGGAGCATGCGGCCAGGGCCGATCCTGCGCCATTGCCGTCGACGCCATCAGCAAGGCCGCCATTGCCATGGCCGACCGCAACGCACCCATCCGCTTCATCAACCCAACCCCAGTCTGGATCTGCCGCCGAACAAGGCGGCCCATAGGCCGCAGCGACATGATGCCGCTGCGGCCCTTGCGCTAGCAATCAGAAGTTGGCGGTGAAGCCAACCGTGAAACGCCGTCCGATCGCATCGAACGTCTCGCGCTCGAACAGATAGAAAGGCGGATCGCGATCGAGCAGATTGTCGATCGAGGCGTAGAAGCGGAACTTCTCGGTCACGTTGAGATTGGCGCTGAGGTCGAAATAATGGACGTCGCCCGTCTCGGGCCGCGCCAGCAGCGGAGCCGGCGTGCCCGACGCAATCGCCCCGGCAATGCGCCCATCCTTGGTCGACTGCAGGAAGCGGTGACGCAGCGAAATCTGGAAATTGTCCACATCCCAGGTCAGACGCTGCGTGATGCGCCAGGTCGGGTTGGCCGTGGTGCAGCTGCCGCCGCCGATATAGCCGGCGCAGTCGACCGGTGCGGCCACCGGGCTGCCCTGCGTGATCGCCTCGATCAGATAGCTGCCCGCAATGAAATAGTTGAGGCTGCTGCCTTCCCGCAGCTGATAGCGATAGTCGAGACGGAAATCGACGCCCGAGGTCTCGAGCTTGGCGATATTGGCGTTGAGCAGCGGCACGTCGATCAGCTGGCCGTCAGGCGTGCGGTTGCGCAGCGGCTGGCAGAAGATGTTGGTCAGCGAAAGGTTGGCGTTGCACGCGTTGATCACCGACTGCAGGCCGCCACCGAACGATCCGATCGCGTCGTCGATCTTGATGTTGTAATAATCGATCGTGAGCTGGAGGCCGGGGATGAATTCGGGGCGGATGACCGCGCCGACCGACCAGGTGTCCGACGTTTCTTCCTGCAGGTTCGGGTTGCCGCCGGTGACAGCGCGGATCTGCTGGTTTTCCTGCTGGAAGACGTTGATCACGCTGGCCGGAACGCCGAGCGAATTGACGCAGAAGTCGCGCTCCGCCTGGGTGCGTCCCGCATCCGCGTTACAGAAGTCGACCGCCTGCGGCGCGGTGTTGGTCGCGCCCGAGAACAATTCGACCACGTTCGGCGCACGCACTGCACGCTGGTAGAGACCGCGGAACTTGAGGCCCCGGAACGGCGACCATTCACCGCCCATCTTGTACGAATAGACCTTGCCCGCGGTCGAATAGTCGGAGAAGCGCGCGCCGCCTTCGAACGCCAGCAGCTCGAAGCCGGGGGTGTCGGCCAGGATCGGCACATAGACTTCGCCGTACAGCTCGGCGACGTCGAACGAGCCGCCGGTCGGGCTGAGACCTGCCGAACGCGACAGCGCCTTGCCCTGGACATAAAGCTGGTCGGGATCGAACTGCGAGCTTTCCTTGCGATATTCCGCGCCGACCGAGATGCCGACATCACCCGCCGGCAGCGAGAACAGTGTGCCGGTAACGCTACCACCGATCTGCCTCTGCTTGAGGTTGGTGATATTGGTCAGGTCGGTCGAGATATAGGCCAGCATCTCGGGCGTCAGCGACCCGAAGCCGAACGGATTGATGGTGACGCAGCGCGGATCGGCAACGGCGCAATCGAAGGGATTGGCCGGGTTGGTCAGGAAGCTGTTGGCGAAATTGTCGATCAGCACGCCCCCGCCCTGCTTGTCGACGATCTTGTTCTCGCCCTGGTTGTAGAAGACTTCCCAGTTGAGGCGATCGGTCAGCGCGCCCTTCAGGCCCAGCACGATGCGATAGAAGTCGCGGGTCTGGTCGCTGGTGCGGTTGCCGCCATCGAGCAGGCGGCGGTTGATGTTGACCGGCACCAGGTTGTTGCCGTCCTGATCGAGGTTCACCCGCAGGAATTCGCGCAGGCTGGGATCGAGATAGGGGTTGCGCAGATCGAGCTGGAAGCCGGGGATGAAGCCCGAGCTGCTCATCGGCACCGCACCCAGGGTCGAGTTGATCTTGTTCTGGACGTACGAGCCTTCCCAGAACGCGGTGACAGAATCGTTGATGTCGTAATGGCCCAGAACCGACGCCTGCAAGCGCTTCATCGGCATCTGCAGGTTGGTGAACACGCGGTCGTTGAAGCCGTCCGACGTGCGATAGGCGCGCCAGCCTTCGGGCGCGAAGAAGATGCCTGCGGTGCCGATCGCCGTGCCCGCGCGGTCGCGCAGACCCACCAGCTGCGGCGAGAAGATCGTGCCCTGCGGTGTCACGCCATTGCCCGCCGGCACCAGCGTCGGCTGGCCGTTGACGATCGCGTCGGCCAGAAACACGATGGCATGGTCGCGCTTGGCACCAACCAGCTGCGCGCGATCGAAATAGCTGCCGTGGAAGACGATATTGCCCCGGCCATCGGCGAAGTTGCCGCCGGCGGTGAATTCCAGATTGTAGCGCGCGGCATCGCCTTCATCGCTGATGCCGTAGAAGCCGCCGACCTCGAAGCCCTCGAAATCATCCTTCATCACGAAGTTGACGACACCGGCCATCGCGTCCGAACCATAGACCGCCGAAGCGCCGCCGGTCACCACCTCGACCCGCGACACCAGCGAGGGCGGGATCAGGTTCAAGTCGACCACGCCGTCCTGCGACGCACCGACGATGCGGCGGCCGTTCTGCAGCACCAGCGTGCGCACGGCGCCCAGACCGCGCAGGTTGACGGTTGCCGAAAGGTTGCCCGAGTTCGACTGCGCACCCTGTCCGGCCACGGCCTGCGGCAGCGCGTTGAGCAGCTGCTCGCTTTCGACGGTGACCGAAAGCTTGATTTCCTCTTCGCCGATGACGTTGACCGGGCTGTTCGATTCGACATCGGGGCGCGGAATGCGCGAACCGGTGACGACGATCGAATCGGTCGCCTCGCCATCGGCCTGCTCCTGATCCGCCGCCTGATCCTGCGCGAAAGCCGCGCTCGTCGCTGCCAGAGTGAGCATCAGTGCCGATCCGCACTTCAATGCCGCCCGATGAATTCCAACCCGCTTCATGACCATTTTGAACTCCCTGATATGAACGCTCGCCTGCGAACGTCACGACCGCCGATCTGATGATCGATCATTCCCGTGAACAGTTGCGTGATTTTGAGCATATTGCCGCAAAGCCGTCAATCGCCCTGGAAGAAAAATATCTTTCAGGGCCGGTTTGCATAATTTTCGGTTGCGAGCCCCTCCCGCTCCGAAGCTCGCAGCGCTGTGCGGTTCAATCAGCATGATATTGTTAAAAGTGGGATTTTCTTCGACGAACGGCCTTGCTGCAGTGGATCGCAAGCGAATCCGGTGACTTGCGCTCCCTGTTGCGCCAGACCCGTTCTACCGTTGCCCCGAAAGCATCAATTCAGCGCTTGACGAGGCCGAGCGACCGCCACACTATATCCATATTCACGCTTTTTTCGTTTTAAGCGATCGATGCTGCGCAACGGCTGGAACGCCGTGCCGGCAATGGGGAAAGGAGACGGTCCCATGCGCCTGACATCTCTTACGACTCTGGCAATCCTGCTTGCCGCGCCCGGCGGAGTCGCGCTGGCCCAGACAGCGCCTGCCGCAGTGGCAACGCAACCTGCAGGTCCGCCCAATGGCACCGGATCCTATGCCGATTTCGAAACGCTTTTCGCACGCTTCAACGCGTGGAAAACGCCCAAGGCGGTGAACGGCATCGTCGATTACAGCCCTGAAACCGTCGCCAAGCGCCGCGCCGAACTGGCTGCGTTCCAGGCCCAGTTGCCCGGCTTTGCGGTCGCCCGCTGGGATCGGCACCAGCAGGTCGATTATCTTGCCGTTCGCGCGCAGATGGACCTTGCCGATTTCACGCTGAACATCACCAAGCCCTGGGCGCGCGATCCGGGCATGTATGTCGATGAACTGCAGCGGCTGGCTTATACCGATCTGCCGCTCAAGCCCGACCAGAGCGAGGCGTTCAAGGCGCGTATCCGCGCGATCCCGGCCTATCTGGCCCAGGCGAGGATCAACCTCGATTCGGTCGCGGCGGATTATGCCGATCTTGCCATCCACAGCCTTTCGAACGGCGACGGGGTCGGCCATGGCATGCCCTATCGCGCGGTCGAGCCGGCAGGGCTGATCGGCTGGTTTGCCGATCTGCGCGCGCGCGCCGCGACGCAGCAGCCCGATCTGCTGCCCGATATCGATGCGGCCCAGGCTGCGATCGCGGGCTTTCGCGACTGGCTAGTGGCAGGCCGCCCCCGGATGACCGCCGCCGCAGGAGTCGGCAAGCCAGCCTATGACTGGTTCCTCCACCATGTCAGGCTGATGCCCTATGATTCGGACGAGATCGTCACCCTGGCCGAACGCGAACTCGAGCGGCACTGGTCCAATTATGCGACCGAGCGTCATCGCAACCGCAAGCTGCCCGAGCTCCAGCTGCCGACCAGCGGCGAGGAATATGAGGCCCAGCTCGCGGGCACCGACGCCAAGATTCGCGCCTGGTTGCGCGATGAAGAGATCATCACGATTCCCGATTACATTCCAGGCACCTATCAGGAGGTCGGCTTCAATGCTCCCTGGGTCGTGCGACCCAAGGGCCCGATGTTCTGGGAGCAGGTGCAGTTTCGTGATGCGTCGCCCGACCATCTGCACGCGACCTTTCCCGGCCATCGTTTCGACGGGATGACCGGCGCACGGGTGACGCATCCCATCCGCAAGCATATCAGCGACAGCGGGCGCACCGAAGGCTGGGGCTTCTATCTGGAGGAACAGGCGCTGCAACTGGGGCTGTTCGACGACCGCCCGCGCACCCGCGAGCTGATCTACATTTTCGGCCTGTTCCGCGCCGCGCGCACGATCGGCGATGTGAAGATGCAGCGCAACGAGATGACGGTCGGTGAGGCCATGGCCTTCTGGAAGGAGTGGACGCCCTATCTCGACGACGATGTCGCGCGCGTCGATGCGGGCATCTATATCCGCCGCCCGCCCGGCTATGGCATGACCTACACGATTGGCGCGATGCAGCTGCAGAAAATGCTGGTCGACCGGCGTCGGCAGCTGGGCGATGCGTTCCGGATCAAGGACTTTCACGATTATCTGATGAACACGGGCCGCCTTCCGGTATCGCTGCTGCGCTATGACCTGACCGGGCTGGACGACGAGGTCGGCAAATTGTGGGCCCATGTTCCGCTCGCCAAGGCCATGGCCGCTAACGGCAGCGGGGGTACGGCTCGTTCTGCGCGCTGACGAGCGGGATCAGGCATAGGCGACGCGCGCGGGGATCTGCAGTTCGACCACCGTGCCGAAGCCGTTCGCGCTCTCGACGATCAGCTTGCCGCCGATCGCCTCGATCCGCTCCTTCATGCCGAGCAGCCCGAAATGGCCCGGGCGCCCGCCATCGGAGATGATCGTTCCGTGCATGCCGATGCCGTTGTCGCGGACATAGGCACCGAAGGTCCATCGACCGAAGCGCACGCCGAGTTCGATCCGGCTGGCCTGCGAATGCGCGACGGCATTGTTGAGCGCCTCGCCCAGCACCGCCAGCAGGTCGTCGATGATCTCTGGCGCGATCGGACGCGGCGTCTGGGTCAGCTGGATCGGCGCGATCCGGTCCTGCGGATACATGCCGTTGCCCAGCAGTCGGGCCAACTCCTCGCAAAAGTCACGCACCCGCGGTGTGCGCAGCCCCGTGACGCGATCGCGGCCTTCGACCAGCACCTCTTCGGCCCGTTCCAGCGCGGGCTGCAGGATCGCCTGGGCCTCGGGATCATGTGCAAAACGGTCCGCAACTGCCTGAAAACGCAAGATCAGCCCCTGCACGCCCTGAATCATCGTATCGTGCAGCTCGCGCGCGATCCGTTCGCGCTCGCTGGTGCGCACCAGCATCCGCACGCGCACCCGGCTGCTGACCTGCTGTAGGCGCAGGGTGTAGAGCAGATAGAGTAGGCCCAGAAGCGCGAGCAGCGCGAGCGAGCGGAACCACCAGGTCTGGTGGATGGCATGCGCGATGGTGAATTCGAGCACCGCAGGTTTGCGGCTCCACACCCCATCCTCGTTGGCGGCCATGAGTTCGAAGCGATAGTTGCCAGGTCCTAGGTCCGCAAAGGTTACCGTCCGGCGCGACCCGGCATCGATCCATTGATCCTGCTGTCCGATCAGCCGGTAGCGGAAGCGCGCACGGTCGGGCGCGGCGAGAACGGTGGCGGTATATTCGATGGCGAGCGCGGTGACATTGGCGTCGAGGCGGATGCCTGGCTGCGCCATCACCGTCTGCTGGCCAACCGTCAGCGCGCGGATCATCTTGTCGGGCGGGCGGGCATTGCGGACGAAAGCCGCTGGGTCGATGGTTTCGATCGTATCGCGGGTGGCAAACCAGATGCGTCCGTCTCGCCCCGCGACGATCTGTGCCCCGGACGATTTCTGGGCGAAGCTGCCCAGGCCCTCGCGAAAGTCGAACAGCCGATAGGGAACCGTGGCACCGGGCAGGGACAATGCGCGCTCGAGATCGGCCGTCTTCAGGCGCACCACGCCCAGATCGCCGATCGTCCAGGTGTCCCCCGCCTCCGTCTGGACCATGCCGTTGATCGAACTTGCCCAGGGATAGCGGCTGGAGGCAAGCAGCGGTTTGCCCCGCAGCAGCGGTGCAGCCAGCCCTGCCGCACCGCTGGTATAGAGGGTGCGTCTGCCGGGCAGCAGCCCTTCGATACCATCGCTGGCCACTGCCCTGTCGTCCAGCGCGACAAACGGCAACGCGCTCCTTTCCCGCGGTGCGTCGCCCCGGAAATGAATGGCAGCGCGCCCATCGGCCATGATCGCGACATTGCCGGGAATATGCGTCTTGCCGACCACCCCCGGCCATGCGCGCGCCTTTTCCCGTTCGAGCACGAACAGCCCCTTTTGCAGCGCGGGCAGCCAAAGCCGTCCTTCAGCATCCTCGCCGCAGGAATTGGCGGCGAAGCTGTCAGGCAGCGGCGAGACCGAGCCGACCCTCCCCCCGAGCCAGCGCATGGCCTTGCCGCGCAGCACGATCCAGATGCCCTCGCCCCGCGCCCCACAGATCGCCTCGATCACGGTCGGCGAGGTGAAAATCGCGCTGGCCTGCTCGCCGGGGCGGATCTCGAACAGCGTCGTGTCGTTGGCGGCATAGACTTGGCCGGCGCTGTCCGTGGCCAGCATGCGGTTGGTCGCAGGGTCGCTCGGCACGCCCAGAGCCGGGCTGATCGGCACCTTGCGGACCATGTTCAGCCCCATCTCGCCGCCGATCCAGACATTGCCCTCGCGATCCTCGAACACCGCCCGCACGGGGTCCGACAGCAGGCCGTTGCGCGTCGTGAGATGCGCCACGGTTCGGGTCGATCTGGCGGGCGTGCGGACCCGAAACACGCCGTCGCTCCAGGTGGCAATCCACAGATCGCCCTGTCGGTCGAACACGGTGCGGATGCCGAAGGGAATGGCAAAGCCAGCGCTGTCGCGGATCAGCTGGCCGTTCCTGGCAATCGGGCGCGTGCGCGTCTTTTCGGTCAGCCAGATCGTGCCATCGGGTGCCTCGGCCAGGGTGGCGCGGGGTTCGGTAACGATGCCCGTCGGCACGAACCGATCGGCGTTCGCGACCTTGCGATAGACCGCATCCTCTATCGTCAGCCACAGCGTCCCGTCGCGCGCGAACAACGGGTGCCAGGCCGGCTTTTCGGGCAGGCCTGAACGCACATCGAATTCGGTCCAGCGCCCTTTATGCCAGCGCGCGAGCGACTGGGTCCCGCGCCCGCCGCGGGTGACCCAGATCGCCCCATCTGGCCCTTGCGCAATATCGCTGACTTCGCGCGACGGGTTGGGCATGCCCGCATCAGCGAGCCTGCCGCCCCGCCATACCATCATGCCCTTGCGGCGCGCGAGGCCGATCCATAGCGTCCCTTCGCGCGCCGCCAGCAGCCGGGCGACCACGATGCGGTCGGGATCGGTCGGGCGCGGGCCAATGCGTTCGAAGCGGATGCCGTCGAACCGGAACAGCCCGTCGACCCCGCCGATCCACAGAAAGCCGTCGCGCGACTGAGTGATCGCATTGATCCGGCTGGGCGAGCCTTCCTCGAGTGACCAATGGTGCAGCTTGTAGCCGGGCAGCGGCATGACGGTTTCGCTTTGCGCCGCGATCGGTTGCGCTCCGCATAGCGGCGCAAGCACGCCACCCAGCATCAACGCCAGCGCAGCGCGCAGCGCCTTCTGCCGTGCACCATCAAAGCTCAATCATGCCCCGCTTGGCCGCCGTGGTGACCGCATGGGTGCGATCGCGGACCTGAAGCTTGCCGAAGATGCTCTTGATGTTCGACTTGACGGTTTCCTCGGCCAGGCCGAGCTTCCAGGCGATCTGCTTGTTGGGATGCCCGCCCGCGATCAGCTGCAGCACCTCGATCTCGCGCGGGGTGAGTGGTTCCTGGATGGCATGCAGCGCGATATCCTGCGCCACATCGGGGTGCAGATGCCGCTGCCCGCGATGCACCGATCGGATCGCGCCGAGCAGTTCGCGGCGCAGGCTGCTCTTGAGCAGGAAACCGGCAGCGCCAGCACGCAGCGCCGCCATCGCCATGGCATCGCCCGAATAGGTGGTCAGCACCAGGATACGCGCATCGGGCCTGATCGCGCGGATGGCCTGCATCGCCTCGACCCCGCCCATTTCGGGCATGCGCAGGTCCATCAGCACCACATCGGGCAGCAGCGCCTTGAACTGTTCGATCGCGCCTGCGCCGCTGGTCGCTTCGCCCGCGACCTCGAGATCGGGCTGCGGCTCGATGATCGCGCGCACCCCTTCGCGCAGGATCGGGTGATCGTCGACGATCAGGATGCGGATCGGGGCTGCTGCAGCAGCGGTCATCGGAGAAATCCTGCCTCGGTCGCTGGGTCTGAGCGCGCTGCGGCGCCGGAATCCCTCCCTATCATGGCAGGGTGCCGTTTCGAAGCACCCAAAATCGGGGCGAGACTTCACCCGATCGGGTGTATCGGCGCGCGCCGGTTCCGATCATCCTCCTGGACGCATCAAGGGGACATGGCATGACCGGAAATCCGATCCATCTCGACCGCCGCCAGTTCATTGCCGCAGGCTCCGCCATGACGGCCCTCGGCGCTGCCCCTTCGCTCGCAATTTCCCCCCGCACCCCGGCTTCAGGAGAACGCAACATGGGTACGATCACCACCAAGGACGGCACCTCGATCTTCTACAAGGACTGGGGGCCGAAGGACGCGCAGGCCATCGTCTTCCACCACGGCTGGCCGCTCAGCGCAGACGACTGGGACAACCAGATGATGCATTTCCTGCTCAAGGGCTATCGCGTCATCGCGCATGACCGGCGCGGACACGGGCGCTCCAGCCAGACCGATAGCGGCAACGAGATGGACACCTATGCCGCCGATGTCGCCGCGCTCACCGATCATCTCGACCTCAAGGGCGCGGTGCATATCGGTCATTCGACCGGCGGCGGCGAGGTCGCCCGCTATGTCGCGCGTGCGCGTCCAGGCCGTGTCTCCAAGGCGGTACTGATCGGCGCGGTCCCCCCGATCATGCTCAAGACAGAGGCCTATCCCGGCGGCCTGCCGATGGAGGTGTTCGACGGCTTTCGCGCCGCACTGCTCGCCAACCGCGCGCAGTTCTTCCGCGACGTCCCGAGTGGCCCGTTCTACGGCTTCAACCGCCCCGGCGCGGCCGTCAGCCAGGGGCTGATCGACAACTGGTGGCGTCAGGGGATGATGGGCGGCGCCAAGGCGCATTACGACTGCATCAAGGCCTTTTCGGAAACCGACTTTACCGAGGACTTGAAGGCCATCGAGGTGCCGGTGCTGATCCTGCACGGCGAGGACGACCAGATCGTGCCGATCGCCAATTCGGCCGAGCTGGCGGTGAAGCTGGTCAAGCGCGGCACGCTGATCACCTATCCCGGCCTGCCGCACGGCATGGCCTCGACCCATGCCGACGTGATCAACGCCGATCTGCTCAAGTTCATCAAGGGCTGATGCGATGACCTATACAAGCCGCATCGACCTTTCCGACCATGTGCGCAAGCAGGCGAGCGCACTGTTGCAGGCGCGCCTGTCCGACGCGCTCGACCTGGAGGCGCAGGCCAAGCAGGCGCACTGGAACGTCAAGGGCCCGCATTTCCTGCAGCTGCACCAGCTGTTCGACGCCGTGCATGACGAGATCGAGCAGTTTGTCGACCTGCTCGCCGAGCGCATCACCACGCTCGGCCATGTCGCGGACGGACGGGTGACGACCACCGCATCGGCCACCACGCTCTATGGCTATCCGCTCGAGGCCGCAGGCGGCGAAGCGCATCTCAAAGCGCTGGCCGGCAGCCTGGGCGCGTTCGGCAAGGCGGTGCGCGATGGCATCGATCAGGCTGGGGGCATCGGCGATGCCGACACCGCCGACCTGTTCACCCAGATCTCGCGCGAGACCGACAAGCAGCTCTGGTTCCTCGAAGCGCATCTCCAGGCGCATTGAACCCCATCCCCCAAGGAGAAACCCCCATGACCTTCCGTTCGCAAAAGCTGATCAACGCTGATGACACGCTGTTCATCTTCATCGACCATCAGCCGCAAATGGCCTTTGGCGTCACCAGCATCGACCGCCAGCTGCTCAAGAACAACACCGTGGCGCTGGCCAAGGCGGCGAAGCTGTTCGGCGTGCCGATCATCCTGACCGCGGTCGAGACCGAGTCCTTTTCCGGCTATATCTGGCCCGAACTGCTCGACGTGGTGCAGCAGAAGCCGATCGAGCGCACCTCGATGAACTCGTGGGATTCGGACGAGCTGGTCGCGATGGTCAAGGCGAGCGGCCGCAAGAAGCTCGTCATCTGCGCGCTGTGGACCGAGGCGTGCCTGCTCTTCCCGACGCTTTGTGCGATCGAGGAAGGCTTCGAGGTCTATTTCGTCGGCGATGCCTCGGGCGGGACCTCGCTCGAAGCGCACGAGGCGGCCATCCGCCGGATGGAGCAGGCTGGCGCGCATCCGCTGACCACGATCAACGCGATGCTCGAGCTCCAGCGCGACTGGGCGAACCGCGATACCTATGACGGCATCATGGCCATCGTGCGCGAGCATATGGGCGCCTACGGCATGGGCGTCGATTATGCCTATACCATGGTGCACAAGGCCCCGCAGCGCGGCAGCTTCGCGCACGAAGCGCCGCATCCCGAAGGTCACTGACCGTCGCCCCTGATCCCGACCTCGAAGACGGGAGCTCCTGCCCCATGAAACCCTATCTCGTCGCGCTTGGCATCGGTCTTCTGGTCGGCGCACTGTACAGTCTGCTCGGCACGCGATCGCCCGCCCCTCCGGCGATCGCGCTGCTGGGATTGCTCGGCATGCTGCTGGGCGAACAGGCGGTGCCGCTGGCGAGACAGGTGCTCAAGGGGCAGGAGGTCATCGCCTTCTGGAAGGCGAACTGCGCTGCCCGCGTCACCGGGGTACCGCCAGCGTCGAAGGACCCGTCATGACCGCGACGCGCCGCGAGACGCTGACCGGAGCGCTCGCCGCTTCCGCCCTGTCGCTGCTTCCGGGCACCGCCGCTGCCCGATCGACCGGAAGGCCCGTAGCCATGCCCGAAGACCTGATCATCGTGAATGCACTTGTGACGACGCTCGACCGCGACAACCCACGCGCACAGGCTGTGGCAATCCGCGACGGACGCTTTCTCGCGGTCGGATCGGAAGCCGAGATTCGCGCCGCGGCACCTGAAGCCAGGGTGATCGATGCCGGCGGGCGGCGGCTTATCCCCGGGCTTATCGACAGCCATATGCACATCATCCGCGGCGGGCTGAACTATAACATGGAGCTGCGCTGGGACGGCGTGCCGACGCTGGCCGATGCGATGGCGATGCTCAAGCGCCAGGTCGATCGCACGCCAGCGCCGCAATGGGTCCGCGTCGTCGGCGGCTTTACCGAGCACCAGTTCGCCGAGAAGCGCCTGCCGACGCTCGAAGAGGTCAACGCCATCGCGCCCGACACGCCGGTGTTCATCCTGCACCTTTATGATCGCGCGCTGCTCAACGCGGCGGCGCTGCGCGTCGTCGGCTATGGCAAGGACACGCCCGACCCGCCCGGCGGTGAGATCGCGCGCGATGCGCACGGCAACCCCACCGGCCTGCTGCTCGCCCAGCCCAATGCGACGATCCTCTATTCGACCCTCGCCAAGGGGCCCAAGCTGCCCGAGGATTACCAGATCAACTCGACCCGCCATTTCATGCGCGAGGTCAATTCGCTCGGCGTGACCAGCGTGATCGACGCAGGCGGCGGCTTCCAGAACTATCCCGACGATTATCGCGTGATCGAGAAGCTGCATGCCGACGGGCAGCTGACCGTGCGGATCAGCTACAATCTGTTCACACAAAAGCCGAAAGAGGAGCTCGCCGACTTTGCCGGATGGGTGAAGCAGGTGAAGCCCGGTCAGGGCGACGACAGCTATCGCCACAATGGTGCGGGCGAGATGCTGGTCTATTCGGCCGCCGATTTCGAGGATTTCCGCGTCGCCCGACCCGACATGCCGCCGTCGATGGAAGGCGATCTGGAGCCGGTGATCCGCCTGCTCGCCGAGCATCGCTGGCCCTGGCGGCTGCACGCGACCTATGACGAGACGATCGGCCGCGCTTTGGCCGTGTTCGAGAAGGTGAACCGCGACATTCCGCTGACTGGCATCCCCTGGTTCTTCGACCATGCCGAAACGATCAGCGAGCGCAATATCGACCGGATTGCGGCGCTGGGCGGTGGGATCGCGGTACAGCACCGCATGGCATTCCAGGGCGAATATTTCGTCGAACGCTATGGCGCGGCTGCCGCCGAACGCACCCCGCCAATCGCGCGAATGATCGCGGCGGGTATCCCCGTCGGCGCGGGCACCGATGCGACGCGCGTGGCGAGCTACAATCCCTGGGTCTCGCTGTCCTGGCTGGTCACTGGGCGCACCGTCGGCGGCCTCGCGCTCTATCCCGATGCCAACCGCGTCGCCCGAGAAAAGGCGCTGGCGATGTGGACACACGAAAATACCTGGTTTTCCAGCGAGACCGGCAAGAAGGGGCAGATCAGGGCTGGTCAGCTCGCCGATTGCGCCTTGCTCTCGGCAGACTTCTTCGCAGTGCCGGAGCCCGAGATCGCGCATATCCGATCGGTGCTGACGCTGCTAGGCGGGGCGGTGGTGCATGGCGAGGGCGACTTTGCCCCGCTCGCCCCTGACCTTCCCCCGGCGATGCCCGATTGGTCGCCCGTCCGAGTGTTCGGCGGCCATTATCGTCCCCCCGCCGAGACCGCTGCACTGGCGAGCGCGTGCGGCTGCGCATCCTCCTGCCAGATCCACGGGCACGACCATGCAGCCGCCCTGGGCGCTGATATTCCCGCGAGCGACGTCCAGAGCTTCTGGGGCACGCTCGGCTGCGGCTGCTGGGCGGTCTGAACGATGCACGCGCCCCTGTCCTCCACGTTTGCCTCGATTATTTGGTCACCGGTGACCGGCCTGCTTGCCCGGTTGTTGCTGGTCAGCGCCTATCTGATCGGCGGCTTCACCAAGCTGGCCGACTGGCCTGGGGCGGTGGCCGAGCAGGTGCATTTCGGGATGAGCCCCCCGGCCTTATGGGCCACTGCGACCATTGCGGTCGAACTCATCGGCGCGGCGCTGATCCTTTCCGGGCGGCTGATCTGGCTGGGCGCGGGCATGCTCGGAGTCTTCACCCTGCTCGCAGCGCTGGTCGCCAATGATTTCTGGACGATGCAGGGCGAGGCGCGTTTTCACGCGACCAATGCTTTTTTCGAGCATCTCGGTCTGGTCGGGGCGTTCGCCCTCGTGGCCAGGCTGTCATGGACCGCCGCGCCACAATCTCAGGATCCGTAAGTTGCGACGATCCGACACCCCTTCCGAAAGCGCGATGCCATGAACCAGTCCCTGCCCCTCCAGACGCCGTCGCCCCTGGTCCGGCTGCTGCTGGTCCTGTCCGCCACCACCGGAATGGTCGATGCCGCGAGCATCCTGGGGATGGACAAGGTGTTTACCGCCAACATGACGGGCAATGTCGTCTTTGCCGGTTTCGCCGCGGTCGGGGCGCAGGGCTTTCACGCCCCCTACTATATCGTCGCGCTGGCAGCGTTCATGGCAGGCGCGGTGATCGCCGGACGGATATGGCGGATGCGCGCCAGGGGCCGGCTGAGCCGCTGGTTGGTGATCGCGGCCATGGTCGAAAGCACGATGCTGGTCCTGGCAGGCGGACTTGCCCTGCTGTTCGAGCGGACCGCCGCCACCACGCCCGCCACGCTTTCGGTGCTGATCGCACTGACCGCCGGAGCGATGGGGTTCCGCAACGCGGTGGTGCGGCAGTTGAAGGTGCCCGATCTGTCGACCACGGTGCTGACGCTGACGATAACCGGCCTCGCATCGGATTCGCGGCTGGCCGCGGGCGACGGCGCGAACCAGCGGACACGGCTGGCGGCGGTCGCCATGATCTTTGCCGGAGCCGTGCTGGGGGCACTGGTGGTGCTCAACTGGGGGCTTGGCCCCTCCCTGATGCTTGCAGGCGGTATCGTCCTGGGCAGCACGCTGGTCTTCGCCCGCCACCCACAGATGGCCGAGCTCGACCGGGGATGAGCCCCAGCCGCTTGCTGCGGCGGGCCGCGACGGCGCTGGTGGCCTGGATGGCGGCAGCCACCCCCTTTCCTGCTCTCGCGCAAGATGGGCCGCAAGCGGTTTCGACCAGCATCACCGGCGAAGCGAGGCTGCGCCATGAGGCCTATGCCGATCCGGAATGGGGCAAGGCGCCCGATGACGGCTATCTCTGGTTGCGCGTCATCCCGATGGTCAAGGCCGAGGCGGGACCGGTGGGTGTCGTCGTGCAGCCGATCCTCGCCTATGCCCGAGGTGTCGCGGGAGGCGCGGGGCCGGTCGATCGCACCGGCATCGATCTGGTGCAGGCCTATGCCGATCTCACCCTGCCGCTGGACGACCGGACGAACTTCGGCGTGCGGGGCGGTCGCGCGCTGATCGCGCTTGGATCGGAGCGCCTGGTCGGCAAGCGTTACGGCCCCAACGTTCCCCAGCCTTTTGACGGCCTGCAGGTGAACCTCGCGCGCGGAGCCGCGCGGCTCGACCTCCTTCATGTCTGGGCGACCGAGATCGGGCCGGGCGATTTCGACGACGGCTCGGTCCGCCGCCGCCGGTTGCGCAGCGCCTATCTGACCATGGAGCCCGCACCGGACGTGCATTTCGACCTCTACTGGATCGGCTACACGGACCGCACCGCGCGCTTCGGCGATATCAGCGGGCGGGAGGAGCGCGATACCTTCGGGCTCAGGCTGTTCGGCCAGCGTGGAAGGCTGGCCTGGAACTGGGAGACGATGATCCAGCGCGGCCACTTCGCCGGCCAGGCCATCCGCGCCTGGTCGCAGGCCACCGAAACCTCGGTCCGCTTTCCGCTAGTCCCACTTTCGCCGCTGCTGCGGCTGCGCGCCAATATCGCCAGCGGCGACCGCTCGCCGACCGACCGCCGTCTGGGATCGTTCAACGCGATGTTTCCCAAGGGCCGCTATTTCGGCGAACTCACCCCGCTCGGCCCGCGCAACATCGTCAACGTCAATCCCGGTATCGTCCTCGATCCCGGCAGCGGCGTTGCAGTCGAGATCAACCTTGCCGCGTTCTGGCGCGCATCGCGCTTCGAAGGGATTTACGATCTGTCTGGCCGCGAACTGCGTGAGCCCGGGACGGCACGCGCCCGGCATATCGGTAACCTGGCCGAAATCGGCCTTTCCGTCGATCTTCCGCGCGGGCTGACTCTCGCCGCTTCGGCGGGAGCGTTCACCGCTGGCCCTTTCATCGAACAGACCGGAAGCTCCGGCACCATCTGGATGGCCGGAGCCGAAATGACCTGGCAGTTCTGAGCCGCACGAACACTTGCCCTTCCGTGCAACTAATGACGCTGGCCGAGCCGACCGTCATAGCGCTCGAACTTGCCCAGCCCGACAAAGCGCACGCTTGCCCCCGTCAGCCCATCGAGCAGATAGACGATATCCCCTGCGCACAGCATCGAACCGCTTGTGCGGACATGCATGATCTGACCTTCCTGCAGCATATCGGCGTTGCCGCGAACGCGGTTGATGAACTGGCGGCGGCTGGAGATCTGGTAGACGATACCCGTGCCGGCGATGATCCGGGTCGCGCGCACCTGCGCGAGCGCGAGGCATTCGGCTGTCGCGGGAAGGCTGACCGGCTGATCCTCCGGCACGGGCGGCACGAAAATCAGGTCTGCGCTGGGGACAAGGTCCGCGCCTGCCTGTCCAGGCATCACGGCCTGGAGTGCAGCAGCGATCAGGATCAGCACGCGCGACAACAGGGCACTCCAACCTCCCGCCCCAGCAGGGAAATGCACCTTGAGGGAACGGCTAGCACAACGCTTCCCTCAAGGTGCACCAGGTCCAGGGGGCATTTGGACCGCGTCAAGCCAGCCGGGGGTTATGGCCGCTTGCAGGGGGAAGACGTCACCCACCGCGCGATCCCGCATCGATTTTCCGTTCGCCGAATAAAAATGGCATCTCGCTTACGGTTTGGTATCGGGCGTGACGTCTGCCAGCATGTGCGCCACCCCAAATGTCAGCCTAGCCTTGCCTGAATCCGGAACATCGCCGCCCTCGCAGGGTCTTCAAGCTTTGCTGCTGGCAGAGCGGGAGGGCTTTCTGCGCTTTTTGCGGGCGCGCGGCGCGGGCGATGCCGCCGAGGACATCTTCCAGGATACCTGGCTGCGGCTGGCGGCAGCGCAGACCAGCCCGATCGCCGAGCCACGCAATTATCTGTTCCGCGCGCTCAACAATGTGATGCACGATCGCTATCGCTCGGCGCAGCGCGCGCGCAGACGCGATGGCGAATGGATCGAGATCAACAGCAGCGATGCCGAAGCCTCGGACGCGCCGCTGCCCGACCGCGCGCTCGCGGCGCGACAGGCGCTGGCCGAGGCCGAGGCGGTGCTGCGCGCCGAGGGCGAGCGGGTGCTCGACATCTTCCGCCTGTTCCGCATCGAGGGCCTGGGCCAGCGCGCGATTGCCGAGCATCTCGGGCTCAGCCTCAGCACGGTCGAGAAGGATCTGCAAAAGGCCTATCGCGCGCTGATCCGCCTAAAGGAGATGCACGATGCGGAATGAGCCCGGCGGCGACGTCCATGTCTCAGGATGGTCAGCATGACAGACACGAACGAACATATCCGCCAGGAAGCGCTCGAATGGGCATTGGCCTCGCAGGAGGCCGATTTTGCCGGCTGGGATGCGCTGACCGCTTGGCTCGAGGCCGATGCGCGCCACAACCAGGCCTATGACGCGGCGATGGCCGCCGGGAGCTGGATGGCCGATCTGGTCGCGGCTGTCCCTGCCCTGCCGCAACCGGCGAACGACGAGCAGCCCCTGCCGCCAGCCAGCGCGCGGAGCTGGCGGCGCGGTTATCTGGCGCTGGCGGCCGCGATCGTCGCGATCATGCTGATCCCGCTCTGGCAGATGCGGCCGCAGCCCTACAGCGTCATTACCCCGAACGGCCAGACCAAGACGATCGCGCTCGAGGATGGCAGCCGCATCCTCGTCAACGGCGGCACCCGCCTCACGCTCGACCGGAACGAGCCGCGTTTCGCCAGGCTCGAACGCGGCGAGGCGATGTTCATCGTCCGGCACGATGAATCCGATCCGTTCGTCGTTGAGGCGGGCGATGTGCGTCTGGTCGACGCAGGCACCGCCTTCAACGTGGTGCGCAGTGGCGCCGGGCTGGACGTCGCGGTGTCGGAAGGTGCGGTGATCGTCAACCCGGACGGCGAAAATGTCCGCCTGAACCCCGGGCGGCGTGCCCAGATCGATGGCGCGAGCGGGCGCATCACCGTGTCCGATATCGCGGCCCGCGAGATAGGCGGCTGGCGATCGGGCCAGATCGCCTTTGCCGATGCGCCGCTGCACGAGGTGGCGCAGGCGCTCGAACGCACATTGGGCGCAAGCGTGACGGTTTCGCCCGACCTTGCCGGAGCGCGGTTCAGCGGCATCCTGCAGGTGGCGGGGCGCACGCCCGATGCCCTGCCGCAGATCGCCCCGGTATTGGGCGCACGTGCGGTGCGGCGCGGACAGGGTTGGGAATTGGTGAGCATCGATGCACAGCCGTGACGGCCCGCTCAAGGCCCGGTATCTGCTGCCCGCATTGTGCGTGCTGGCGGCACCGGTCGAGGCGCATGCCGAAGCCCGGACGCAGATCGATATCTCTGCCGGACGGCTCGACAGCGCGATTGTCGCGCTGGGGCGTCAGGCAGGGATCAGCATCGGCCTCACCGATCGTCAGCTCGGCGCGCAACGGGTGCGGAGGCTGCGCGGGGTGATGTCCGCCGAGGAAGCGCTACGGCGGCTGCTCGACGACAGCAACGCGCGTGCGGTGCGACTGTCGGCGCGCGACTGGCGGATCGTGCGCGCGGCACCCGCGGCACGCGCGAGCGGAACGCCGCTGCGCCTGGCCGTCGCCGCGCCTGCCGACCTGTCGCCGCCCGTCGCAGAGATCGTGGTCACGGGCGTGCGAACCGCTGCCGAAATCAGCGCCGCGCGCGAGCAAGGCCTGATCGCGCTGGACGGCCAGTTCGCGATCGACGCGCACAATCGCGGGTCGGATGCGCTGGCCGAGCGTGTGCCGGGACTCGGATCAACGCAGCTCGGGCCGGGGCGCAACCGGCTGTTCCTGCGCGCGATTGCCGATACCAGTTTCAACGGCCCCACCCAGGCGGTGGTCGGCCAGTATCTCGGCACCGCGCGGCTCAACTACAACGCGCCCGATCCCGATCTCCGATTGATCGACCTCAATCTCATCGAGATCCGCCAAGGCCCGCAGGGCACGCTCTACGGCGCGGGCACGCTGGGCGGGGTCATCCGGCTGCTGCCCAACATGCCCGACAGCGCGAACTGGCAGGCGGCGCAGTCCGCCTCGGTCGCCGCGACCTGGCATGGCGAACCCTCGTTCGATGCGAGCGCGATGCTCAACGCGCCGGTGATCGAGGGCAAGCTTGGTGTGCGCGCCGTGGTCTATACCGGGCGTGACGGCGGTTATATCGACGACCGACTGCGGCAGAAGAACGACATCAACCGCGTGCACACCACCGGCGGGCGGATCATCGCCAGGCTGGAGCCGGGCGACGGGTGGACGATCGATCTGGTCGGTGCCGCGCAGAACATCGACGGGCGCGACAGCCAATATGCCGACCGGCTGGGCGACCGTCTGAACCGCGCAAGCCCCTTTGCCCAGCCCTTTCGCAACCGCTTCCGGCTGGGCCAGGCCTCGATCGCCAAGGCCTGGGATACGTTCGAGTTGCTCACCACCACCACCATCACCAGCCTCGACCTCGACGAGACGTTCGATGCAAGCGAGCCGGGCCAGGCCCCCAGCCTGTTCCGCCAGCGTGGGCAAACCCGGCTGATTTCAAACGAGACCCGGTTGTCGGGGATGACCGATGGAGGGCTGACCTGGCTGGTCGGAGGCCAGCTGCTCGGCAATCGATATCGCATCCGCCGCGCGCGGGGCGAACTCGCGCGCGTGTCCGCCATTTCGGGGATCGAGAACCGGGTCGAGGAGGCGACCGGCTTTGCCGATCTCGCCCTGCCCCTGACCGGGAGGCTGGTGCTGATGGCGGGCGGACGTCTAACCCATGCACGGCTGTCGGGCGAGGCGCTCGAACAACCGCTGACGCTCGATGCCTTCCGCCTCGCGCGCAGCCGCAGCCAGACCGCGTTCCTTCCGAGCGCAGGGCTGCGCTATCGCTTTTCCGATGCGCTGTCGGGCCATGTCCGCTATCAGGAGGGCTTCCGCCCCGGCGGGATCAGCGTTCGCGACGACATGATCCGGCGCTTCCTGCCCGACAATGTCGCTGCCATCGAGGCCGGACTGGCGCTCAACAGCGGCAATTTCAGCGCCGATGCGACATTCGCACACACCCGCTGGCGCAACATCCAGGCGGATCTGATCGACAGCGACGGATTGCCCACGACCGAGAACATCGGCGATGGACGCATCATCACGCTCGACGCCAATATGGCGTGGCAGCCACTGCCTGGTTTCACCATCGAGGCATCGGGCGTTTGGGCCGACAGCCGCCTGACCCAGCCTTCGGCGCGCATCTTCCTTGTGTCCGCCCAGCGCGGCAACCCGGTCAGCACGGCCGTGCCGGAGGGCGCCGTGATCGTCGATGGCGACGACCTGCCCAATGTCGCGCGCCTGTCGGGACGGCTCGGCGCGAACTGGAAGACCGAGACCCAGGCGGGCGAGACCCTGACACTGGCTGGGTCGCTGCGCTATGTCGGCAGGTCGCGGCTGGGCGTCGGCCCGATCCTCGGCGTCCGCCAGGGCGATGTGCTCGATACCAGCCTGTCGGTGGAGCTATCGCGCCAGGGCCGGTCGATCTGGATCCGCGCGTCGAACCTGCTCGACAGCCGCGGCAACCGCTTCGCCATGGGCTCGCCGTTCACGCTTGCGCAGGGCGATCAGATCACGCCCTTGCGGCCGCGCACGATCGCCATTGGCGCCGATTTCTCGTTCTGAAATCCGGATTGCCACAAATAATTGCTACTGAATGACATTTGCATTGCGGGTTTCGCGTCCCGGCATCGTCTGAGGGAGAGAACACACTCCCCGCTTCCGAAAAGCTGAAAGGACGATCATGCGCCTCTTGCTGGCCTGCACCTGTTTGACTCCCGTTACCCTGCTCCTCCCGCTGCAAGGTGCCCTTGCCGAGACCACAGTCACCACCGCGCGCACTACCCCCATCGCCACCGGCAGCGCCAAAAATGGTGGCGCGGACAGCATCAAGATCACTTCTGCCGGTTCGATCAAGCCGACATCGGGCGTCGCGGTGACGATCAATTCCAACCATGCCGTGATCAACGAAGGCACGATCCAGCTGACCGATGCCAGTAATGCGGCGGGAATCGTCGCCAATGCGGGGGTGGCTGCCAATATCACCAACAGCGGCACGATCACGATCGACGAGACCTACAAGGCCACCGACAGCGACAAGGACGGCGATCTCGACGGGCCGTTGGCGCAAGGGCAGAACCGCTTCGGCATCCGCACGCTCGGCGCGCTCACCGGATCGGTGGTCAACACCGGAAGCATCACCATCGGTGGCAATGCGAGCGCGGGTATCAGCCTAGAAGGACCACTCACCGGATCGCTGACGCACAGCGGCGCAATCACGGTGGTGGGCGACAGCAGCACCGGCATCCGCGCCGGGGCGGTCTCGGGCAATGTCGCGCTGACGGGCAGCGTATCGGCGACGGGAGCCAATGCGATCGCGATCGATCTTGCCGGTCCGATCGGCGGCGCGCTCACCATCCAGGGGGCGGTGACCGCCACCGGCTATCGCAGCACCACGGCACCTGCCGATACCAGCAAGCTCGATGCCGACGATCTGCTCCAGGGTGGCCCGGCGCTGCGCATCGCGGGATCGGTCGGAGGCGGCATCCTGTTCGACATTCCGCCCAAGGACCTCAAGCCCGACGACAAGGACGAGGACAAGGACGGCGTCGAGGATGCCAAGGAAGGCAGCGCGAGCGTGATCTCCTATGGCGCCGCGCCCGCCGTCCGCATCGGATCGGCAACGCAGGAGGTCGCTATCGGTGCGGTCGCGGGCACTGCCGCAGCGGGCCATGGCTTCGTCAATAACGGACGGATCGAGGGCAATGGCGTTTACAAGGACGTCGCCGCGACCGGTATGGCGATCGGCGGACTGGGCCAGAAGACCATGATCGCTGGCGGCATCCTCAACAACGGCACAATCGCGGCGAAATCGAATGGCGGCAATGCCACCGCGCTGCACATCGGCGCACTGGCGAGCGTTCCTGCGCTGCAGAACAGCGGCACGATCGAGGCGACCGGCGGCTCTGCCGCGACCACCCAGGTGCGTGCGCTGGTGATCGAGAGCACCGGATCGATGACGCGGCTGACCAATAGCGGCCGCATCGCCGCCACAGCCGCCACCGACGGCGCGGCAGGGGCGATCATCGACCTGTCGGGCACGCTGGCGACACTCGACAATAGCGGCACGATTGCCGCGACCGCCGCCAAGCCCGGCGAGGGCAAGGCGGTGGCGATCGACCTTTCGGCCAAGGCCAGCGGCGCGACCATCCGGCAAACTGCGGCGAGCGCGGGTGCCAAGCCGTCGATCACCGGCGACATTCGCCTCGGCGCGGGCAATGATCTGGTCGATATTTCCGCAGGCACCGTCACCGGCGCGATGCGCTTCGGCAATGGCGCCAACCGGCTGCTCGCCAGCGGCGACGCCGCGCTGGTAGGCAATGCGACGTTCGGCAGCGGCGCGGACACTGTCCAGCTTGCGGGCAAGGCGAGCCTGGTCGGCGCGCTCGATCTGGGCGGAGGCGCCGATACGCTATCGCTCGGCGGCACCTCGCTGTTCCGCGGTACGCTGGCCAATGCCGGCCAGGCAGCGGTCACGATCGCAGGCGGCACGCTGCAGCTGACCGCGCCTACCACCGTATCGCTCGCGTCGCTGGCGGTGAGCGACAAGGGCACGCTGGGCGTGTCCATCGATGGCAAGACCGGCACCGCAACACGCATCGTGGTGGCGGGCAGCGCGACCATTGCTGCAGGATCGAAGCTAGCGGTCACCCTTACCAGCATCGGCAAGTCGGCGGGCACGTACCAGATCCTGACTGCAGGCCAGCTGACCGGCAGCGCTAACCTGACGAGCGCCGATGTCGTGTTGCCCTATCTGTTCACCTCGACGGTGACCGGCAACGACACGGCAGGCACCGTGAGCATCGCGATCAAGCCCAAGGCGGCCAGCGAGCTTGCCTTCACGCGGTCGCAGGCGCGCGCCTATGATGCGGTGTTCAAGGCGGTGGACAGCGACGCCGATGTCGCCGCGAGCCTGCTCGCCACCACCACCGCAGAACAGGCGCGGGCGGTGATGCAGCAGATGCTGCCCGATCATGCTGGCGGCACCTTCGCTACGGTCACGCAGGGCTCGCGCGCCACCGCGCGCTTCCTGACCGATCCGGCTGCCGCCTATAGCGACCAAGGCAATTGGGGCTTCTGGCTGCAACAGACCGTCTGGGGCAGCGACAAGGACCGCGGCCAGACCGCATCGTTCGACACCTCCGGCTGGGGTGCGACCGGCGGGGCGGAACTCAAGGCGGGCGATTTCGGCGCCATCGGCTTGTCGATCGCCTATCTGAACGGGCGAAACGACAACAAACAGACCGGCGGCGAAATCCGCGCGAACCAGTATGAGCTCGCGGCACACTGGCGCGGGCAATGGGGTCCGGTGCGCGCATTCGTGCGCGGATCGGCGGCGAAAATCGATTTCGGCGGAACGCGCCGCTTCGCGCAGATGCTGAATGGCAAGCTGGTCGAGCGAAGCGCCAAGGGCGACTGGTCGGGCGATCTCTACAGCGCTTCGGCTGGGCTCGGCTATGAAGCACGTATCGGTAAGCGCCTGATCCTGCGTCCGACGGCGGTGATCGACTATTACAAGCTGGACGAGAATGGCTATGCGGAGACCGGCGGCGGTAATGCCTTCAACCTGATCGTGGACAAGCGGAGCAGCGACGAGCTGGCAGTCAACGGCACGCTGGTGGCGGGATACGAGTTCGGCAGCCTGCGCCCTGACGATGTCTGGATCCGTGCAGAGATCGAAGGCGGTCGCCGCCAGATCATCGGCGGTTCGCTCGGCGAGACCACCGCCCGCTTCAAGGACGGTGCGGCCTTCACGCTGCTGTCCGACGCACGCAGCGATGGCTGGATCGGCTGGCTGCGGCTGGTCGGCGGGCAGCAGGGCTTTGCGATGGCCGGGGAAGTCGGCGCCGAAGAGCAATATGGCAATCTCGCGCTCAACGTTCGCGTGTCGCTCAGGATCGGCTTCTGACCACGTGGTTCGGCCTCGGCCCCGGCCTCTATGCAAGCTGGGCCGGGGCCGAACCGCTTCATCAGCGCGACAGGCATGGCGCTATCCAGCAGCGACGAAACTCAATTGACTCTTGGCATATTTATTTTACCACTCGTCAAACATCCTTCGCGATGGGAAACAGAGAGGATCATTGCCGGTCATGAGCCAAGCCGTCGTCGTCACCTGCGCCATCACTGGCTCGCACCAGGATTTCCACAAGCACCCTGATTATCCGATCACCCCGGCGCAGATTGCGCGCGATTGCATCGCGGCATCGAAGGCGGGCGCAGCGGTCGCGCATGTTCACGCGCGCGATCCCGAAACCGGCTGGCCGTCGATGGATACCGCACTGTACCGGGAGATCATCGACCGGGTGCGCAGCGCGGACTGCGACATCATCCTCAACCTGACGGCGGGCGAAGGCGCTGTGTTCGAACCGCGCCCGGACGATCCCAATCGCAACACCGACCGCGGCAATCTCGCTTCGCCTGCCGCACGCGTGGCGCATATCGAGGCGTTGCAGCCCGAAATCTGCACGATCGATGTCGCCACGATGAATTTCGGCGAGTTCGCCTTCATCAACATGGCGCGCGACCTTCGCGTGATGGCCGATCGGATGATCGCAGCGGGGACCCAGCCCGAGATCGAAGTGTTCGATATCGGGCACGTCGTGCTCGCCAATCGCCTGATCGAAGAGGGCCATCTGCGCGCGCCGTTCCTGTTCCAGCTGTGCCTCGGCATCGCCTATGGCGCGCCTGCGACGCCGCAGGCCATGGCGCTGATGGCCTCAATGCTGCCCGAAGGCGCGGTGTGGAGTGCCTTCGGCGTCGGTCCCAAGGAGTTCGACATTGTCGCCACTGCGGTGACGATGGGCGGCCACGTCCGGGTCGGTCTGGAAGACAATATGTATCTGTCGCGCGGCCGGTTCGCGACCAATGCCGAACTGGTCGACCGCGCGGTGAACATCGTCGGCATGCTCAACCGCAACGTCGCCACGGCCGACCAGGCGCGCGAGATCATGGGTATCAGCGCGCGCCGAAAAGGACTGTCCGCAGCAGCATGATTCCCGGCATGACTTGACGCCCGCCTGGGCTGGCCGGAATGATGGTGCCGCAAGGTTCGCAAAAAGGCGTTAAATGACCCAGCGTGTGAGCATCAATGCGGTCAGCCATGCCGAGCGTCAGAGCGTGATCCACGCGATCGCCACTGCCCTCGGCGAACTCGGCGGCTGGATCGATGACGTGCATCTCTTCTCGAACATTTCGGTCGCGATCCGCAGCTTCCTGCCGCCGGACCGGGTTCAGCCATTTGGCGAGCGACTGGCTGGGCTGGGGCTGAAACTGTCCGACTCCGCCCAGCGCGACCTCGCGGCATTCGCCGCCGCGCCGGGCTCGGCTGTGGAGGTGCTCTGTACCGTCCAGATCACCTTCTTCCACAGCGAGCCCGATCTCAGGCGACCGGTTCCCAGTGTCCCGGGCTGAGCCCGGCAAGCGCACCAGATCTCAGTAGCGCACGCTGAACTCGATCCCGTACGTGCGCGGCGCGGCGTAGAAGGCCGAGGCGATGCCGTTGGGGCCTTCGTTGACCGTTTCGAAATAGGCCTTGTCCCCCAGATTTCGGCCATAGAGCGCCAGGCTCCACGCGCCTTGGTCCGGCGCGATCGTGAGGCGCGCATTCCACAGCGAGAAGGCGCGCTGCGCCGTAAGATCGCGTTCGAACTCGCTGAAGAACATCTTGCTGCGGTGCACGAACTCCACCCTGGGCGTTACGCTGACGCTTCCGACCTCAGCCGCATATTGCGCAGCGAGGTTGACCGTGTGCCGAGGCGAGCGCGGCAGCGTGTTGCCATCGAGCACGATCGTCGGCGGCGCGAGCGCGTTCTGGAAGCTGTCGTTATTGGTGAACCGGTCATAGGTCGCGTCGAGATAGGCATAGGATGCGCTCAGCTCGAGCGCGGGCACGGGTTGTGCCAGCAGCTCGGCCTCGAAACCCTTGACCGTCGCCGCAGCCGCATTCTGGAACCCGGCAGACAATCCGCCATTGCCGGTCGAGATCACGCCGAAGGCCTGCAGATCGGTATAGTCATAATAGAAGCCGACCAGGTTGAACTGGGCGCGATTGTCGAAAGCCCGCGCTTTCAGCCCCGCCTCATAGGCCCAGATGAACTCGGGCCGCACGGGTCTCTGGCCGAAGGTCAGGTTGGAGTTGCCGGGCTTGAAGCCGCGCGTGACCGATGCATAGATCATCGTCCTATCGGCCAGGTCATATTCGAGCGCCAGCTTGGGGGTGAAGGCGTCCCAGCTATTGTCGACCGTGGCAATGCCGCCGATCGGGATCACGCCCAATATGCCGCCGAGATCGAACAGCGAGCTGTCGTCCAGACCCTGCCCTTCCTTTTCATCACGCGTGTAGCGTGCACCGGCGACGACCCGGAACCGATCGGTCAACGAATAGGTCGCCTGTCCGAACACCGCATAGGAACGGCTGCGGATGTCCTGGGTCAGCGTCTGGCGGAACTGGATCGGGCCGGTCGAAAAACCGGGGAACAGCTGGAAGCTTTCGGCCGTGATCGTCCTCAGATCGTAATTGCCGATGGCGTGCTCGCGATAATAATAGGCCCCGACCACCCATTTCAGCCGCCCCTGGTCGTCGCTGAGCAGCTGGATTTCCTGGCTGAACTGGTTCGCAGTCTCGTTCGTCCGCGTGAACGAGCGCGGATCGCTCGAAGCGCTGAGCGAGTTGAGCGCGCGCCAGCTATTCTCGCGATAGGCGGTGATCGTGCGCAGCGTCAGCTCGCCGATGGGAATTTCCATGCTATAGGTGAGTCCCCAGGATTCGCGGTCGGAGCGATTGGGCACGCCTTGCGCCACCCGGTCGGGATCGGTGGTGAAGATGGTGCCGGGAGGCGCACTGGGCGAGACCGACCTTGCCCCCAGAAAATTCTGCGGCAGCTGCCCTGCCGAGGTAAAGGTCTGGTAATCGGCGATCAGGCGAAGCACCAGATCGGACCCATTGGGCTGATATTGCAGCGTCCCGCGGATGCCGTTCAGCTCCTCGCCCGGAATCCGCGGCCCGTTCGTCACGATGTTGCGGCGATAGGGATCGTGCTTGTCGACGATCCCGGCGACGCGAGCGGAAAAGCCTCCCCCCAGCCCACCGCTGGCAAAGGCCTCGAGCTTGATGCGGTCGTAATTCCCGTAGCCCATGATAGCGCCGACCGATAGGTCCTGCGTGGGCTTGGCCGAGTTGATGTTGATGGCGCCGCCGGTGGCATTGCGTCCGTAGAGCGTGCCCTGCGGACCGCGCAGAACCTCGACGCTCTCAAGGTCGTAATAGGCCTGCACCGCCGAGGCGCGGCCGATATAGACAGAGTCGATATTGGTCGCGACGCCCGATTCCACCGCCGATCCGGGCTGTGATGTTCCAACCCCGCGCAAGGTGGTGAAGGCAGCACCGTTCTGGCTGAACACCAGCCCCGGCGCATAGAATTGCAAATCGGCCACCGTCGCAATGCCGCTGCGCGCCAGATCCTCGGCATCGATCTTGGTGACGGCGAGTGAGACTTTCTGCGAATCCTCGGCCCGGCGATTGGCCGTCACCACGATTTCCTTGAGCCCGCCATCATCGGTTTCCTGGGCATCGCCCGGTGCCTGCTCTTGCGCCTGAACCGATGTCGCCATCGCGACCAGGCACGCCCCCGCCAGCCAATATGCTGCCCCGGAAATCCGCATAGCCCTCTCCCCTCACAGTGCATGCGCCGCTTGCTGCGACGCTGCGTTTCGCGAAGGTCTAACGGGTTTTCGCCCCATTGGTCAATACTGCTTGACGATGGGCAAGCAAATTATTTGGTGCATCAGACTGGAGACAGCCTGTGCTCCGCACAGTGCGCCTTCACCCGCTAGAGCGAGCGGGCGATCATCAGCTTCATGATCTCGTTGGTGCCGCCGTAGATTTTCTGGATGCGGCTGTCGCGGTACATCCGGGCGATCGGGTATTCGAGCATATAGCCATAGCCGCCATGCAGCTGCAGGCATTCGTCGACGATGCGGCATTGTGCCTCGCTCACCCAGTATTTCGCCATGGACGCGGTCGCGGCATCGAGCCGCCCCTGCAGATGCCGCACGATGCAATGCTCGACAAAGGCCTTGGCTACGGTTGCCTCGGTCTTGCATTCGGCGAGCTTGAACTGGGTGTTCTGGAACTCTCCGATCGGCTTGCCGAACGCGGTGCGGTCCCGGGTATAGGCGATGGTTTCCGCAAGCGCGCGGTCGATGGTACCCAGGCCCTGGATCGCGATCAGCAGGCGCTCCTGCGGCAACTTTTCCATCAGCTGGTAGAAGCCCTGCCCCTCGCGCCCACCCAGCAGATTGGCGGCTGGCACGGCGACGTTATCGAAGAACAGCTCGGATGTATCGGCCGCTTCGAGCCCCAGCTTGTCCAGATTGCGACCGCGCCGGAAGCCCTCGACCCGGTCTGTTTCCACCACCAGCAGCGAGATGCCCCCTGCCCTTGCGCCCGGATCCGTCTTGCAGACCACGACGATCAGATTGGCGGTCTGCCCGCTGCTGATGAAGGTCTTCTGGCCATTGAGAATGTAATGGTCGCCTTGCCGGATCGCGGTGGTCGTGATGCCTTGCAGGTCCGATCCCGCGCCCGGCTCGGTCATCGCGATCGCGGTCAACAGGTCGCCTGAAACCAGCCCGGGCAGCCAGCGCCGCTTCTGTTCGGCTGTCGCGTAATCGATCAGATAGGGCGCGACCATCGCGTTGTGCAGCGGCAGCGCAAAGGCATCGAGACCGTGGAGATAGATTTCATAGGCCAGCAGCGCCTCGTAGCGAAAATCGGCACCCAGCCCGCCATGGTCCGGATCGACCGACAGGCCGAGCAGGCCGGCGTCGGCAGCCGCGCTCCAGAAGCTGCGCGGTATGACCCCTGCCTTGCGCCACTCTTCCATTGCGGCCGAAGGAGCATGGCGCGCCAGGAACCGGCGGACCGTTGCCCGCATCTGTTCGAGTTCGCCATCCAGCTCCGAGAAATCCATACTCCCTCCCGCCCATTAGGTAGATTGACGATCCTATGAATATTTTTACCTGTCGTCAAACGCTCTCGATCGCGGGGAAATCATCATCAATGCGGGTCACCAAGCCCCTTGCTGGCCGGTAATTTTCATTGCTCGCCTGCCGCGAACATGTCACCAAGCCGAATAGACACCGGTGAACTGGGGATTTTGCAGCGTGGACGCATATATCAAGGGTTGGGAAGCGGCAGATCAGGAGCGTGCGCAATCGCGGGCGCGGCAGCGCGATCTGAAGCTGCAGACCCTTGTCCGGCTGGCCTCGGTGATGCTCAACAAATCGGGCTATGAAGGGCTGTCGCTCGCCGAGATCGCCAATGTCCTCGGCATCACCAAGCAGGCGCTCTATTATTACACCAAGAGCAAGGAAGACCTGCTGTTCAAATGCTATACCCGCGCGCTCGATCTGGCCGAACAGGCCTATGACCATAGCGATGCCCAGGGCGGCACCGGGTTCGACAAGATCGCCAGCTTCGTTCGTTTTCACCTTAACCCCGATGCCGAACCCTATGCCATTCTCGACAATCTGGGTGCGCTGAACGAAGAGCACCGCCAGGCGATCAGCGGCCGCGCCAAGGCGCTGGAACAACGGATGCGCGGGTTCATCCGCGAAGGTGTGGAAGACGGCAGCATCAACCCGATCGATCCGAAATTCGCCGAATTCTGGATCCTCGGCTCGCTGTCGTGGATGCCCAAATGGTTCAAGCCCGACGGCGCGGTGTCGGCCACCGAAGTCGCCGATTCCTTCATCCAGCTCATCGGCGACGGGCTGCGCCCCCGCTAGAACGTCAGCACACCGATCCGGCGGCCCGCATCGCGACTATCGCGCCCTTCTCATAGCCAAGTTCGGTGAGGATCGCTTCGGTCGAGGCTTCATCCGCCATCATGGGCTCGGGCAGGCGCGCGGGCGTCGCACCGATGCGCGGCGACGGCGCCGGTTGCAGCCCCTCCACCCCTCCAAACACGCCCCGTGCTCGGTTGTGTGGATGGTGTGCCGCCTCTTCCAGCGACAGTACGGGCGTGACACAGGCATCGCTGCCATCGAACAGCGCGCACCATTCGTCGCGCGTGCGGCCGATCAGCACTTCGGCCAGACGCTGCTTCTGCGCCGGCCAGTCCGATCGGTGGTGCTGCCGGGCAAAGAGCGGATCGTCTGCAAGCCCCGTGCGCTCGAGCAGTTGCGCATAGAATTGCGGTTCGACCGCCCCCACCGCGAGATACTTGCCATCGCGCGTTTCATAGGTGTCGTAAAAGGGCGCACCGCCATCGATCAGGTTGGACTCGCGGCGGTTCGACCACTGGCCCTGCGCGAAGAGCGAATAGATCATCGTCATCAGTGTGGCGCTGCCGTCTACCATCGCGCAATCGACGATCTGCCCCCTGCCCGTTCGCGCTGCCGCATGCAGCGCGGCCAGCAGGCCGAAGGCGAGCATCAGGCCACCCCCGCCGAAATCGCCGATCAGATTGAGCGGGGGGACCGGGCGCGCGCCGCGCCGACCGATCGCATGCAGTGCGCCCGACAGCGCGACATAATTGATGTCGTGTCCCGCCCTGGAGGCCAAAGGCCCGTCCTGGCCCCATCCGGTCATGCGGCCATAGACCAGACGCGGGTTGTCGCGCATCAGCGCGTCCGGTCCCAGGCCAATCCGCTCCATCACGCCGGGGCGGAAGCCTTCGATCAGCGCATCGCTCCGGCGGCACAGCGCTTTTGCAACGTCCAGGCCATCGGGCGACTTGAGATCGATGGCGATGCTGCGGCGCGAGCGGAGCAGGAAATCGCGCTCGTCCGACCCCGCCATGGCGGTCTGACCGGGACGGCTGATGCGGATCACCTCCGCGCCATGGTCCGCCAGCATCATCGCGCAGAAGGGCGCTGGGCCGATCCCGGCGAATTCGACAACGCGAAGCCCCTGCAATGCCCCGGTCACGCACGCAATCCCGGATCAACGCGTGCGGTCGAGCGCGGCGAAATAATCGTGAATTCCCTCACGCAACCCATCGGGAAGGCCGCTGGGGTCAACGGGAATCCCGTAGATGTTGCGCCAATGGCTGTGGCACAGCTGATGGATCGAAAAGGATTGCAGCATCGCCGTGCGGCGGCCGCAGGCATCCTGGCTCTGGTTGAGAGCCTCCTTGGCCATCTTAAGCGCGAAGCTCGATTTGAGCGCGATGCGTTCGGCGAGCAGCCCGGTCTGTTCGGCAAGGTCATCATCGGCGAACACCCGCGCCACCATGCCGATCGCGCGCGCCTCCTCGGCGCCCAGCCAGTCGGAGGTGAACAGCCAGTCCTTGGCGCGGCGAATGCCCAGTTCGAATGGGTGCATGAAGAATTCCGATCCGCACATGCCAAAGGCGAGCACCGGGTCCTGAAACTTCGTGCTCTCGCCCGCGACGATCAGGTCGCACACCCAGGCGAGCATCAGGCCGCCAGCGATGCACTTGCCCTGCACCTGCGCGATCGTCGGCTTGGGAAGTGCGCGCCAGCGTTCGCAAAAGCCGAGATAGATTTCCCATTCGCGCGCCATCATGCCTTCCTGGCCGGGGGCGCCGAAATCGGCCCAGAGCCCGACCAGCGGGAAATCCTCGGGCCGCTTGCCCGAATCCCCCTTCAGATCATGCCCGGACGAGAAGGTGTCGCCCGCCGCGTCGACGATGATGACCCGCACGTCCCGGTCCTGCGCGGCGCGGCGGAACGCATCATCAAGCGCATAGAGCATCGCCACGTCCTGCGCATTCTTGCGCTCCGGGCGATTGAGCGTGATGCGGACCACCCCGTTTGCAGGCGCGCCATATCGGACGGGATCGGTACCCTCGCTCATCGCGGATCAGGCCGGCAGCGGCCGCTGGACAAGCTCCAGCACATTGCCATCGGGATCACGGAAGCACACGAAGAATGGCGCCCTGGTCCCATCGGGCAGCGTCCGATAGACCGGGTCGGACAGAAAGCTCACCCCCATCTCGCGCAGCGCCGCGACATCGGCTTCGAAATCGGTGGTGGACAGCGCGATCCGGACCATGCCCGGGTCGGTCAGCGTCAGCGGAGATGGCTCCTGGTTGCGCGGGCGGATCCATTCGAGCAGATCGAGCCGGGTCGCGCCATGATCCGATCCCAGGCGGAGCAGCGCGCCCTTGACCCAATGGTCGCCCACCGCCAGCCCTTCGCTCACCATCGGATTGCCCGCTTCGGGAAAGGGCATCTCCACCACGAAGCCGAGCTTCTGGTAGAAGGCAAGCGACACGTCGAAATCGCGGCAGTTGATGTTGATATGGTACATGCTGGTAATGTGCATGGGTCAGGATCCTTTCGCGTGCGCACCGTTCAGCCCGCCCGCAAAGGCGAAGCGCATGACGGCGCAGACTTCCTCAAAGGCGATGCGCGCCTGGAGGATCTGGGGAAACATCGAGAAGAAGCCGTGGATCTGCCCGGCATGGTGGCGGTGCGTGACCGGCACGCCTTCACTCCGCAGGCGCGCGACATAGGCAATGCCCTCGTCGCGCAGCGGGTCGAGCCCGGCGGTGATGACATAGGCGGGGGCAACGCCCGCAAGCGTTTCAGCCCTTAGCGGCGAGGCGCGGCGCGGCGGACGATCGTCGCCGAAATACATGCGCGAGCCGAAGCGGATGTCGCGCTTGGCCAGCATGTAACGAAATTCGTTGATCGACGGGGTCTCCGCCTCATGGTCGAGCAGCGGCTCGGCGAGCACCTGCATCAGCGGCTGGCGCACCCCAGCCTCGCGCGCCTCTAGACAAACCGAAGCTGCCAGGGTCGCGCCCGAGCTTTCGCCGTGCAGGATGATCCGCTGCGGATCACCGCCCCATTGGCCAGCATGCTGGGTCAGCCAGCGATAGACGGCCAAAGCATCGTCATAGGCAGCCGGGAACGGGTGCTCGGGCGGCACGCGGTGCAATGGCACGACCACCAGACACCCCACCTGCATCGCCATCGCGGTTGGTGGCGGCCCCAGATGATCGAGCGAGGTCGCTACGAACGTCCCGCCCAAATAATGGACGATGATGGGCAGATTGCCTTTCGAATCCCACGGACGGAAAATCCGGCACTCGATGTCGCCGCCGGGTCCGGGGATCACTCGGCGCTCGTCGACACAGCCTTCGGGGACGGGCGCTGCCATCAGCGGCCCGTTGCGGTTGTAAAGCGCACGGATGTCCTCGAGGTTCAGCTCCGAATAGTCGCCGAACTGTGCCGCCAGCATGTCCAGGATCGGGCGAACCTCCGGATCGACATAGTGACTGTCAAACACCCATCTCTCCCCCCATTCGGCGCGGCTCCGCGCTTGATTGCCAATCGGTAAAACGTAGATTGCCGATCGTCAAACAAAATCGAATGCTGGGGGTTATATCCCGGCAGATGCGTTACCGGCCAAGCCCGATCGCTGCACGCGCAGGCCTTGCTGTCGTCAGAGAAAATATCCTGCGTACCGCGCGCGCAACTGCTTCTTGTCGATCTTGCCGGTGGCCGTCAGCGGGACCTCCGCAATCTCGATCGCGTCGGGCAACCACCAGCGCGCGACGCTCTGCTGCAGCCGATCCATCACTGCCTTGCGGTCTATCTCCGCCCCATCGTGCGGCTCGATAACGAGGAGCGGCCGCTCGTCCCATTTGGGATGGGCCAGTCCCACGACTGCAGCGACCTTGACACCCGGCGCCCCGGCAGCGGCATTTTCCAGATCGATCGAGCTGATCCATTCGCCGCCGGACTTGATGACATCCTTGGCGCGGTCGGTGATCCGCATGAATCCATCCTGGTCGAGCGTGGCGACATCGCCGGTGTCGAACCAGCCGTCGGCATCGACCGCCGACAGGTCCGTCCCGAAATAGCGCTCGACCACCCACGGCCCGCGCACCAGCAGCGCGCCCGACGTTTCACCGTCGGGCGGTACAGCATTCCCGCAGTCATCGACGATCTTCAGGTCGATACCGAACTGCAACCGGCCCTGGCGCGTCCAGATGGTCTCCCACATCGCATCCTCGCCCCGTTCGGCAAGCTGCGGTGTCGGTGTCGCCACCACGCCGAGCGGGCAGGTTTCGGTCATGCCCCAGATTTGCAGCACATCGACCTGATGCTTGTGGCGAAAGGCCTGGGCCATCGACACGGGAACTGCAGAGCCACCGATGACCACGCGCTTCAGGCTGGTGGGGCTTTGCTGCGTCCGATCGAGCCAGTCGAGATAGGCGGTCCAGATCGTGGGCACACCGCCAGTAAAGGTGACATGTTCGCCCGCGATCAGCTCGTGCAGCGAGGCCGGGTCCATCTTCTCGGCAGGCAGCACGAAGCTCGCCCCCGCCATCGCCGCCACGAACGGCAATCCCCAGGCGGTGGCGTGATAGAGCGACGAACAGGGCATCACGACATCGAATGCACTGAGCCCGAAGGCTGAGGGCAGACCTGCGGCCATGGCGTGGAGCACGATCGCGCGATGGCTGTAAAGCACGCCCTTGGGATCGCCAGTGGTGCCCGAAGTATAGCAGAGGATGGCCCCGGCATTTTCGTCGAACTGCGGCCAGGCCAGATCGTCGGAAGCGCTGGCGATCACTGCCTCATAATGCAGCCCCGACGCGTTCGAGGAAAGCGCGACGAAATGCTCCACTCGGGGCAGACGGTCGCGGATATTCGCAACCAGACTCTCAAAGCTGCTGTCATAGAACAGGACGCGGCTTGCGGCATGGTTGATGGTATAGACCAGCTGGTCGACATGCAGCCTGGGATTGGCGGTATGCAGCACCGCCCCGATGCCCGGCACCGCGAAGAACAGCTCCATGTGACGATGCGTGTTCCAGGCGAGCGAAGAAACGCGATCGCCCGAGGCTATTCCCATCGCCTGAAGCGCCCGGGCCATCTGCCGGGCGCGGCGCACCATGGCGGCGTAATCATAGCGCCACAAAGGTTCGTCGGGCAGCCTCGAGATGATCGGACGCGCCCCGTGCGCGCGTTCGGCATGCTCGGCGATCGAAGCGACCATCAGCGGCCTTGGCTGCATCAAACCTGGAATCAACTCTCGCGCCTTTCTGAATGTTTCCGTGCCGATAGCGTGTTCGAACGGCTCCGTGAGCAAGTGGCATGTGTACAGCCTGGGTCAGGATACGGCTGCACGCGGCCTTTCCGGTCATGCCGGCCTATGGGCATCCGTCCCGACAGCTCAGAGGCTAGGGATTGCGCTTGACGACTGTCAAGCCGAATTTACCCAGCGCCCTGCAATAAAGGATCGGCCGTTCAAGTCGCGTTTCGGCGCTGCTGTTTTTCCAGAATCGCACGCTCGGCCTCGTCCAGCGCGGCGGTATCCGCCAGCACCGCGCCGCGCTGCCCCATCGGCCTGTCGGGGCCTACCGTGGAGTCGCGAAAGGTCTGCCGCTCGGTCTCGGCATTGATTTCCGCGCCGATCAGCACCGCATAGGCAGACAGGAACAGCCACATCAGGAAAATGACGATCGCGGCGAGCGAGCCATAGGTAGCGTTGTAATCGCTGAGATTGGCGGCATAGAATCCGAAGCCCAGCGTGATGGCCAGCCAAAGCACCGTCGATGCCACCGACCCCAGCGACAGCCAGCGCCATTTGGCGGCGCGCCGGTCGGGCGCATAGCGAAAGAAGATGGCGAAGGTGGCGCTGACCAGCAACGCGGCAACCGCCCAGGTCAGCACCTGGATCAGCAACAATGCTCCGCCCCCCAGAAACGGAGCCAGAAAGTTGCGAATATAGCCGAACAGCGAAATGGCGATCAGCCCGATCACGGCGACGGCCGCCATGCCCAGGGTGATGAGCACGGCGACGCCTGTAGTGCGCAGGAACCCCCTGGTTTCGTGCTCCTCGTAGATGATGTTGAGCGCCCCCATGATCGCGGTCGCTGCGCGCATCGCGCCATAGGTCGACAGGAGCAGCGCCAGCACCAGCCCCAGCCCCTGCCGGGTCGCGCTGGTGGTCACGATCTGGATCAACTGTTCGCGCAGGATGACGAGCACTTCGGGTGGTACGACATCGACCAGCAGGTCGAGGCTCGCGGCGACGGTCGAGGGATCTGCGATCAGGCCATAAAGCAGCACCACCACCGCGATCAGCGGGACGAAAGCGAGAAAGGCGAAGAACGCAACGCCTGCAGCGAGCAGCGAAAGATTGTGCACGCCGTTCATCAGATAGACGCGCTTGAGGATGGCGAACCAGGCGCTGCGCGGCATCTGCAACGGGGAATCCGACAGTGCACCAGGTACCTGCTGCGCCATCTCCGTCACGCCATCGCCTGACTGTTCCGCTGCTCTCGCACTGTCGACCGGGGTGGATGCCATCGTCAGTCAGCGGTCAATTCGGCAGGTGCTGCGACAGACTGCGACCGGTCCAATTCGGCAGCGGCCTGTTCAGCCTCGCGCGCCGCAGCGAGCTGCGCCTTGGTCTCTGCCTCGATCTTGCGTGCCTTTGCGCTCAAGTCGCGCGATTGCTGCTCGAATTTCTCGTCGAAACTCGGCTCGCGCTGACAGGCCGAGACCAGCGCCAGGCTTGCCACTGCTGCAAGGGTGAGGCGGACGCGCATCAATAGTCCTTCCGATACTGCACATTGACGTTCGAGCCGCCGAAACTGCCAACCTGGCTGAGCACCGACAAGGCCTTGCTCAGGCTGATCTCTATCTGCGTCGCGGTAAAGCCGCGCGTGTCGGTGATGATTTCGACATAGACGTCGTTCGAGATATACTGGCCGACGGCAAGCGAGGTGCCGCGGCCCGTCTCCTCATCCGCACCCAGAATGCGCAACCGGTCGATGCCCGACGCCGACTGCAGCACGCCCAGCGGATTGAGCCCACCGCTGCCGCCACGCAGGCTGTTCAGCGACGCCGCCAGCTGCACGGCCTGGATAGGGGTGAGCTCGCCGATCGAATTGCCGAACAGGATGCGCGCCATCACCTCGTCCTGCGGCAGCGAGGGGGTCGAGGAGAAGGCGATGTCCGGGTTCTCCCCGGTACCTGACACGACGATGTTCACCGTCACGTCGCCCGCCTCGCCGCTCGCGCGCAGGTTGAGCTCGGGATTGGTCGCGCTGCCACCATTGAAGCGCAGCCGCCCCTCTTCCAGGTCGAACGAACGACCGGCAAAACCGAGCGTGCCGCGCACCAGATCGATCCCGCCGGTGATACGCGGATTGCCCGTGGTGCCGGTGATCCGGATATCCGCCGCCCATTCGGAATCGAGGCCCATGCCCGAGACATAGATCTGGTTGTCGGCGACCACCTTCACATCGAGCTTCCAGTTGCTGGGCACGCCTGAGATCGGTTCGGGATCGCCCGTGATCCGCGCGCGACCGAGCGCCGGCTTGCGCCGTACACCGGTGAGCTTGGCGACCCGCGCCGAGCCCTGGCGGACGATGCGATAGCGCGTTTCGGGCAGGCTGATCGTGCCCGAGATGACCGCGCCCTGCGCAGCGCTGTTGACGATGCGGAGCTGGCCGGTGGCGGTCGCCGCAAGATCATTGCCCTGCGCGAGGCGCGCCTTGTCGAGGTCGAGCGCCAGCTGGACAGGGAAGCCCTGGGCCGAGCTTAGCGAGACAAAGCCCTCGCCGCGGATCGTGCCTTCGCCGGCGCGCGCGGTGAGTTCCTCGACCTGCAGCCGGTCGCCGGTAAAGCTGCCGCGTAGCCGCATGTTGGTGAGCCGCGTGCCATATTGCTCGTTCTCATAGGTCAGGCTGTTCGCCCGCACGATACCGCGCAGCTGCGGCTGCTGAACCCGTCCGGTGAAATCGGCGGCAACCCCGATCGCCCCGGTCAGGCTCTGGTCGGGCAAGGCCGCGAGCGAGAAGAGCGTATCGGCAGGGCCGTTGTAACGCAGGCCTCCGCTCAACGGCGCAGCGAGCAGCCGCGTCGTCCAGCTGCCAGCGCCGGGCGGAAGCGGGTTCAGGCTGACCTGCATCCGCCCGATGATCGCGCCACGTCTGCGGATAATCGCATTGGCCGAGCCGCCATCGGGCTGCAAGCGCCCGACGACGCTCATGTCCACCGGCTGTGAAACCGATGCCAGGCTGGTGCGGGTAAAGTCCTCGATCCGCAGGCGTGCGTCCGCCGAGGGGAAGCTCGTCGCGCTCGCCTGCGCGAAATCGAGGCTGCCCGATGCTGTGCCGCCCAGACCGAGCCCTGGCATGATCGGGTTGATCAGCGCAAGATCGACATCGCTCAGCCGCGCCTCGACATTCATGCCCGCGCCATAGCTGCCGGCGAGCTGGATGGTGCCGCGCGAAAGGTCGATCGTGGTCGGCATCAGCCGATATTGCGCGTTCTGCGGGATGATCCGGGCGGGGCTGCGCGTCTTGAAATCGATGCCATTGGCGCGCCCATCAAGCGCGATCCGCCACAATTCGGGCTGCAATGCGGCGTTGGCAGCGACGCGGAACGGAAAGCCGTTGCGCCCTTCGGCCATGACCCGCGCGCTTCCCCGGCCATCGCGATAGTCCAGCTTGGCGCGTGCGGCGACGATTTGCAGCTGGTTCATCCGCGCACCGGCTATCTGGACATCGGCAACGACCTGCGGCGTCTCGGCCAGAACCATGTCGGCCGCGATGATCGCGCGGCCGATAGTCAGCCCTGCCGGCCCCGGCAGCCGTGCGTCACGGGCATTGAGCGCCAGCACCGCGCGCTGATAGGCACCAGCGGCAGACAGGCTGACATTGCCCGCAACGCCCGCGCCATCGGCAGCCAGGTCGCCTGCAAAGGGTCCGGCGGCGGTCTGGCGCACACGCCCGGTGATCCCGATATCGGCAAAGCGGGTCCCAGGATTGACCGCGATCTCGAGCGGGCCTCGGCTGGTGAAGATGTCGACATCGGCAGTGAACGGACCGTAATCGGTGTCGCCCGATCCCTCGACCGCATAGCTCTCGCCATTGCCGCGCAGGGTCGCGACGACATTCGACATGCCGACGCCGAGGCCGGGCCGTGCCGCCCTGACGGTCGCGACCGGACGCGTCACCGTGCCGGTCACCGCGACGGTGAGCGGCCCATATTGGTTGGAGCTGCCGCTGGCATTAAAGCGGATCTGGCCGTCGGCGCTGTAGGACCCGCTGCCCTGCGACAGGCGGAAGGCGGGCGCTGCCACGGTCAGACGCGTCACGCGGCCGATGCCGTCGCTGCCATAGCTGACATTGGCGTTGATCAGCGCGTTGCCGCCGAGAAACTCACGCAGGCCATCGTTGAAAATCTGGCTCGACCGCGCGCGGACGGTGCCCGCGAGACGGAAGCCGCCATTGCCCGTCGTCTCGAGGTCGATATCGGTCGCGACATTGAAAACGCCGACGCTCTCGACCCGATAGCCGTCGACGCGGCCGTTCAACGCACCGGTGTACAGCCCGGTATTCAGATCGGCGAGGAGCACCGCGATCGCGTCGATCCGGCTCGAGCGGATGCGCATATTGTCCGACATCAGCCGGGCGTTCGAATAGGCGAGATCGCCGTCGAGCCGGACATTCTCGAGCAGTCCGCCCGCCGCAGCGTTCAGCCCTGCGATCCGGCTCGCACGCGCGCTGACAGGGATGATCCAGGCATCGCGGTCAAGCCGCGCTGCACCGCTGGCGCGCAATCCGAGGATCGCCATGTCGTTGAAGCCTAGCCTTGATGCGTTGACCTCATAAGCGATGGTCGGCGAAGCAAATGCGCCGTCGAGCGTGAGATTGGCCACGATACCCGCACCATTCAGGTTCTCTGCAATGGTGCCCGGGCGCAACAGGCGGAAGCCTATCGCCAGATCGCGCATCCGGCTTTCACCGAGATCAATCAGGCCCTTGGCGTCCAGCGCGAAATTCTCGTTTCCGATCCGTGCGGCAAGATCGAACCGGCGCTCGTCGGCAGTGGTCGTGATGTCGATCGCGGTCTCGGGTGCCAGCAGCGTTCCGGGCTGGCTCCTGAGCAGCAAGGCCGGGCGCATTGTGCCGCGCGCAGCGAAGGTGCCGTTGCGGGCGGTCAGCGCGATATCACCGAGCGACTGGTCGCCCAGCGAGCCCCTGAGCGCGCCGTTCCAGGCCTTCCAGTCGCCCTTGCCGCTGAGATCGACCCGCATCGGCTGGGAGATGCCGGTCAGACCCGCAATCAGGCCCTCAGCCGGCGCATCGAGGCGGAAGGTCAGGTCGAGCGTGTTGGTTTCAGGCACCGCGCGCAGATCGATCGCCGCGCTTTCGCCGCCCGCAAATCCCACGCCGCCGGTGGTGGCCGCGCGCGCGCTGACCACGGCGGTGCGGTCGGCGATATGCACCTTGCCGTTCAGCGATGCGCGGTGTCGCCGGCCCGTTACCGGCGCGTCGATATCGATCCGGCGAAGCTGCAGATTGGCGATATCAATGTCGAGATCGGGCAGCAGCGGCTCGTTGGTCGGCGGGGTTTCCTTGAACGCAGGCAGTCGCCGCAGACGCATCTGCGGCACGATCAGCGAGCGGATATCGACATGGCTGCCGATAAAGGCAAACGGCCGCCAGTCGACCGCGACCAAAGGCGAGGATGCGAACACGCCCTTGGGATCGCGCAGGGTCAGCTCGCGAATGCGCATTTCGCCATAGAGCGACCCTTCGATCGCGCCGATGCCGATGCTCATCCCGTTCTCGAACTCCATGCCTTCGATTTGCCTGGCGACGAAGCGCTTGCCGCTGCTGCTGTCCAGCCAGACATAGGCGATGGCGAGCAGCGCCACGATCGTGCCGATCAGCACCGCAAGGCCGATGGCGATCCGGCGCGGCCAGGATGCGCGCGCCGGGCGCGTCACAGCCTGCTCCTCGGCGGGGATGGCGACGCTGTCTTCGGTTCCGGCCATCAGAAGGCCTGCCCGATCGAGATATAGATCGCAACGCGCGATTCCCCCGGGCGGCGGCCCAGCGGCGTGGCGACATCGAGCCGCATCGGGCCGAAATTGGTATAGAAGCGCCCGCCAATGCCGACGCCATAGCGCAGGTCGTCAAAGCCGGGCGTCGAGCGGGTCGAGACTTGGCCCGCATCGATGAAACCGACGATCCCGTAATTGCCGAAGCGATAGCGGACTTCCGCCGCGGCCTCGACCAGGCTGCGTCCGCCGATGGGGCGGTTGTCGGGGTCCTTGGGCCCCAGCTCCTGATAGCCGAAGCCGCGCACCGAACCGCCTCCGCCAGCATAGAAGCGCCGCGACGGGGCTATGTCCGCGCGATCCGCGCCATAGATCGAACCGACGCGTGCGCGCCCGGCGATGACGATATTGTCGCCGACCGGATAATAGCCGGTCGCCTCGAACAGCCCGCGGCCATAAAATTGCGTGCCGCTGCCCAGCGATGCTTCAGGCGATATCTGGGCCGACAGGCGGAAGCCGCTGGTCGGGTCGAGCAGGTCGTTCGAGCGGTCCCAGGTGATCTGCCCGGGCAATGCCGCGACATAATAGGTTCGGCGGTCGCGCTGGCCGGTGGTGAAATTGAAATCCTGCTCGTTGGTGCCGAGCAGTTCGAAGCCATAGCTGTAGGTCACCGGCTTCTGCCAGATCGGCGTGCTGTAATAGGATACACGGCCGGCCAGACGCCCGGTAAAGGCCTCATAGGCGGCAAAGTCGCTGCGCAGCGCGGACAGGCTCAATTCGACCGCGCGGTCGCGTCGGCCCGCATTGGAACGGCGAAAGGTGACCGATGCGCCTTGTTCCTGCGTGCCCCCGGTGGCGCTGACGATCAGCGCGCCTTCGGGCGGAAACAGGTTACGATGCGTCCAGCTGCCCTGCGCGCGGATGCCCTGGCCGGTGCCGTAACCGGCATTGGCCGCCAGCGTACGCGCCGGACCTGCCTCCTGATCGACGGCGAGATCGGCATATTGCGTGCCGCCGGGCGCCTCGACGCCGGTCGGCTGCGGTTGCACCGCCACGGTCGAGTAGAGCCCGGTCGCGACCAGCGCCTTGCGCAGATCATCGACCAGGCGGCTGTCATACAGGTCGCCCTTATCGAACCGTGCCAGCTTGCTGATATGATCCGCATCGAACACGGTCGACCCGCGCGTCACGATGTCGCCGAAGCTGCTGCGCGGCCCCGGCGTCACGGGAAGCGTGTAATCGCCGGTCTCGGTTTCGGGATCGAGAAGCACGTCGCGCTGGCCGACCTGCGCGAACGGGTAGCCAGCCTGGGGCAGCGCCACGGCAATGTTCGCCTCGGCCGCAAGCACCCGCTCGGCATCGATCGGCTGGCCCGGCTTGGGCACAAAATTGCGCGCGATAAGGTCCTCCGGCTCGACTGGCGGAGCGTCGAAGGTGATCGAGCCAAAGCGGTAACAGGGCCCCGGCGAAGCGGTGAGCACGACCACCAGCGGCCCGGTTCCGGCCTCGGGAAATTCGATCGCGCCGTTGACCGTTGCGTCGTGAAAGCATTCGCCGATCAGCAGGTCGGCCAGAAGCTGCTGGTCCTCCAGCATCCGCGCAGAGACCATCGCCCCGTTGCTCGCCTTGCCATCCCCGTCGTCGAGCGCCGAAAGTTCCTCGAACCTGGACCGGATCGCCCCAGCGCCATCGGGGCTGGGATCGGAACCCGCAGCCGCTGCCCCGAGCGAATCCAGCCCTTCGATACGATAGCTGTAGCGTACCGTCTTCGACACGCTGTCGTCCGCCTCGGTATACCGGCTTTCGTCGAAGGGCTCGACGTCGAAGCTCTCGATCGGGCCCAGCGGGGCATCGATCTCGGGTTCGTCGGACAGGCGCGGCAGCATCGGATCGGTGGACAGCGATGGATCGCGCGCGGGCCGCGCCTGCGCTTCAAGCTCAGTCTGTTCGGCATCCCAATCCTCGACCGTGCCCAGCGGGGCATCCGGATCGATTGCAGGGATGGTGGCATCGAACTCCTCGTCGTCGATGATCGCAGGCTCAGCGGGACTGGGAGCCGGTTGCGCTGGGATACTCTGATCCGCCGGCTGCATGGCCTGGGCGGCAGGGCTGGCACATAAGGCGGGCAGAACAACGCAGCAGAACGAGCGAAGGCGCAAAGACATCGAAAATCCTGGTTTCCAGGGCGCCTGGCTGAACGTCCCCCGGCCCACTACGCGCCATCCAGCCAATTGGTTCACGCACATGGGTTAGAATGATGGGCTCAAGCGGCCGAAGCGCTGGGTCGCCTGCATCAAGCCCCGTTTAGGATCGCATCTCGGGTTGAACAGTACTGCAATCGGCCCGACGAAATTCCTTGCGTTACGATGCCGGGACCCGAAGGACAGAGGCATGACGACATCCATTGCATCGCCAGCCCTGCGCAGCATCTCGCTCGATCGGGTCGGTTACGATGACACGCCCGCAGACCGCGTCGACCGCAGCGTACCGGTCGAAGCGCCAATCGCGATCGAATATAACGGTATCGGCTATGCGGTGATGATGGGCACGCCGACCGATCTTGCAGACTTCGTCATGGGCTTCACGCTCAGCGAAGGCCTCGCGCAAGCCGACGAACTGGCCGCGCCGCAGATCGTGCCCGTGGAGGGAGGATGGGTCGCGAGGCTCAATCTGCCGCCGGGTTCGCTGCCGCGTATCCTGGAGCGTGCGCGCAGCCGCGTTTCGGAAAGCGGGTGCGGCATCTGCGGTATCGACAGCATCGCAGCTGCCCTTGCACCGCTGCCAAAGGTCGTCGCTCGGATCGAGGTTGCGCGCAAAGCTATAGCCCATGCGCTGAACGCGCTCAGCGATCGCCAGCTGCTCGGCAAGGAAACCGGGGCCACCCATGCCGCAGCCTTTTGTTCGCCCACCGGCGAGATACTGGCGGTGCGCGAGGATGTCGGACGGCACAACGCGCTCGACAAGCTGGTTGGAACGCTCGCCCGGACAGGCGTGTCACCAGCGACAGGCTTTGTCGTGCTATCGGCCCGGTGCAGCCAGGAACTGGTCGAGAAATGCGTGAGGGCGGGCTTTCCCTTGCTGATCACGATCAGCGCGCCGACCAGCCTGGCGATCGACCGCGCGCGCGAAGCCGGACTCGCGCTCGGCGTGCTGGCGCGCCACGACACGATGCTGATCGCGAACGACCCGCATAAGCTGATTGTGTGAGCGAGGGCGCTGGGGACACGCGCCAACAGGGATCGAATGGCAGCGCTGCGGGTAGGACCGGGATATGTCCGTTTCCACCATTCCCGAATGGCAGCAGCTCGCACTTTATGCAGTCGGAGCAGCACTGGCGCTGGTCGTGCTGTTCAATATCCCGTTCCTGGGGCGGATCTTCCGCAGCCTGTTCTCGGTCGCGATCCTGGCGTTCATGGTCTTCGTGCTGCTGCAACAGGCCCCTTATGACCCGATCTTGTCGCGCTGGACCGAGCGTCTGGGGCTGAGCACACAACAGGTCGTCGGTAACGAGGTACGGATCAGGCTGGCATCCGACGGACATTTCTGGGCGCGCGTGGAGATCAACGGCACCGAGCAGCGCATGATGATCGACAGCGGGGCCACGATCACGGCGCTGTCGGCAGAGACGGCGCGGCAAGCAGGTGTCGGCAAAGAGCTGGCCATCGCGCCAGTGATGCTGCGGACCGCCAACGGGGTGTTGCGGGCCGACACCGGAACTGTCGAGCGGCTGCAGATCGAGGGCATCGAGGCGCGCAACCTCAAGGTCGTCATATCCCCCGCGTTCGGCGGAACCAGCGTGCTGGGGATGAACTTTCTGTCGCAACTCGCATCCTGGCGGGTGGAGAAGGACACGCTCGTCCTCGTCCCTGCCGAAGCACAATGAACGACCCGAGCCGGGTTTTGCACTCTCGGATTCAGTCTTGCGCGAGGATGCGTACCGGGACCGCCTTGCTGGCTGGCGTCTTCGACGCCTGATCATGGTGCGAAAGCGCGATCAGCGTATTGAGTTCGGGATAATAGCCGGCGATCGTGCCTGACGGCAGGTTGAAGGCGATGATTTCCAGCCCGCCAATCCGGCGGTCGATGCCATCATCCGCATCGCCCACCAACGTGATGCGCTGACCGGGTCCCAGACCGGCGGCGGCGATGTCCGCAGGCGACATCAGCACGACATCGCGCTTGCCTTCGATGCCACGCAGCCGGTCACTATAGCCATAGATGGTGGTGTTGAACTGGTCGTTCGATCGCAAGGTCACCAGCCGGTAGCGGCCATGACCATCGGGAATGTTGGTCGCCGCGAGCATGCCGGGCGCGGTGAACTGCGCCTTGCCGCTATCGGTCTTCCACACCCGCTCGCGTGCACTGTTACCGCGATAGAAGCCGCCTGGCTCGAACATGCGGGCGTTCATGTCATGAAACTCGTCGGGATAGGTCTGGGCGATCAGATCGCGCACCAGGCTGTAATCGCCGGTCCAGTCATCCCATCGAACGTTCGGATTGGGCGCCAGGCTATGCTTGGCCATGCCGGCCACGATCGCCAGCTCTGACTTGAGATGCGGACTGGCGGGCGTGCGGTGGCCGAGCGAGCCATGAATATGGCTGAAGCTGTCCTCGATCGTGACGGTCTGCGGCCCGGTCGCCTGGCTGTCTTCTTCGCTCCGCCCCAGGCACGGCAGCAGGAACGACACGCGACCGTTGAACAGATGGCTACGGTTGAGCTTGGTTGCGATCTGCACCGTCAGCTGCAGCTCTTCCCATTGCTGTTCGACGCGGGCCTGGTCGGGGACGGCGCGCAGGTAATTGCCGCCGAGCCCGACGAAAGCCCGGGCGCTGCCATCGAGCACTGCCTCGCAAACCTCCACCGTGGTCATGCCGGTGTCCCGCGGCGGATCGAAGCCGAACATCTCTGCCAGCCTGTCGAGCGGGACCAGTTCGGGCTTTTCCGATATACCGACCGTGCGTTGCCCCTGAACGTTGGAATGGCCGCGCACCGGGCATATTCCCGCGCCTGGCCTGCCGATATTTCCCCGCATCAGCAGCAGGTTGAGCAGCATCGCGATATTCTCGAAGCCGTGGACGTGCTGGGTCAGGCCCATGCCGTACACGCCGATCACGCGTTCTGATGAGACATAGACCTCGCCTGCCCTTTCCAGATCGGCGCGGCTGAGCCCCGATTCACGCTCGATATCCTTCCAGTATGTCGCATCGGCCTTGTCGCGGAACGCCTCGAAGCCGGTGCAATGGTCGGCGACAAAGGCCCGGTCGATCAGCGTCCCGCCGCGCAGTGCGTCCTGCTCGAACACATATTTGCACAGTCCCATGATAGCCGCGATGTCGCCGCCTGCGCGCACCTGCAGATACTGGCAGCTCAATTCGGTATCGCTGCCCGTCAGCATCTGCGCGGGACTTTGCGGATTGGTGAAACTGAGCAGACCCTTTTCGCGGATCGGGTTGAACGTGACGATCCTGCAGCCGCGCTGCGCCGCCTTCTGCAACGGATGTAGAAAGCGCTGGCTGTTGGTCCCGGTATTCTGACCAAAGAAGAACAGCGCATCGCAATGTTCGAAATCGTCGAGCGTGCAGGTGCCCACCGGAGAGCCGATCAGCTTTTTCAGCGTCACCGATGTGGTCTCATGGCACATGTTCGAACTGTCGGGCAAATTGTTATGGCCATAAAGCCGCGCGAACAGCGCGTAGAGATAGGATGTCTCCAGGCTGGCGCGGCCCGACGCGTAGAACACCGCCTTTTTCGGATCGATCGCCTTCAGCAGGGCACCGATCTCGGCAAAGGCCTCGTCCCACTCGCAGGCGACATAACGGTCGGTCGCAGCGTCATAGCGCATCGGGTGCGTCAGTCGCCCGACGCTCTCGAGCGCATGGTCGGTCCATCCGCGCAATTCGGTGACGCTGTGGCTGGCAAAGAAATCGGGCGTGCAGCGATGCGTGGTCAGCTCCCAGAGTGTCGCCTTTGCACCGTTTTCGCAGAATTCAAAGGCGTGCGGGTGCTTGGGCTTGCCCCATGCGCAGCTGGTGCACATGAACCCGCCGGGCTTGTTCTGCGTCCGCAACGTGGCCAGCGCGCCCGGCGAGGGTTTCTCCCGCGCCACCATTTCGGCCATTCCACGAACCGACCCCCAGCCACCTGCAGGTCCGGAATAGCTGGTGGTTCCAGCATCCCTGTCATCGCCGCGTTCGTCCGCCATCTGGGCTCCAATGCTGTTTTCACACCCAGATAAGCCATGGCAGCCATCGGAGTTCCCTGCCTCGGGAAATGTCAGCGCATGGGCGTAAGACCGCGCGTTGCACGCGGACACGTCAGGCCGGGCTGGAAGCCTTCATGCGATAGAAGATGCCGCTTTCGTCCTGACCGGTCAGCTCCAGCACGCCGCTGACCACGATCATCTTGGTCTCGTTTGTCGGAAACGGAATATCGGCATAAACCTCGATGAACTGGTTGGGGACTGCATGGAAGTGGAAGGGACAACCTGGAGGATAGGCGAGCAGCACGAAATGCTTCTGGCGACCACCGGTTTCAAGCGGCTTCATCCAGCCTGCGACCTTGATCCTCTTGCCTGCCAGCGCCCTGACCGCCGGAGTGAACAGGGGCTTGGAATAGAGATAGCCGTCCTTGCCGGTGCGGGTCTGTTCCTTGGTTGCCTCCAGCACGGCCCAGGACACGCCGCCCTTGGGCGTTGCGGCGGGCTTCCAGACATCCTCTACCGGTGCCTTCTTGCCCTGCTGCATCGCGGCCTGGCCTGCGGTCTGCGGTAAGGCGATGAGGCTCAATATGGCAAGAGCGAGAAGGGGCAGGCGCATGTCGTCTTCCTCAGCTGTAGCGGGCAAGCGTGGTGGCAAGGTCGACCCGGAAGATCCGGATCGCGGGGATCAGGGCGGCGACGAGGCCGATGGCGAGCGCGGCAACCAGAATGCCGCCCTCGCCGGGCAGGAAGCGCATTGCGGACAGCCCCAGTTCGTCGAGCGTCAGGAAGCTCGCGCTAGCCAGCGCGATCAGGCCGTGCGCCACGGCAATGCCGCCCAGCGCACCGATCGCGGCGATCAGCAGGCCCTCGATCAGGATCGTGCCGAACACGGTGGAAGGCCGCGCCCCCATGACGCGCAGCAGCGCCAGATCGCCCTCTCGCGCACGCGTCGCATTCCACAGCGCCACGAACAGGCTGAGCCCCGCAGACAGCGCCAGCAGCCAGCCGAACAGCCGCGCACCTTCGATGATCGATCCGAACAGCCCCAGCAGCCGTGCCGCCTCGGCGGCGGGGCCGCAGCCTGAAGCGCGCTCTGGCGGTTGATCTGGCTGGGCAGCCGCATCGCAGCCGAAGCGTTGCGATAGCGCACCAGCAATGCGGTAATCTCCGGCTCCATGCCCGGCATGGCGGCATCTTCATGATGCTCGTCATGTTGAGCGGAATCGGCATCGTGATCGTGATCGTGCCAGGCATGCTCCTCATCGTGATCATGCCCGGCCTCGTCATGATCAACATGCTCGATGCCATGCACGTCCCACACCGATTCGACCGAGGTCAGGATCAGCCGGTCCAGCACCGTGCCGCTCGGGGCGAGGATCCCGACGGTCTCGAATGGCGCATGGTCGTGCCCCTGCCCGTCTGCCTCGCCTGTCTCCAGCCCGTGGCTGCCGATGAACTTCTGCCCCAGCTTCGCGCCGGTGCGCCGGGCCACCTCTGCGCCGAGCACCGCCTCGGCCGGACGGGCAAAACTGCGTCCCTGGGCCATGGTTGCGCCGTAGAGTGGCAGCAATCGGTCGTCGCTGCCGACGATCCGGAAGCCCTGGAAATTGTCGCCCAGCGCGAGAGGGACGACTTCGGCGACACCAGGATCGGCGCGCAGGCGCTCGAGTTCGCCAAGCGGGATGTTTCCGGTCGGAACATCGATATGATAAACGCTGGAAAGCACCAGCTGCAGCGGCGAGCCCTTGGCTCCGACGACCAGATCGATCCCGCGCGCGTCGCGCTCGAATCGCTCGCCGGCCTGCTCGGCAAATTGCAGCAGCAGCACCAGCGTCGCGACCGCAATTCCGAGCAGCAGCGCGTTGAGCGCCACGCCGAGCGGCCTGTCGCGCATATAGGCAAGCGCCAGGCGGATCATGCCGCAGGCTCTGCCGCCAAGGCCGTGATATGCCGCACCGAGGCGACATGATCGCGCAAGCGGTCGTCATGCGTGACGATCAGCAGACTGGCTCCGGCCTCGGCTGCGCATTCGCGCAGCAGCGCGGCCACCTTTTCCATATTGGCATGATCGAGCGCGGACGTCGGTTCGTCCGCAATGATCAGATCGGGCCGACCGATCAGCGCGCGTGCGATCGCGGCACGCTGCGCCTCGCCCTGGCTCAGCTCGCGCGGGTGGGCATGGGCGCGATGCGCCAGACCCAGCCGCTCGATCAGCATCGGCACACGCTCGGTTTCGGTCGCGTGCCCGCTGAGCCGCTGAGCCAGCCGCAGATTGGAGCTAAGATCGAGTGCCGAGACGAGCTTCAGCGTCTGGAAGACCAGTCCGATGCGTCGGCGGCGCAGGTCGTCACGCTGGCTGGGGCCGATGCCGGTCATGCTTTCGCCAGCGATGGAGATCGTCCCCGCATCCGGGCTCAGCAAGCCGCAGATAAGATTGACCAGGGTCGACTTTCCGCTGCCCGAGGCGCCGATCAGCAGGCTCTGTTCGCCTGCCGCCATGTCGAAGCTGAAATCATCGAGTATCTGTCGCCCTCCGTAACGGAAGGCGAGATTGCGGATCGTGAGGCTCATGATCGCAGCGGTGCCGTCAATCCTTGGTCGCCGTGAATCGCTGTGACTGCGCGGCGGCAGCGTCCGCCGACACGGGGGTGAAGCCCTGTTGCGACGAGGCCGAGCGGGACGCATCGGCGCTCGCCTGCTCCTTCTGATCGCTGGACGATGAGCTCTGCGCCTGCTGTTGCGGCTTGGCCTGCGATGCCTGCTGATCGGCGGGGACATTCCAGGCCGCGTGCTGGGCGAAGGGGTTGATCCGGGTGTAGCCGCCAAATCCCTCCATGTCGCAGGCTGCTGCTGGCGATGCTGTCGCCAGAATTCCACCAAGACCGACCAATGCTGCTGCCGCAAACCGCATGTGAACACCCCTTCGCTGAAGAAGGGTGGATGTTACAACATATCTGCAACGATTGGCAAAGGCTTTGTGCGTCCAACGCCTGGCCTGGCGGCGGCCCTAACCGTGCACCAGCAACCTGGGATGCCGCGCCAGCCAGTTGGCGATGTGCGCAAATGCCAGCGAAAGGCTGCCGATGCTGCTGATCACGATTTCCTGGCGCTCGGTGACAGGCAAAACCAGCGCAGCCATGAGCAGCGAGAGGCCGCAGAGCCCCAGCAGCAAAATGCCGTGACGTCGCTGCCACGCTGCCCGGATCAATATCCACAAGCTGACAGGGCCGGCCAGCAGCACGATCCACAGGTGCAGGTCGAAGGGCAGTTCCAAGCTCTGGCTGAGCGCGGGGGCCGAGGCAAGCAGCAAAGGCAGCACCAGGCAATGCGCCAGGCACAGCAGCGACGCGGTGATAGCGGCCCCTTCCGCCACATCCGCCGCCTTTGGCGCGTGGCTGGGCGTTACCCTTCGGCTTTCGGACATGAGCACATTTCTCCACTTGTGCAGCTCGGCTTCCCCCTATAATAATATAACGTATCATAACAACCCCGGAAAGGTCCCCGATGCCCCTCGCCTCTTCGATCCGCAAACTGCCTGTCACGGTGCTGTCGGGTTTCCTGGGGGCGGGAAAGACGACCTTGCTCAACCATATCCTTGCCAATGTCGAAGGTCTGCGCGTCGCGGTGATCGTCAACGACATGTCCGAGGTCAATATCGACGCCGCACTGGTGCGCGGCGGCGAGGCGGCGCTGTCGCGCGCCAGCGAAGAGCTGGTCGAGATGACCAATGGCTGCATCTGCTGCACGCTGCGCGACGATCTGCTGAAAGAGGTGCGCGCGCTGGCTGAAGCCGGGCGTTTCGACTATCTGGTCATCGAAAGCACGGGCATTTCGGAGCCGCTGCCGGTCGCGGCGACCTTCAGCTTCCGCGACGAGGCGGGCGCATGCCTGGGCGATGTCGCCACGCTCGACACGATGGTCACCGTGGTCGATGCGGTCAATCTGCTCAAGGACTATGCCAGCCACGAATTCCTCGCCGATCGCGGCGAATCGCTGGGCGAGGACGACACGCGCAGCCTGGTCGGCCTGCTGGTCGAGCAGATCGAATTTGCCGACGTGATCATCATCAACAAGGCATCGGACGTCAGCGCGGAACATCTCGCCACGGTGACCAAGCTCTGCGCCTCGCTCAACGCCGACGCGCGGATCATCACCGCCGATCGATCGAAGGTCGCGCTCGATCAGATTTTGGGCACCGGGCTGTTCGACGACGATCGCGCCGCCGAGCACCCGCTCTGGGCCAAGGAACTTTACGGCTATGCCAGCCATCGGCCCGAGAGCGAAGAATATGGCATCGAAAGCTTCGTCTATCGCGCGCGCCAGCCGTTCGCGCCGCAGGCCTTTTACGACTTCCTGACCGGCGACGGACTTGAAGCCGTGGTCCGCGCAAAGGGCTTTTTCTGGCTGGCGACGCGTCCGGCCTGGGTGGGCGAGCTGGCTGTGGCCGGATCGCAGACGATGACCGCGCGGCTCGGTCGGTGGTGGGCTTCGGTCCCCAAAAATCAGTGGCCGCACGACAATCAGTTCGAGGATTTCGTCGCGCACAACTGGGACAGACTCTGGGGTGATCGGCGGCAAGAGCTTGTGTTTATCGGCATCGACATTGACGACGCACGGCTGCGGGCAGCGCTCGACGCGTGCCTGGTCGACGCCGATGGCTATACTCCCGAGAGCTGGCAGACCCTGCCCGATCCATTTCCCGAATGGGGCGAGCATGCCCGCATCCTGGAGAGTGCCTGAGCCATGGCAGCCCTGAACCTTCTCGAGTCCCGCGCGCTTGCCCACCAGCGCTGGGACGCGATCCACCACCCCCAAACCCGGATCGTGATCGACAAGGATGCGGTGCTGCTGCCGCGGGGCGATATCGAGCCGCTGCTGGATATCGCCCCCTTCGGCTACCGCGCGGCCGGAAAGCCCGACGCACTGCTGGCCGACCTGCCAGCGCTGCCCGACAGTATCGCACGGTCCATCACGGACCTTGCCCGCCGCTTCGCATCACTGATGCAGTGCGAGACGGTTCGCGTCCGGCTGGAGGGCATTACCGGCAATGCCTGTCGCAAGGTGCATGCGGATTACACCGATCTCAGGCTCATCTGCACCCTGGCGGGGCCGGGTACCGACTATACGCTCGAAGACGATCCCGACGGACCGCTGCAGCGCATTCCGGCGGGGTCCGTCGCCCTGTTCAAGGGGCATGAGTTCGGCGCGGGCCACCAGCCGTGCCTCCACCGCTCGCCGCCGATCGAGGACAGCGGGGAACGCAGGCTCGTGCTGGTCATCGACACCCCGGCGCGCCACGACGCGGGCTGATACGCGTCTCGTCGATCAATCCCCATTGCCCCTCAAGATCTCGCGAATCTTGATCGCCAGCGCGTCAAGCTGGAATGGCTTGGTCATGATCGACATGTCGTGATCGAGCTGGCCCTGGCGGATCGCGGAATTCTCCGCATAGCCGGTGATGAACAGCACCTTGAGCTCGGGTCGCAGGATGCGCGCCGCGTCGGCCACCTGGCGGCCATTGAGCCCACCGGGCAAGCCGACATCGGTGATCAGCAGGTCGATGCGCGTGTCGGATTCGAGAATGCGCAGACCCGACGGTCCGTCTGATGCCTCGATCGTGGCATAGCCGCCTTCCGCCAGCACCTCGCCCACCAGCATCCTCACCGTCGGCTCATCATCGATGACCAGCACCGTCTCCCCCAGGCTCGCCGACAGCGCCGGGCCAGGTTCGGGGGTCATCAACTCGGCATCCAGATCTGCATGATGGCGAGGCAGGTACAGGCACATCGTGGTGCCTTGTCCAATCTCCGAATAGACCCGCACCTGGCCGCCCGACTGGCGGACAAAACCATAGATCATCGACAGGCCCAGTCCGGTCCCCTGCCCCAAAGGCTTGGTCGTGAAGAACGGATCGAACGCCTTGGCGATCACCTCGCGCGTCATTCCCGTGCCGGTATCGGTGACACATAGCGAGATATACTGACCCGGTTTCATGTCCTGCTCAGCGGCAGATCGATCGTCGAACCACTTGTTCGCGGTCTCGATGGTCAGCCGACCGCCCTCAGGCATCGCATCGCGCGCATTGATACACAGATTGAGCAGCGCGTTTTCGAGCTGGTGCGCATCGATATGGGTCGTCCACAAGCTGCTGGCCTCTACAATTTCAAGCTGCACCTGCGGGCCGACGGTACGCCGCACGAGCTCTTCCATGCCCGATACCAGCCGGTTGACATCGACTGTCTTGGGGTCGAGCGTCTGACGCCGCGAAAAGGCAAGCAATCGATGGGTCAGGGCCGCGGCGCGCTTTACGGCCCCCTGCGCTGCATGAGCGTAGCGATCGAGCGTATCGAGCCGCCCCTGAGCGATGCGCGCCTGAATCATTTCAAGGCTGCCGCCGATCGCCGCGAGCAGATTGTTGAAGTCGTGCGCAAGCCCTCCGGTCAGCTGCCCCACTGCCTCCATCTTTTGCGCCTGACGCAACGCCTCCTCGGTCCGCAGCAACTGCCCGGTGCGCTCTTCAACCCGCGCCTCGAGCGTGACATTGAGATCGCGAAGCTCGGCTTCGGCCCGGGCGCGCTCGATATGGGCCCATGACCGGTCGGCAACGTCGCGGATCAGCGCAAGCTCGTCCTCGGTCCACGCCCGCGGTGCCCCGTCATGGATGGCCATCAAAGCGACCAGCCGCCCCTCGCGGATCAGCGGCATGCAGATGGTCGCGCCGATCCCGATCTGCTGGAAGGTCGCCGCTTCCTGAGGCGCAAGCTCGGCAACGATGTCCTGGATGACCAAAGGTCGCCCAGCGCGCAGTTCCTGCACGGCGCGCTTGCCGAACAGCGCAAGGCTATAGCGCCCAATGATGCTCTCCAGCCCCGGTGCCGCCCAGTCGCCGCGGATGGTGAACCCGTCCTGGTCCTCGTCCATGTCCGCATAGGCACAGCTTGTGACGCGCATGTGCTCGCCCACCATCCTGGTGGTGATGGCCATGACTGCATCCGCGTCGCCCGCCTCCGTCGCGGCGCGTCCGACGGAGTCGAGAAAGGTCAGCCGGTCATTGGCGACCCGCAAGGCAAGCTCCGCCCGTCGCCGCTCGACGGCAATGCGCGTGCGATCGGCCACCTCGCGTACGAAATCGATCTCGTCTTCGCGCCAGCAGCGCGGCGTGCCATGGTTCAGATAGAAGAGCGCAACCATCGCGCCCTGCTCCATCACCGGCATGTTGACGACCGCCTGGGCGGTGATCGCCTTCAGTGCGTCGGCGGTGGCAATGGTGCGCGGATCGGTCTCCGCATTCTCGAACCAGACCGTCTCTCCCCTGACCAGGTCCTCGATATAGCTGCCATAGTCGCGAAAATTGAGCGTACCTGCCAGGCTGGTGACGCCTGGCGCGTTCCAGTCCTTCTCGATGGTAATCGTTTCGGCCACCGGATCGACCGTCCCATAGCCAGCCCGATCGACATCCAGCGTCTCGCCCAGGATCTGCGCTGCCGCGAACGAGATATCGGCGCCATTGTCGAGGTCGCGAAATGCGTCCGACAGCGCGATCAGCCCTTGGCGCATCCGCTCGGCCCGCACCCTGTCAGTGATGTCGAGCGAAATGCCGGTGAGCTTTGCATGGCGGCCATCGGAATGCACAGCCGGCCTTCCGCGCAAGGCTACCCAGCGAATCTCGCCCTGCGGCGTCTGAACCTTGCACTCGATATCGCAATCCATGCGCCGCTCGATGCTGGAGGCCAGGCTCTGGCGCACGAGCTCGCGGTCATCGGCGTGCACTGCGGCTAGAAGATCATCATAGCTGAGCGGTTGATCATCCCGAAATCCGAAATTGACGCGGCAGGCCGGCGAGGTCTCCAGTGTCATTTCAGGCGATGTCAGGCTCCAGGCCCCGAACCTTCCCGCTTCCAGCGTGAAGCGCAGTTCGGCGTCGCTCGCCTTCTGCTCGCGCAGGCGGCCCGCGAGTTCGGAGACCAACGCCGCATTGCTGCTTTCAAGATTGGCCAGCCGCTCGCGCTCGAGCGTCACGTCGAGCTGGCTGGCGAAGAAATAGGCAAGCTCGCCGGCGGCATCCCTTACGGGCGCAATCAGCAACCGGTTCCAGAAAGGTTCTCCATCCTTGCGATAGTTGAGCAGATCCAGCTCGATCGGCCGAACATCCTCTAGCGCTTGACGCAGTCGCGCGACCGCGTCTCGATCCGTGTCCGCGCCCTGCAGAAAGCGGCAATTGCGCCCGATGATTTCGTCTCGCTCGTATCCTGCAAGCCGACAGAATGCATCATTGACGAACACGATCGGATTGTCGGGCTGGCGAGGATCGGTGATGACCATGGGCATGCGCGTGGCCCGCACGGCGGCGATGAACGGATCGGTATTTGCATCGCTTCCGTCGATCGCGGCGGCAATGCGGGCGGCGTCGAGTTGCGCCTGTTCGGCATGCGTCATTGGCTGATCATGCAGGTGAGCGATCGCGGGGAGATAGGGGGCACGCCTGAATTCCGTAAGTGAATGAAGTGTCTCCAGCCAACTCGGGAGCGGTCGATCAGTTCCTCATTCCGGCCCAGGGCGGCAGCGGGAAGGGATCGCCACCGTGTTCGATCCCTTCCCGCTGCAAACAATCAATCGACGATGATCGCGTTGCCCATGCGATAGCCGCGTTCAGCCATTTCCTCGATGTAATGCACCCGCTCGTGCTTCAGCTCGACGGCATATTCTTCCCAGGCGTCGCGGCGGTCCTCGATGTCGGTGGCGCGGCGCAGGTCGCTCCCCAGCTCCTTTTGCGCCTCGGTGACGTTGATGCGATAATCGAACCACAGCCGGTTCTCGATCCCCGCGATCGGCAAGGTGATGATGCGCGCTTCCTCGGTCCGCGCAACCTGTTCCTCGTGCATCATCGGGACCGCTGCCGTGGCTGCGGCTGCGAAGCCCAGAAAGGCGATCGACGTCGTGACAAATTTGATCATGCTATTCTCCCTTTGCTGAGTGCCGCCATGGCAAGCGGTCAAAAGTAAAACGATCGGTACATCCGGTTTAATCCGTTAATGATGCACATTCTTTCGGCGGAGCACCGAGCGGCGGCCGGTCAGATAAAGGAAGGCGGACGCCGGGAGAGTGTCCGCCTTGAGGAGGCCGCGGTTTGCTGCCCGCACAGGCAGCGAGCAGCACACCGCAGCTGGACTCGGCTTCAAGACAAGCCGATCATTCCGAAGGCTCCGCCGCTTCTGGCGCAGCGGCTGTGCTGCCGGTCTCGGCCAGCACCAGCGCATTGCCAGAGGCCGAGAACATGCCGGCCGGCAGCGAGCGTGTGACATTGCCCTGTTTCACCACGATCTGCTCGACCGCGCCCCGGCTGTTCGCGACGACGTCCTTCACCTTGCCGAGCGATGATCCGTCGGCGAGCGTGACCGGCATGCCGCGGCTGACCATCGCAGCACCGTCACCAGCCGCCGCCGCGCTGCCCGCAACGGCCAGCGGACTGGCCAGCAGCGATCCGCTTGCAGCGCCCGCGCCACTTCCCGCCGCGGTCGCTCCGGCAGGCATTGTGACCCCACGCACGCTTGAGACAGCCTCGCCAGCGCGGGCGCGCGTTCCCTGCGCGATGGGGGCAACCGCGTCGGTCAGGGCGTCCGTGCCGATCAGCTGGGCTTGCGCGCTGCCCTGGCCGCTCGCCGTGCCGGAGCCTTGCGCCTCGGTCATCGTGTCGGCGGGCGGCACCACGATATCGGCCAGGCTGGCGCTCGAGGCGAGGACCGAGCCGTTCGCGCTGCGCTGAGCCGAGACGGTGCCGCGCCGCGCATCGACCGATTGCGTGCCGGTGGTCGAGCCATTGGCTTCGGCCGAACCGCGTACGGTGCGCGTAGTCCGCTCGAGCGTGCCGCCGACCGGGCGTTCGATCCCTCCCCCGAGCGTATCGCCCAATGTACCGCCCAGAGTGCCACCCAATGCGCCGCCAAGTCCGCCACCGCCGAGCAGTTGCGCCTGGGCGGCAGCCGGGATCAACGCGACCGTCGCGGCGGCAATCAGAATCTTCTTCATGATGGGTTCCTTTCAGCTTGAACGCGGGCATCACTGCCTGCCCGTCTGAAAGGACAACGCTTCGCCTGGCCGGTTTAATTCATGGCTTCGCCGGAAAGTTCACGGCTTGCAGGCGCATTGTTCGCACAACAAGCCGCGCCCGAAACGCTTGTCTTCACCCCTGGGTCCCAGATCGCGCGCTTCCCGATCAAGCCTCGCCTGCCAGTCGCCGCCCCTGGCCAGCGCATCGGCAAGTCTGATGGCGACCAGCGGCGTGGCGAACGATGTGCCGCGCAGGCTGACCGGCCTGCCCCTGGCATTTATCGCGTGAACCTCTGCCCCGGGCGCCGCATAGTCGACATGCAGCGCCCGCCCCGCCTCGATCAGCGCGCGTCCGTTCCGATCCACCCCGGTCACCGCCACGACAGCGTCATAGGATGCGGGATAGGCAGGCGGCGCAGCCGGCCCGTCATTGCCCACCGCTGCAACGATGACGATGCCGCGTCGCTGCGCCTGCCGGATCGCGCGTTCGAGCACGGCATTGCGCGGGCCGACCAGGCTGATCGTGACCAGCTTGCAGCCACTGCTCGCCAGCCAGCCGAGTGCCCGGACGATGGCCAGCGCGTTGCCCCCAGCGGGATCGCTGCCATAGACATCCGCCACCCATAGCCGGCCTGCGCCTTCATTGCGCAGCAGGCTGACGATCGCGCTGCCATGATCGGAGGCCAGCGGTGCCCCCTTGGCAAAGCCCTTGATGGCTATCGGACGAAAGGATGGCCCCGGTGCACCATCAATGATGCCGATGGGCGTATCGACCGGCGATCCTGCGGTTGCCGCCAGGAGCGCGGAGCTGGGCAGAGCCGAGCTCTGTCGGCCGAGCGAACCCGATTGCCAGTGCAGATTGTCCACCGCGATTTCGGCCTCGGGCGCAGCCTTCCGCGCCAGCGCTTCGGCCCTGGCGAGGCTGAGACCAGCTGGAACGCGCAGCCGCACGATCGCGAGGTCGAGGCCCTCGACCTGTTCCTCGGCGATCACCGAAAAGCCCGCGCGCCGGAGGGCATCCGTCGCGCCTTCGGTCGGACCGGTGACCAGGATCTCGCCCCGCCGCGCCAGATAGCCGCGCATGTCAGTTTCGACCAGATCGCGGTTCTGCCGCAGCAGCTGGGTCAATCGCCTGTCGCGCAACTGCAGCAATCGGTCAGCCTCGCGCTGGGCCAGCCTGCCCAGTCCGTCGATCCCATTTCCGGCCGTGTCGAGAAGGTCACCGACCCCGCGCCCGATGCCAGGCAACCCGACATTGCCCAGCGGCGTTTGCAACTGCGCAAACAGCGGTGTTGCCGCAAGCAGCGCGCCGCAGGTCAGCATGCTCAGGATCATGGCGGGGATGCGCATTTCTTTTCCGTCCGATTTTTTTTCGCTTAACCATGGATGAAACGCACGAGGCCAGCCGTTTCATCCATCAGAAAGGCCTGGACCCTGACACAAACGTTCGAGACCCTGCTCGTCGACCTGCTGCCGCGAATGCGGCGGTTCGCCTATGGCCTGACCGGGGCATCGGCGGATGCCGACGATCTGTGCCAGATGGCGATCGAACGGGCGCTGGCGCGTCGCGACCAGTGGCAGCCGGGAACGCGCCTCGACAGCTGGATATACAAGATCATGCGCAACCTGTTCATCGACGAAATCCGCGCCACCCGGCGCCGCCGCGAAACCTTCGTGCCCGACGAGGCAGGCCTCGCCATCGGGGCCGAAGGCGGCCAGGAGGCGACGGTCGAACTTGCGATGATCGACCGGGCCATGCTGCGCCTCCCAGACGAACAGCGTGAAGCGGTCCTGCTGGTGATGGTCGAAGGCTGTTCCTACAAGGAGGCGGCCGAGATTGTCGGCTGTCCTGTCGGCACGCTCAATTCGCGCCTGGTGCGTGGTCGCGATGCCCTGATGGACCTGCTGGAGGATGCGGCATGACCGTGACGCCCGAATTGATCGCCGCCTTTGCCGATGGCGAGCTTGGCGCTGACGAGAGGCGTCGGGTGGAAGCCGCGATCGCCGCCGATCCCGAACTGGCAGCGCAGCTCGAGCGGCATCGCAGGCTCAAGGGCCTGCTGACGGCCCGCTATGCGCCCATCGCCGGAGAACCGGTACCCGATCGGCTGCTGACCCTGATCGCGCAATCCGCACATGCCGAGACAGGCTCGGGCGAGGTCGTGAGCTTCGCGCAGGCACGTGCCAGACGCAGTCTTGCCCCGATGGTACGGCGCTGGTTGCCGGTAGCAGGCCCCGCCCTGGCGGCATCGCTGGTGCTCGCGATCTGGCAGCCCTGGCAGGGTTCGCAGCCAGCAGGTTATGCGGATAGCGCGCTCGCGACCGTGCTCGAGTCCCGGCTGGTAGCGGAGCAGCCGACCAACGCCGATCCGCGCATTCTGCTCAGTTTCCAGGCCAGCGATGGTTCGGTCTGTCGCGCATGGCGCAGCACCGCCGATGGCGGCATCGCCTGTCGCGACGGCAAGGGCTGGAAAGTGACGCGGCGCTTCGCCGGATCACCGGAAGCGGACCGCGAATATCGGCAGGCGGGCAGCGACGCGGACATTCTTGCCGTCGCGCAGGAGATGGCGAAAGACGGAGCGATGGATGCGCAGGCGGAGCGAAGTGCCCGCGCTGCTGGCTGGCTCAACCTTCGATAATCGATGCCAGCGCCCGCGCGACGCGGGGCAGCGTTTCGGGATGCGACCACATCGGGTGTTCGCGCGAACGGTCCGACAGCTCGGTTTCACGCCCCGCCAATATCCCGCCGATCGCCCCGCCCATGAAGACGAGGCGCTGGTTGAGCAGGTCGCCTGGGCAATGCGCCATCAACCGTCGAACCTCTTCCAGACAGCGCTGATAGCCCGAGTTCCAGCGCCCCTCGAGCGCGTCCATGAACAGTGCCCGGTTCGATAGCTGGAGCCCGACCACGAAGCGGTTGTAGCATTCGCCCCAGGACGGAGGGTCGGGATCGATCGAAGTCTCGACCAGGATCTCCATAACCTCGAGCACGCTGTGCGGGCCGCCCGCAGCCGTGGCACGGTCCAGCGCGGCATTGCGGCGCGCATCGATCGCCTGCGCGCCATCGACGACAAGCTGCCGGATCAGCGCCTCTTTCGACCCGAAATGATAGGTGATCGCGGCATGGTTCTTCTGCCCTGCCGCCTCGGCAATCTGCCGCACGGTGACGCCATCGATCCCGCGTTCGGCAAAAAGCTTGAGCGCCACTTCCTTCAGATGCTGCGGCGCTGGCGATTGCGCGGTCGACGGGTCACGGGCCATGGCCTGGATTTGCCATTGACAGCTCGGCGCGTCAAATGCATTTATCCATATGGATAAAAGAGAGGTGGCGGATGATCGAGGGGATAAACCTCGCGGCGCTGGAAGGCTGGATGGACGCCCAAGGCGTCGGTACTGGACCGATTGCCGAAGCGAGGCTGCTGTCGGGCGGGACGCAGAACATCCTGATGCGTTTTCGCCGGGGTGAAGCGGCCTATGTACTGCGAAGGCCCCCGCCGGTGCCGCGCGCCAGTTCCAACGACACGATGCGGCGCGAGGCGCGCGTTCTGGCCGCGCTCGACGGCAGTGCCGTGCCCCATCCGCGATTGATCGCCGCCTGCGCCGACGATCAGGTCCTGGGTGTCGCCTTCTACCTGATGGAACCGGTCGACGGCTTCAACCCGACCCAGGGCCTGCCGGATTTCCACGCGAACGACGCTGCCGCACGCCACCGGATCGGGCTGTCGATGGTCGAGGCGATCGCGGCGCTCGGCGCGATCGATTATCGGGCGGTCGGGCTCGACGGGTTCGGCAAGCCCGACAATTATCTCGAGCGGCAGGTCGGGCGCTGGAAGGCGCAGCTTGCGGGCTATGCCGACCTGCCCGGCTGGCCCGGCCCCGGCGCAATCCCCGGCGTCGATCAGGTCGCCCACTGGCTCGATGCACATCGACCTGCGGATTTCCACCCCGGAATCATCCATGGCGATTTTCACCTGGCCAATGTGATGGTGCGTCCCGACAGCGGGGACCTGGCGGCGGTGGTCGACTGGGAACTGAGTACGATCGGCGATCCGCTGCTCGACCTTGGCTGGCTGCTCGCGACCTGGCCCGAGGACGATGTGCCGCGCGCCACCGATGTCGCCATCACGCCATGGGAGGGATTTGCAAGCCCCGACGAACTGGTGGCGCATTATGCCGCAGCCAGCGGGCGCGAACTGTCGGCGCTCGACTGGTACGTCGTGCTCGCCTGTTTCAAGCTCGGGATCATCCTGGAGGGCACGCACGCGCGCGCCTGCGCCGGCAAGGCGCCGAAGGAAACCGGCGATCGCCTGCACGCCCACACGCTCGACCTGTTCGAACGCGCGCTGCGCCGCATCAGATGAAGGGAAAAGCCATGATAGACGATACCGATTTCACGGGCCGGAAGGTGCTGGTCGTCGGCGGGTCGAGCGGCATCGGCAACGGCATCGCGCAAGCCTTTCGCGCGCGCGGCGGCGAGGTGCATGTCTGGGGCACGCGCGCTTCGGCCAGCGATTACGATCCGGCGGACGGATCGGACCTGACCGGCCTTGGCTACACCGGTGTCGATGTCGGTAATCCCGATGCGATCGAGGCGGCGGATCTGCCATTCGATAGCCTGGATGTGCTGATCCTGTGCCAGGGCACCGTGGTCTATCGGCGTGGCGAGTTCGAGCGCGAAGGCTGGGACCGGGTGATGGCGGTCAATCTCGACAGCCTGATGCACATTTCGCGCAAGTTCCGCGCGCAATTGTCGCAGGCAAGCGGATCGATCGTCATCGTCAGCTCGATTTCGGGGCTGAAGGCCAATATCGGCAATCCCGCTTATGCGGCATCCAAGGCGGGGGCGATCAGCCTCACCAAGACGCTGGGTCAGGCCTTTGCGGCAGATGGCATCCGCGTCAACGGTCTCGCCCCCGGGCTGGTCGATACCAAGCTGACCAAGGTGACCACACAGAACGCCGAGCGGCTGCAAGGCGCGCTCGCGCAGATCCCGCAGCGGCGGATGGGCACGCCCGAGGACATGGCGGGCGCCGCGATCTTCCTGGCATCGCCGCTCGCTTCCTATGTCACCGGCCACACGCTCATCGTCGATGGCGGGCTCTCCCTGTAACGAAAGGCAGACAGATGGATTTCGAATATAGCGACAAGGTCGCCGGGCTGATCGCGAAGATCGAGGCGTTCATGGACGAACATATCTATCCGAACGAGCAGGCCTATTACGACTTTGTCCACGACCAGAACAACCGCTGGCAGGAATGGCCGGGGATGGAGGCGCTGAAGGACAAGGCGCGAGCCCAGGGCCTGTGGAACCTGTTCCTGCCGCACGAATATGGCGAATTCTCCCCGGGCCTCACCAATCTCGAATATGCGCCGCTCGCCGAATTGATGGGCCGCGTTCCCTGGTCGAGCCAGGTGTTCAACTGTTCGGCGCCCGATACCGGCAACATGGAGGTGCTCGCCAAGTTCGGTTCGCCCGAACAGCAGGAGAAATGGCTGAAGCCGCTGCTCAACGGCGAGATCCGCTCGGCCTATGTGATGACCGAGCCGCAGGTGGCATCGTCCGACGCCACCAATCTCGAGCTGTCGATCATCCCTGATGGCGACGACTATGTCATCAACGGCCGCAAATGGTGGATATCGAATGCGATGCACCCGCGCTGCGAGATCTTCATCGTGATGGGCAAGACCGATTTCGACGCGCCGCGCCATGCGCAGCATTCGCAGATCCTCGTCCCCCGCGACACGCCCGGCGTGACGATCGTCCGCCACCAGACCGTCTTCAGCTCGTACAACTCGCCCGGCGGCGAATCCGAGCTCCGCTTCGACAATGTCCGCGTGCCGAAGGAGAATCTGATCCTGGGCGAGGGCCGCGGGTTCGAGATCGCGCAGGGACGGTTGGGGCCGGGCCGCATCCACCATTGCATGCGCTCGATCGGCCAAGCGCAGCGCGCGCTCGAACATATGGCGTGCCGCGTCGACAGCCGCGTCGCCTTCGGCCGGAAGCTCGGCGACCAGAGCAGCATCCGGCAGGATGTCGCGCGCAGCTTCTGCGAGATCGAGATGGCGCGGTTGCTGACCCTCAAGGCCGCCGACGCGATGGACCGCCATGGCAACAAGCAGGCGAAGGACCTGATCGCCGCGATCAAGGTGGTCGCGCCGACCATGGCGCAGACCGTCGCCGACCGCGCGATCCAGGCGCATGGCGGCATGGGGGTCAGCGAGGACACGCCGATCGCCTATTTCTTCACGCTCAACCGCTATGTCCGGATTACCGACGGGCCGGAAGAGGTGCATATGTCACAGCTCGGCAAGCAGAAGATCGCCGAATATGTCGCCGCGAACCGGCGCTGAACACCAGGGGGAGGCAAGGTCATGAAGGCTCTTCGCTATTATGGCGCGCACGATATCCGCTACGAGAGCATGGACGATCCGGTGCCGCAATCGGACCGCGATGCGATCGTGAAGGTCTCGGCCTGCGCGATCTGCGGCAGCGATCTCCACATCTATCACGGTCACGGCTTTTCGGAGGATATCGGCTTCTGCGTCGGGCATGAGGCGGTGGGCGAGGTCGTCGAAACCGGACGCGGCGTGTCGCGACTCAAGGTGGGCGACAAGGTGATGATCCCTGCCGCCGTCGGCTGCGGATCATGCCGCGCCTGCCTATCGGGCGTGGTCAACCTGTGTGAGAATGGCATGGCGGGCTGCTATGGCCTGTCCGCAAAACTGCAGGGATCGCAGGCCGAGGCGGTGCGCGTGCCAGCCGCGGACGTCAACGCGGTGCCGATCCCCGATGGCGTGACCGAAGAACAGGCATTGCTGATGACCGACGCACTCGCGACTGCGTGGTTCGGCGCGCGCAATGCCGATATCGTGCCGGGCAGCAGCGTCGCGGTGATCGGATGCGGGCCGATCGGGCTGATGGCGGTGGACAGCGCCTTCGTGATGGGCGCGCATGTCGTCTATGCGATCGATCCGGTGCCCGAGCGACAACCGCTTCTCGATCCCCTGGATCCGAAATTTGCAGTACCAGAGTTTCGAACCGTTAGGCCGAATCTCCAAATACAGTCCATTTTGATCCGTTTTGCGGTAGGGGGTATCAGCTGGCTGAAACCCACGGATTTCTGCGGCTTTCAGGGACATTTGGGGGCAACGCCTTTCTTCCCTGCTCGTTGCCCCCAGATTTGCCCCCTATTTTTCGAGACTTGGTGACATCACTCGGAACAAAACGAGATTCCAGTTAGGGGCAGTATAGCCCGAAACCCGCATAAAATCGAGGATTTGCAACGTTTTGGGAAGGTGCACTGGTGCCGCTTACGTGACTCGAACACGTGACCCCATCATTACGAATGATGTGCTCTACCAACTGAGCTAAAGCGGCGCGCGGGGCCTTGGTTGGCCGGTGCGAGCGGTGCCGTTATCAGCCTCGCGGGCCGGATGCAAGACGCCTTGAGCAGCTTGCGGCCCGGGGACGCGAAGTCGGCAGCGTCGCCAACTCTGGCACGGGGTCTGGCTAACGCACTGATGTGGTTAATTAACCCTAGTTTTACCTCCTTGCGAGACAGTGGCCGCCTAGGACACTGATTGGGACCGTTCCATGGATACTCTGCGCGGATATCGCGATGTCGGACAAGGCCATGATGCCGCAGACGAAGAGCTGCTGGCATCGGCAGACGCAAGCAGCGATGACGAAGCGCTGATGGACCCGCCCCAGACCTTTGGCAGCGACGAGCGGCGGATGCACGTCCGTGCCTATAACCATTGGGCCAAGTTGCTGGGAAATAGGGTATTTCCGTCGATCGAGGACTTGGATCCGGAAAATATCGAGGACTTCGGACCGCACAGCGTGCTGCTCGATTTCACGTCGGGAATCGAGAACCCGGCGATCCCGTTCATCGGCAAGGCGCTGCGCGAGGAAAGCAACCTGCCCGAGGCGATCGCCTATCTCGACGAGGTGCCGGGCCGGTCGCTGCTGTCGCGAATCACCGATCATTACATGCAGATCCTGGCCAACCAGGCGCCGATCGGATTCGAGGCCGAATATGTGAACGATCGCGGATCGACGATCATGTATCGCGGCATCCTGCTGCCCTTCTCCACCGACGACGACACGATCGACTTCGTCTATGGCGTGATCAACTGGAAGGAACTGGCCGACCGCAAGCTCACCGAAGAGCTGATCCTGCAGATCGACGAAGCCGTAAGACAGGCCCCGCGCAAGCCCGCGCTGCCGGTCTGGGAAGATGATCCCGTGCAGAATCTGGCACCGGGTGAAATCGGCGCGGAGCCGCTCGACGAGCCGCTGTCGCTCGATGGCTATGCGATGTTCGACGATTTGTCCGATGGCCTGATCGAGGTCGGCTTCGGCGGGCTCGAAGACGAGCCGGCAGCCAATCCCTTTCCGGTGGTCGACCTGCCGGGCGGCGACGAAGCGCTCGCCGATCTGCTTGATTTCGCCCGCGCCCATGTCGAGGCCGCGCTGGCGACCGAGGACCGGTCGCGTCATGCGCTCTATGCCGCAATCGGACGCGCCTATGATTTCGCGCTGGCGGCGCGCGGCAGGCCTGACGATTATGCCGCGCTGCTGGCCGATAGCGGCATCGCGGCCCAGGCGCGTGCACCGATGACCCCGCTGGTCAAGCTTGTCTTCGGCGCAAGCTATGACAAGACGCGGCTTGCCGAATATGCGTGCGTGCTCGCCCATGCGATGCGCCGCGACGTGCCGCGCGGCGGCCTCGCTGACCTGCTCGCGCAGCAGCCCGGCGGGCTCAAGGCGATCGTGCAGATCGAGCGCAAGGCGCGCCGTGCGCGCGACGAGGATACCGAAAAGCTCTGCCGCAAGCACGAGACGCGCCAGCGTCTGCGCGCGGCGCCTGCCCAGCCGGTCAGCGCGGTGGACCTGGGCGACAGCGAATTTGCGGTGCTGGTCGCGCGGCGCGATGCCAATGGCACGCTCGGCGTGATCGGCATTATCGGCGAGGACGACCCGGTAGCCGATCGCATCCTGCGCAAGATCGCGGGTTGAGCCCGGAACGCTATCTGCAAAGCTCGTAACATTTAATCGATCGACTGAAAGAAAATTACGTCATTTTGGCGTGGTTACCCGGCTGTATGCTTGAGAAGCCGCGAGCGATGGCGCATAAGCCGGGGCAGCAGACCCCATAAAGAGGCGGCAAACCAGCGCGCACGCGGGGCACGAGGAACCCATGGCCGACATCCAGAATGCTGCGTCCGATGCAGACGCGCCGTCCAGCACCCCGTTTTCCGATCCGAAACAGCATGAAAGCCTTCGCCAGACCTTGAGCGACGCGTTTCTCAAGGGCGCACTGCCGGGCGAGAACGAGGGATTTGACGCAGAGGCGAGCAAGCAGGCTGCCGATTTTGCGCTTAGGGCGATGGCGCGGCGTCCCTCGCCCGATACCGTGCTCGCGATCGAATCGATCCCGGGACAGGCCGGGCAACGGCACATGCGCCTCGCGATCATCAACGACGACATGCCGTTTCTGGTCGATTCCATCGCTGCCACCATCTCGCGCTTCGGCCTGGCGATCGATCGGGTCATCCATCCGGTGGTGGCGCTGCGCCGCGATGCCGATGGACTGCTGAGCGAAATCTATACCGACGAGGCCCCCGGCGAGCGGCGCGAGTCCGTCGTCTATCTCGAGGTCGAGCGCGCCGATGCCCGGCAGCGCAAGGCGCTTGAAGCCGCTTTGCTTTCGGCCATGGCCGATGTGCGCGCTGCGGTAACCGACTGGCCGATGCTGCAGGCGGCGATGGCGGCCGATGCCGCTGCGATGGCCGATGGCGAAGGCGCGGCGCTGCTGCGCTGGTTCCTCGACCGCAACATGACCCAGCTTGCGCATCTGCGCTATCGCCGCGATGGCTCTGCCGAAGCGCCGCTGGGCCTGGCGCGCATGGCGGGCGAGGATCGCCATCTGCTTGCCGCGCATTCGTTCGACCGCGCCTTTGCCTGGTTCGAAAGCGGCAAGGCTGCGCCGCTGATCATCAAGTCGAACTTCATCTCGACCGTGCACCGCCGCGCGCCGCTCGATCTCATCATCCTGCCGATCTGGGAGGATGGCCGCGTCGCCGCGCTTTCCGTCCATGGCGGCATCTGGACCAGCGCCGCGCTCGCCGCCGCGCCCGAGCGCGTGCCGGTGCTGCGCGCGCACCTGAAGCTGCTGATGGACAAGTTCGGCTTTGCGCCCAACGGCCATGCGGGCAAGGCTTTGTCGCATGCACTGACCGCGCTGCCGCACGATCTGCTGATCGCGTTCAGCCTGGAAAATCTGGAACGCGTCGCGCTGACCGCAATGTCGCTGGCCGACCGTCCGCGCTCGAAGCTGGTCACGGTGCAATCCTCGCTCAAGCGGCACCTGTTCGTCTTTGCCTGGTTGCCGCGCGACGAGGTCTCGACCGGCAGGCGTGTCGCGATCGAGCGGATGCTGATCGAAGCGTCGGGCGGCAAGACGCTGAGCTGGTCGATCTCACTCGAGGACGGCGAGATCGCTCTGCTGCGCTACGTGCTCGACGTGCGCGATGGTGCCGACCAGATTGACGATGCCGCGCTCGATGCCGCGCTGCGTGCAATGGTGCGCGGCTGGGAGCCCTCGGTCGAGGAAGCGCTGATCGCGCAGGGCGAAGACAGCCGCGCCGCCGCGCTGGCCAGCCGTTATGCCGCGCAGTTCCCGATGGCCTATCGTTCCGATTACGGCCCGCAGGAAGCCGCGCTCGACATCCTGCGGCTGCGCAATCTCGAAGGGCCCGAGCAGCACGGCGCGCGGCTCTATCGCAAGAGCCTGGACGCGGCGCAGAACCTGCGGCTGAAGCTCTATAGCCAGGCGGGCGCGATCCCGCTGTCCGAGACCGTTCCGGTGCTCGAGAATTTCGGCTTCGACGTGCTCGAGGAAATCCCGACCCAGATGGGCGGGGCCGATGGCGGGCATATTCACGATTTCCTGCTCAGTCTGCGTGGTCAGGGCGATGTCGAGGCGCTGCTGCAGCGCGCGTCTGCAATCGAGGCGGCGATTTCCGGCACGCTGGAGGGCAAGGCCGAGAACGATCCGTTCAACCGGCTGATCGCCGCAACCGGGCTTGAGCAGCGCGCCGTCATCTGGCTGCGCGCCTGGTATCGCTATCTGCGCCAGGCGGGCCTGCCCTATGGCATCGGCACGATGGTCGATGCGCTGCACGATGCGCCCGATGTCGCGCACGCGCTGGTTGCGCTGTTCATCGCGCGGCATGATCCCGCGTTTACCGGCGACCGCGAGGCAGCGACCGAGGCGAATCTCGCCGCGATCAACACCGGGCTGACCCAGGTGTCGGCGATCGACGATGACCGGCTGCTGCGCATGCTGCGCGCGCTGGTGATGGCGGTGCTGCGCACCAACGCCTTTGCTCCGGCGGCGAAGCTGGCCATGGTGATGAAGATCGAAAGCGCCAAGGTGCCCGGCCTCCCGGCCCCGCTGCCCTGGCGCGAGATGTTCGTCTATTCGCCGCAGGTCGAAGGCATCCACCTGCGCGCTGGCCCCGTTGCGCGCGGCGGGCTGCGCTGGTCCGACCGGCGCGACGATTTCCGCACCGAGGTGCTGGGCCTGATGAAAGCACAGCGCGTGAAGAACGCCGTCATCGTGCCGACCGGTGCCAAGGGCGGCTTCTTCCCCAAGCAGTTGCCCGATCCCGCGACCGACCGCGACGGCTGGCTGAACGGCGGCAAGGAGGCGTACAAGACCTTCATCCGCACGCTGCTGTCGGTTACCGACAATATCGTCGATGGCAAGGTGGTGCACCCGGCGGATGTCGTGGTGCATGATGGCGAGGACCCGTATTTCGTCGTCGCCGCCGACAAGGGCACCGCGACCTTCTCGGATACTGCCAATGCCATTGCGGCGGAGTTCAACTTCTGGCTGGGCGATGCCTTCGCCTCGGGCGGATCGCAGGGTTACGACCACAAGGCGATGGGTATCACTGCCAAGGGTGGCTGGGTCTCGGTGCAGCGACATTTCGCCGAAATGGGCGTCGATGTGCAGGCCGATCCGGTGCGCGTTGCAGGCTGCGGCGACATGTCGGGCGACGTGTTTGGCAACGGCATGCTGCTGTCAAAGGCGATCAAGCTGGTCGCCGCGTTCGACCACCGGCATATCTTTCTCGATCCCGATCCCGATCCGGCGAAGAGCTGGGAGGAACGCGCACGGATGTTCGCGCTGCCGCGCTCGAGCTGGGACGATTATGACAAGGCGCTGATCTCGAAGGGCGGCGGCGTCTTCCCCCGATCGATGAAGGCCATTCCGCTGACCGCCGAGGTCAAGGCGATGCTGGGCATCGATCAGGACGAGATCGAACCGGCGGCGCTGATCTCCGCGATCCTGCGCTCGCAGGTCGACCTGATCTGGTTCGGCGGCATCGGCACGTACATCAAGGCCGCGTCGGAGAATAATATCGACGTCGGCGATCCCTCGAATGACCCGCTGCGCATCAACGCCGAACAGCTGCGTTGCAAGGTGGTGGGCGAAGGCGCGAACCTGGGCGTCACCCAGGCCGCGCGCATCGCCTTCTCGATGCTGGGCGGCCGGATCAACACCGATTTCATCGACAATTCCGCCGGCGTCGACTGTTCGGACAACGAGGTGAACATCAAGATCGGCCTTGCCGCCGTGATGCGCGCCGGATTGCTCGACGAACCGTCGCGCAACGCGCTGCTCGCCTCGATGACCGACGACGTGTCCAGCCTGGTGCTCGAGGACAACCGTCTGCAAGCGCTCGGGCTTTCGATCGCCGAAAAGGGCGGCACGCGTGCGCTGCCCAGCTATCTGCGGCTGATCGAGCATTTTGAGGAACAGGGCCGGCTCGACCGCAAGGTCGAGGGGCTGGCCGACAATGCCACGTTCAAGCGCCGCGCGCAGGAGGGCCATGGCCTGACCCGGCCCGAGCTCGCGGTACTGCTCTCGACCGCCAAGCTGGCGCTGCAGGACGCGATCGAGCGCATCCCGCTCGCCGACGATCCGACGATGCGGCCCGAGCTGCTCGCCGCCTTCCCGCCGCAGATGCGCGAAGCCTATGGCGATGTGCTGATGCAGCACCAGCTGCGCGGCGAGATCATCGCGACCAAGCTCGCCAACCGGATGATCAACCGGCTGGGCCTGATCCATCCGTTCGAGCTGGCGGAGGAGGAAGGCTGCACGCTGGGCGATGTCGCCTGCGCGTTCATCGCGGCCGAGCGGCTGTTCGGCCTGCCCGCGATCTGGACCGAGTTCGACAATGCGGCGATGGACGAACAGGTCCGCCTTATGCTGTTCGACGCGACCGCCAATATCGTGCGCGTGCACATTGCCGACGTGTTGCGCGCCAGCCCCGACGGCCTGATGCCCGGCGAGATCGTCGCTGCACTGAAGCCCGGCGTCGATGCGCTGATCGCAGGCATGGACGATCTGCTCAACGCCGAGGCCCGGCTGCAGGCCGCGCGCCAGGCGCAGGACCTGACCGCGCAGGGCGCAGCCCCGACCCATGCCGCGCATATCGTGCGGCTGACCGGGCTCGACGGCGCGGCGGGCCTCGCCAACCTTGCCAGCCATAGCGGCACCGGCCCGCTGCCGCTGACCCATGCGTTCGCCGACCTAGGCGCGACATTGGGCCTCGACTGGACGCAGATGACCGCCGCGCGCATGTCGCCCAGCGATCCGTGGGAGCGGCTGCTGGTTTCCGGGCTGGCCCGCGACTTCCAGCAGATGCGCCTCGACTTTCTCTCCAAGGCGCAGGGCGGCGACCCGCAGGATTATGTCGCGAACTGGACCGAGGCCAACCTGCCGAGGATCAAGCAGTTCCGCGGCCTCGTCGACCGCGCAAGGCTCGACGCCGCGCCGAGCGTCGCGATGCTGGCGCAGATCGCGAGCCAGGCGCGGATACTGCTGGGGCGGTAACTTCCCGTCCCGCCGCAGCCACGAAAAAGGGGCTCGTGCAGCGCTGCACCAGCCCCTTTTCATTTTCTGCTGAAGGCCCGGCTTACGCCGCTTCCTTCTTCCGGCTCTGCTTCTTGCGCTCGTTCGGGTCGAGGAAGCGCTTGCGCAGGCGGATGGTCTTGGGGGTCACCTCGACCATTTCATCGTCGTCGATATAGGCGATGGCCTGTTCCAGGCTCATCAGGCGCGGCGGGGTCAGGCGGATGGCGTCGTCCTTGCCGGTCGAACGGAAGTTCGTGAGCTGCTTCGACTTCATCGGGTTGACCTCGAGGTCTTCCGGCTTGGCATTCTCGCCGATGATCATGCCTTCATAGACGGGCACGCCCGATCCGATGAACAGGCTGCCGCGATCTTCCAGCGCATTCAGCGCATAGCCCACAGTGTCGCCGGTGCCGTTCGAGATCAGCACACCGACGGGACGGCCCGCGATCGCGCCCTTGTACGGTCCGTATTTCTCGAACAGGCGGTTCATGATGCCGGTGCCGCGCGTGTCGGACAGGAACTCGCCATGATAGCCGATCAGCCCGCGCGAGGGCGCGCTGAAGGTGATGCGGGTCTTGCCGCCGCCCGAGGGGCGCATGTCGGTCATCTCGGCCTTGCGCAGCGCCATCTTCTCGACGACCGTGCCCGAATGCTCGTCATCCACGTCGATGACGACGGTTTCATAGGGCTCGGTGCGGTTGCCGTTCTCGTCCTCGCCGAACAGCACGCGCGGACGCGAGATGCCCAGCTCGAAGCCCTCGCGGCGCATCGTCTCGATCAGCACGCCCAGCTGCAATTCGCCGCGCCCGGCGACCTCGAAGCTGTCCTTGTCGGCCGATTCGGTGACCTTGATCGCGACATTCGATTCGGCTTCGCGCATCAGGCGATCGCGGATCATGCGGCTGGTCACCTTGGTGCCCTCGCGGCCCGCAAACGGGCTGTCGTTCACCGCAAAGCGCATCGACAGCGTCGGCGGATCGATCGGCTGCGCGTGCAGCGGCTCGGTGACGCTGGTGTCGCAGATGGTGTTGGCAACGGTCGCGGTGGTGAGGCCGGCGATCGAGATGATGTCGCCCGCGCTCGCCTGATCGACCGGAACGCGCTCCAGCCCGCGGAACGCCATGATCTTCGAGGCGCGGCCCGCTTCGACCACATTGCCGTCGGGGTCGAGCGCGTGGATCTGCTGGTTGGTCTTCACCGTGCCGCTGGCGACCAGGCCGGTAAGGATGCGGCCCAGGAAATTGTCGCGGTCGAGCAGCGTGACCAGGAACTTGAACGGGCCATCGGGATCGGCGCTCGGCGCGGGCACATGGCCGACGATCTTCTCGAACAGCGGCTGCAGCGTACCTTCGCGCACTTCCGGGCTGTCGCCGCAATAGCCATTGCGGCCCGAGGCGAAGAGCACGGGGAAATCGAGCTGCTCGTCATTGGCGTCCAGCGAAACGAAAAGGTCGAACACCTCGTCCAGCACTTCCTGCGGGCGACCATCGGGACGGTCGATCTTGTTGACGACGACGATCGGCTTGAGGCCGAGCGCCAGCGCCTTGCCGGTGACGAACTTGGTTTGCGGCATTGCGCCTTCGGCGGCATCGACCAGCAGGATCACGCCATCGACCATCGAGAGGATGCGCTCCACCTCGCCGCCGAAATCGGCGTGGCCCGGGGTGTCGACGATGTTGATGCGGGTCTTCTCGCCGGCATTGTCCCATTCGATCGAGGTGCACTTGGCCAGGATCGTGATGCCGCGTTCCTTTTCCAGGTCGTTCGAATCCATCGCGCGCTCTTCGACGCGCTGGTTGTCGCGGAAGGTGCCGGACTGGCGGAACAGCTGGTCGACGAGGGTGGTCTTGCCATGATCGACGTGCGCGATGATGGCGATATTGCGAAGGGACATGAAATAGAGCCTGTATCAGGGGGATGGTCGCGGACACGCCGCTGCCCGGCACGCCTGTTGCTGGCGCGCCCATAGCCGAAGGTCTGCTGCAGCGCAACAGATTGCGGCGGGGTATGGTGGGGTGGAACAATGCGCACCCCTGCTCTCTCCTCTTCAGGGGAGAGATACGCAGGCTTGCCAGCTTGCTGGCTGGCCGGAGTTGAGAGGGGCATGCATTGGCGCACTCCCCCCTCCCAACCCTCCCCCTGAAGGGGAGAGGGCTCTACAAGCCATCACTCAACCTCATCGCAATGGGAATCCTTAACCACCTCCGCTCATCCTGAGCAGCGGGCGCAGCCCGCGTCGTCGAAGGACCCGCGTCCACGCTGGCCGTATAGCGGGGCCTTCGACAGGCTCAGGCTGAGCGGAGGTAGGGCAGCTTTTCAATCGTTCTGAAAACAACCTGTCATTCAGCAACCGACTCTATTCCTGACATTCAGCCGTTCAAGTTTCTGCTGTAGCCCGCTCACATACGAAAATGGCGCCGCCGATTTGGACAATCAAATTCTGGTTAGAAATGCGCTCTGTGGTGATTACGTTGTGAGAAACGTTCTGCCTCCGCAGTTCCTTTACAACCAGTTCGTGAATCTTTGGTGGCGCTTCGGCTAGCAAGTAAGAGCTTGTGCCCGTTATCTCACAGAAGCGCGCAAGTGAGTCGTTCGGGATATTAAGGTAGTCTCTCGCAGAGCGTGGGGCTCCAGCGTCCCAAAGGTAATCCTGAATAATTGAGTAGAGCTGTAGCGGATGCGGCAGCGGCTCAGAGCAGTATGTCGCAAAGGATGTGCCTGCTTCAGCCCACTCCTTTTCCGACAGCAGTGAAACCTCGAAAACCTCAAGCGCTTCGTCTTCCTCCATGTCCAAGAGTGTCGCAAGATCCAGGAACCCTTCGCCAATTCCTTCGAATGTGAAAACAATTTGCGCTTCTTCAACATTTGCATCGTTCCGCCACCATTGGTTGCCAGAAACTATGATGCGAAGTTGTCTGTGGCCCGCGTCAACAGCAACAATGCGCGTAGGGTGACAAATGCTGGTTCGTTTGAGCAGTTCTAGCAAGTCGGCTTTCATGCGTCGCAACTGTCCACAAATAGCGTTACAAAGCAACAGGCTTGAACGGCAGCTTCCCACCCAGCTTCCGCCGTCCGCGCCGCCGCGCTCCTCACCCAATAGCTGCCTTGCCCCCTATTCCGCACAATCCCCCATCCACATGTCGCGCGGCATCTCGACGCGCATCGGCGGGCCACCCTTCGGGTCTGCAATGCCGTCATACCAGAGCGAACGCGCCAGATCGGGCAGGAACACGCCCAGCGGCGCCGGCGTGTCGAGCATCGGCGGTTCGGCGACATATTTCAGGCCGTTGGGTTCGCCCGCAAAGGCGTGGAAATAGAGCGGCTCCTCGCCCTCTTCCTCGGGCAGCATTTCGGGCGGGTTTTCTTTGTCGCCCAGGCCGTTGACCGGGATCAGCGTCGTCGAGCCGAAGCCGTTCGAGCCTGCGAACGTGTAGTAGTTGCGGAAGATCAGCGCGTCGTCCTCGTCCTTCTGCTCGAGCACCGCGACCATGTCCGATTGCGCACTCGGCGGCAGCGCGGGCTTTTCGAAATGCAGCGTGAAGCGCGTCGGCCAGGGCGAGCGATAGGTGGCTTTCAGGATCGGGCAGGCGAGAGGCTTGACCTGCACGGCGGCGGCGGGGTTGATCTCCAGCGTGTCGATGGCGAGCCGGTCGTTGACGATCTTGAAGCTGGCATAGGCATCGCCCGCGGTCGGGCAGCAATTGGCATCGCTGTCGCGCCAAAGCGAGAAACTGCTGCTGATGCCGTACAGGCTGTATTCGACGCCCTTCCACAGCCCCAGCCCCTTGGGCAGTCGGGTGCGCAGCTCCTCCTTCCAGCCGTTCATGCCGATATTGGCCCAGCCGGTATCGCGATACAGGAACAGCGTGTCGGCATTGCCCTCGCCCGTCCCGGCGGTGCGCGCGGGCATGTGCAGCATCAGCTTTTCGCCATCGTCGATCAGCAGCGGCGTGGATGTGTCGCCCTCGGTGCTGGCAAAGCCGATGAGCTGCGGCGCATCGCCGGTCACGTCCCAGGCGATCGCCATGCGCAGCGGGATGCCGCCGCCCGGCTCCAGCCCGCTCAGCTTCTGCCATGCGACCGAGCGCACCCTGCCCTCCTCGCCTGCGGTGAGGAAACCGGCGGCCTCGACCACGCACATCTCGACGGCCGCGACGGTACATTCCCTTGCCAGTTCGCGCCCGAAACCGGACGGTGCGCGGATCGACGCGGCGAGCCTGGCGAGCCCCTCGATCTCGCTCTTCACATAGCCCAGGCTCTCGATAATGGCGTCGGGATTGGCAGTCTGCGGGCTGTCATCCTCGCTATATTCGAAGCCCCGGCGCAGATCGGCCAGCGCCTCGTCGTGGCGCTCGGCAATCACCGCCTTGCGCGGATCGACCTTGGCCCAGGCCTGGAACGCGGTCTCAACATCGGCCCAGCCCCTGGCAATCTCGCGATTGGCGCACAGCGCTTTCGCGTTGATGGTGCGGTCAGGGCAAGGCGCAGCGGGGCTGGAAGCCGCAAGCAAAAGGGCGGGCAGCAGGATCACGAAACACTCCAGTCAGGCGCGACCCTGCCAGCCCTGTTTTCAGCAAATAGCCGCCGAAATCAATGCGTTTCGGCGGCTTGCACCTACTTGCCCGTCCAGTTCGGCGCGCGCTTCTGAGCGAAGGCGGCAGCGCCCTCGCGCGCGTCCTGCGAGGTCATCACCGGGCCGACGATCTCCTGCTGCTTCGCCCACATTTCCGCATCGCTCCAGCCGCGCGATTCGACGATCACCTGCTTGGAGACGCGCACCGCGAGCGGGCCGTTGGCGCTGATCTTGTGCGCCAGTTCGAGCGCGCCGTCGATCGCCGGGCCTTCGACCACGCGGTTGACGAAGCCGATCTCGTAGCCGCGCTGCGCCGAGATGAAATCGCCGGTCAGCGCCAGCTCCATCGCGATGCGCGGCGGAATCTGGCGCGGCAGGCGCATGAGGCCCCCCGCAGCTGCCGCGAGGCCCCGCTTGGTCTCGGGGATGCCGAACTGCGCTGAGCTGTTCGCGACGAGCAGGTCGCAGGTGATCGCGACCTCCATCCCGCCCGCGAGCGCATAGCCATCGACCGCGGCGATCAGCGGCTTCTTGGGCGGGGATTCGACGAAACCTGCGAAGCCCTTGCCCTTGACCATCGGCAGTTCGCCGGTCAGGAACGCCTTCAAGTCCATGCCCGAGCAAAAGGTGCCGCCGGCCCCCTTGATGATGCCGACGCGCAGCGCGTCATTGGAATCGAGCTCTTCCATCGCCGCAGCGACACCTTCGGCCACCGCGCGGTTGACCGCATTCTTGGCCTCGGGCCGGTTGATGGTGATGATGAGGACGCCATCATCGGCGAGGGTCAAAACTTCGGACATATCGAACTCTCCCTGAAAAGCCCCTCTCCTTCAGGGGAGGGGTTGGGGTGGGGTTATCAGAACAGCAGATCGGCGAGCTTCGCGCGGTGCCAGGCGGCGTCACCGAACTGGCTGGCGTGCCAGATCGCGCTGCGGCGGTAGAGCCCGGCGTCGCAATCGTGCGTGAAGCCGAAGCCGCCATGGAATTGCACCGCGCGGTCGGCGGCAAAGCTGTACGCCTTGTCGGCGCTCGCCTTGGCCATGCGCACCGCGATCTCGCCGACGCCCTGCTGGCCGAAATTGTGCGCGGCGCTCAGCATGTGCGAACGCGCCTTTTCATACGCGACATAGGCATTGGTGATCGGGTGCTTGAGCGCCTGATATTCGCCGATCAGCTTGCCGAACTGCTTGCGGGTCTTGAGATATTCGATCGTGTAATCGATCGCGCTCTGCGTGCCGCCGCACATTTCAGCCGCCTGGAGCAGCGCACTCGCCAGCTCGATCTGGTTCAGCGCGCTGGCCGAGCGGCCCGCATCGAGCAGCGCCGAGGCCGGGACGGTAATGCCGTCGAGCGTCAGTTCGTAGGTCCGCCGGGTCTCGTCGACGATGATCTCGCGGCGCAGCGCACCATCGGGGATGGCCGAGCGCTCGATCAGCGCCAGCCGCACCGCGCCATCGACATTGACCGTCGCGATCACCAGCGCCGCATCCTGGGCATAGGCAACGAACTGCTTGGTACCGCTGAGCACAAAGCCATCACCGCTGGGCTTCGCGGTCGCCTCGACATGGGAGAGCGTCCAGTCGCCATGCGGTTCGGACAGCGCCAGCGTCGCGATCTCGCCCGCAACGATGCGCGGCAGCCACTCGCCGCACTGCGCCTCGTCCGCCGCCGCGAGCAGCGCCTGCGCTGCGACGGTGCAGGTCGCAAAGGGCGTGGTCAGCAGCCGCCGCCCCATCTGCTCGGCGATCGGCGCGACCTCGGCCATCGACAGGCCGACGCCGCCATGCGCCTCGGGGATCGCGATGCCCAGCCAGCCCAGTTCGGCAATTTCCTGCCACACGGCAGGGTCATAGCCGCGCTCGTCCGCCATCAGCTTGCGCACCTTGTCGATCGGCGACTTGTCGCGGCAGAAGCTGGTGGCGACGTCCATCAGCTCGATCTGCTCTTCGCTGTATCCGAGGCCGCCGAGATGATTGGCGAGATTTTCTTCGCTGAAGGCCATGGTTTAGCGTCCCTTCGGCAGGCCAAGCACATGCTCGGCGACGATATTGCGCTGGATTTCCGAGGTGCCGCCGCCGATCGTGGCGGAGAAGCTGTTCAGATAGCTGCGGTGCCAATAGCCATTGTCGACCGCGCACGGATCGTCGACATAATAGCCGCCGCGCGTGCCCTGGAACGCCAGCGAGAACTCGGTCAGTTCGCGGATCATCTCGGTGCGCGCCAGCTTGTTCATCAGCGCCAGGCCCATCGGGCGATCCTGCACCAGCGGCCCCATCCGGCGCCGCTGGTTGTTGAGGTTCAAGGCCTGGATGTCGATCATGAAATCGACCATCCGGTCCTTCATCACCGGATCGTCGAGCAGCGCCTTGCCGCCGCGCTGCGACTGGCGCGCCAGTTCGACCACGCCCATGGCGTCGAGTTCCTTGAGGAAATAGCCGCCGGCCAGGTTCACCTTGGCACCGCGTTCGTACTCGAGCGTCTTCATCGCGATCTGCCAGCCATCGCCTTCGTTGCCCATCAGGCATTCGGCGGGGATGCGCGCATCGGTGAAGAAGCACTGGACGAAGCCATATTCGCCGGTGAGCTTCTTGATCCGCCGCGTCTCGATGCCCGGCGCGTGCATCGGCGAGAGGAAGAAGCTGAGGCCCGCGTACTTGTTCGGCCCCTCGTTCGAGGTGCGCGCGAGCAGGATCATGTATTTTGCGCGGTCGCCCAGCGAGGTCCAGATCTTCGAGCCGTTGAGGACATATTCATCGCCGTCCCGCACCGCCTTCAGCTGCGCATTGCCGAGGTCGGAGCCGTTTTCGGGCTCGGAGAAACCCTGGCACCAGATATCCTCTGCGCTCAGCATCCCCTTGATATATTTCTTCTTCTCTTCCTCGCTGCCGATGTCGAGGATCAGCGGACCGGCCCAGCCGATGCCGATCGCGTTGAGCATGATCGGGCCGTCATATTTCTTCATCACCTTGGTGGCGATGCGCTGGAAATCGGGGTGCATCCCGCCGCCGCCATATTCGGTCGGCCAGCTCGCGCCGAGATAGCCTGCCTCGTACACCTTGCGCTGCCAGGCGCAGAGGAATTCGAACTGCTGGTCGGTGCTGACCTCCATGAAGGTCAGCGGCAGCATGAAGCCGGGGTCCTTGGGCGTGTTCTCGCGGAACCAGGCATCGGCCTGGGCCTCGTAATCCGCCAGCTCGGCAGCGGTAGGACGGGTTGCCATGTCTCTCTCCTCTAGCGCGCTCGATCAGGACCGCTTCGGGGATTCGCGGCCTCGTTTAATCGTTCGGTTAAATGAAGATATGCAGGGGTCGGAAGCGCTTGTCTAGGGCGTGCAGCGATTTTCCTGACATCCGTGTCAGTGACTTGAAGCATGTCGTCACCCCCGCGCAGGCGGGGTCCCGCTTTCTTGACGCACGGAAGCGCAAAAGCGGGATCCCCGCGTTCGCGGGAATGACGGGTCAGCCTTTGACAGGCCTGCAGAACGACTTCTTCCGAAACGCATCCACCGCGCCGATCTCGCCCCGGCTCTTCAGCAGCACGCGGATCAGCGCGACGCCCCTGGCATCGGGCATCACGACCTTGCGCGCGCCTTTGGGCGCCTGCTGATCCACCGTTGCCAGTACAAGGCGGATGGGCTTGCCGCCGGTGTCGCGGTCGCTCTCGACAAAGGCGACATCGGTCACGCTGTCGAACACGGTCAATGACCAGTAATGATCGGGAACAGGTGCGATCATCACCTCCAGCGGAGCCTGGGTCAGGTCGAAGGCGCAGATCGAATAGGCAAGATCCGGGCTCGGCCGCACGATCGTCTGGCGCTCGGCGACCACCGGCGGGGTGTGCGTCATCTTGTTATACCCGGCCTGATCCGCCAGCCGATGCCAGGCGCGGTCCATGATGACGCTGGGGGCGGCAGCGAGCGTGCCGTACCAGGCGGCGACTGCGGCGATCACCGCAAGGACGACGGGTCCGATCCAGCGGCTCATGACTGGCACTCTCCGCGTTCGATGCGCGGCAACGGCACGCTCCCGCGCCTGGCCAGCAAGTCGCGCGACGGGTGATACGCGCGCAGCGTCAGCTCGAATGGCTGATCGTCGGGCATCGCGATCCAGTGCGCGCCGGTCCGCTGGCGGGCGATATCGACGGTCCAGTTCGCCGCCTCTTGCGGACCGATCGCCGCGCTACCGACCGAATAAACGCTCGCCGGATTGGGGATCAGATAGCCCTGGCTGTCGTACAGCGTCAGGCTCCACCAGCGTGCATCGATCGCACCGCCGGTGACGCGATAGGCGCATTTGCCGGTCAATTTGCGCCCCGCGCTGTCGGTCGATGCGTTGAAATAGATCGCCTCGCGCTCGGGTAGGGCCAGCAAGCCGCGCAGCGCGACGGTGGCGCGGGTGGCGACGCTGGCATTGGCGGTGCCGACCTTCTCGCCGGTGCGCCAGGGACCGTTCTCGATCCCCATCGCAGCAAAGCTCTGCCGCAACTGCGCGACCGCCGTCCCCGTGCCGATCGCCAGTCCTGCGACCAGCATCAACCCATAGCGCAACCCTGGCGACATGGCGTCCCTCTCCCCTTGTTTTGACAGAGGCTATGCCGGAATATCGGTGGTGGTGGCAAGGGGGATGCGCTTGTGGGCTGGTATCTGCAGCGGGCGCTAGCCGGTCCCCTGCGAAGGCAGGGGCCCATCACCTGCGCTCACGACTGTCCCCTCGGTCGCGCGATCCGGCAACCTTTGGGAGATGGCCCCCTGCCCTCGCAGGGGACCGGCAGTATGTGCCCACTGTCTCCCCTCCCCCTTGATGGGGGAGGCAGCGAGACTTGGCAGCTTGCTGCCAAGTCGCAGCGGTAGGGGTGATGGTGCGGCTGGGTGTAAGGGCGCGTTGCACGCAATGCTGCTAAATCCGGCAAGCACCCCCCCACCCAAACCCTCCCCCATCAAGGGGGAGGGCTTTAAGTCAAGGCGAGAGCGCCTGCTCAGCCCTTCTTGAGCGCCGCCTGCGCCGCAGCCAGTCGCGCGATCGGCACGCGATAGGGCGAGGCGCTGACATAATCGAGCCCGGCTTTCTCGCAGAACGCGATGCTCGCCGGATCGCCGCCATGCTCGCCGCAAATGCCGAGCTTGATGCCTGGCCGAGTCTTGCGGCCCTTTTCGACCGCGATCTCGATCAGCTGACCGACGCCCTCGACATCGAGGCTGACGAACGGATCGCGCGCGAAAATGCCCTTGTCGACATATTGCGTGAGGAACCGCCCCGCGTCGTCGCGGCTGACGCCCAGCGTCGTCTGCGTCAAGTCGTTGGTGCCGAAGCTGAAGAACTCGCCTACTTCGGCGATTTCATCGGCCATCAGGGCGGCGCGCGGCAGTTCGATCATCGTGCCGACCAGATATTCGATCCGGCGCCCCTTTTCGGCAAACACCAGTTCGGCAGCGGTATCGACCACCTTCTTCATCAGCTCGAGCTCGCGGCGGGTCGCAACCAGCGGGATCATCACCTCGGGGATCGGCGCTGCACCGCTCTTCTCGGCGACATCGCACGCCGCCTCGAAGATCGCGCGCGCCTGCATCTCGTAGATTTCGGGATAGGTCACGCCCAGGCGGCAGCCGCGATGGCCGAGCATCGGGTTGAACTCGTGCAGTTCGTTGGCGCGGCGCTTCAAAACCTCGACGCCGACGCCGGCGGCTTCGGCGACTTCCGCAAACTCGCTCTCGCTGTGCGGCAGGAACTCGTGCAGCGGCGGATCGAGCAGGCGGATGGTGACCGGCAGACCCGCCATTACCTCGAAGATGCTGTGGAAGTCGCCGCGCTGTTCGGGCAGCAGCTTTTCCAGCGCGGCCCGCCTTCCCGCCTCGTCCTCGGCCAGGATCATCTGGCGCACCGAGGTGATGCGGCTCGCTTCGAAGAACATGTGCTCGGTGCGGCACAGACCGATGCCTTCCGCGCCGAAATCGCGCGCGACGCGGCAATCCTCGGGCGTCTCGGCATTGGTGCGCACCTTGAGGCGGCGGACCTTGTCGGCCCAGCCCATCAGCACGCCGAAATCGCCGACCAGCTCGGGCTGCACGGTGGGCACCTCGCCCAGCATCACCTCGCCCGAGGTGCCGTCGATGGTGATCGTGTCACCCTCGCGCAGTTCGCGCTTGCCGATGCGCAGCACGCGCTCCTTGTTGTCGATCGACAGGCTGCCCGCGCCCGAGACGCAAGGGCGGCCCATGCCGCGCGCCACCACCGCCGCGTGGCTGGTCATGCCACCGCGCGCCGTCAGGATGCCCTTGGCGGCGTGCATGCCGTGAATGTCCTCGGGGCTGGTCTCGATGCGCACCAGGATGACCGCATCGCCCATCTCGTTGCGGCGCTCGGCGGTATCGGCGTCGAACACGATGATGCCGCTCGCCGCGCCCGGCGAGGCAGGAAGCCCCTTGGTCAGCACGTCGCGCGCCGCATCGGGATCGAGCGAGGGGTGGAGCAGCTGGTCGAGCGCCATCGGATCGACGCGTGCGATCGCCTCTTCCTCGGTGATCAGGCCTTCGCTCGCCATTTCCACCGCGATGCGCAAAGCCGCCTTGGCGGTGCGCTTGCCCGAGCGGGTCTGCAGCATCCACAGCTTGCCGCGCTCGACGGTGAACTCGATGTCCTGCATGTCGCGATAATGCGTTTCCAGGATGTCGAACACGCGCGCCAGCTCGGCATAGGTTTCGGGCATCGCCTCTTCCATGCTCAGCGGCTTGGCGTTCGCCTCCTCGCGCGCAGCCTTGGTCAGGTACTGCGGCGTGCGGATGCCCGCGACCACGTCCTCGCCCTGCGCGTTGATCAGGAACTCGCCGTAATAGACATTTTCGCCGGTCGCGGGGTTGCGGGTGAACGCAACGCCGGTGGCCGAGGTGTCGCCCATATTGCCGAACACCATCGCCTGCACGTTCACGGCCGTGCCCCATTCGGCGGGGATGTCGTTCAGGCGGCGATAGACCTTGGCGCGCTCCGACTGCCAGGAGCCAAACACCGCGCTGATCGCGCCCCAGAGCTGGTCGTGCACATCCTGCGGGAAGGGCTTGCCCCATTGCTCCTGAACCAGCGCCTTGTATTCGCCGACCAGCGCCTTCCAGTGCTTCGCCTCCATCTCGGTATCGCTGAAGAAGCCATTGTCTTCCTTCATGATTTCGAGCGCTTCCTCGAACGCATCATGGTCGAGACCGAGCACCACGTCCGAATACATCTGGACGAAACGGCGATAACTGTCCCACGCGAAGCGCTCGTCGCCCGACACCTGGGCGAGGCCCTGAACGGTCTCGTCGTTGAGGCCGAGATTGAGCACCGTGTCCATCATGCCGGGCATCGAAACGCGCGCGCCCGAGCGGACCGACACGAGCAACGGATCGGCGGCATCGCCGAACTTCTTGCCGGTGACGCCCTCGATATGCGCGAGGCCTTCGGCGACTTCGGCCTTCAGGCTGTCGGGAAACACCTCGCCATCCTGATAATAGCGGGTGCACATCTCGGTGCTGATGGTGAAGCCCGGCGGCACCGGCAGGCCGATCGAGGCCATGCCGTCGAGATTGGCGCCCTTGCCGCCGAGCAGATTCTTGTTGCCCGCACCGCCATCATTGGCGCCGCCCCCGAAACGGTACACATATTTGGTCATCTGCTTCAGCCTGTCCGTGTTTGAATGGGTTATCGGTCGAAGTTAACCCTCGATCTTCGAAAAATCGGCGACGCGGTGGACCGCAGCGCGGAACCGCGCGAGCAGGTTCAACCGCGCCTCGCGCTTGGCCTGGTCCGCATCGTTGACGGTGACGCTCTCGAAAAACGCATCGATCGGCGCGCGCAAGGCGGCGAGCGCGGCCATTGCGCCTTCGAAATCCTCTGCGTCGATCGCGAGCGCGGCGAGCGGCTCGGCCTTGTCGAGCGCTCCGATCAGCGCGATTTCCGCGGGTTCCGGATCATAGCCCAGCCCGGAGCCGGGCTGCGCCATTTCCGTGACAGCCGCCGCGACGCCGGGATCCTCGACCAAAGCCAGCGGATCTTCCTCACCCGTCTGCGCAATGCCGCCACCGGTTTCCGGCGTGTGGACCGGCGCGCTCGCATCGCCGCGTCCCTCTTTCTTGAGGATATTCGCCGCGCGCTTGTATCCGGCGAGCAGGTTCGTCCCCTCGCCCGTCTCGACAAAGCCCTGCAAAGCCTTCACCCGCGCGAGCAGCCGGACGAGATCGTCCTCACCCCCGAGCGCAAACACCGCGTCGATCAGATCGTGCCGAACCCCAGCCTCGCGCTGCTGAACCTTGAGGCGGTCGGCGAAGAAGTCGATTAGCAATCGATCAAAATCGAAATCTCCATTGTCGCGCTCTATCAAGCTAGCAATCACAGCTTCTACAAAAGGATCATCTTTCCAGTCTGGAAAACGCTCTAACAGAGCCTCAGCCAGAGGAAGATTATTCGCCTCGACCGCTTTTCTTGCTCTTTCCAAAAGAGCTTCGCGCGCCTCATTCTGAAGCTCCAAGGCCGAAGTTTCAGCAGTTAGCGTATGGAGAGTTTGCTGTTCAATCACTTCAATCCAGAATCTAACAACAGCCCCAAGTGAAATACGTAGGCAATTGCCGAACATGATTGAAATTGTGGCAATTGCCGCACGACGCAATGCAAACGGATCCTTTGATCCAGTTGGCATTAGCTTAATCAACAGGAATGAAAGCAAGCTATCCAGCTTGTCCGCCAGGCTCACCGCCACCGTCACCGGATCGGTCGGCACGTCATCGCCCTGGCCGACCGGCTTGTAATGGTCGCGGATGGCGGCGGCGACCTGGGGGTCGAGACCTTGTTTCGCCGCGTAATAACCGCCCATAAGCCCCTGAAGTTCGGGGAATTCGCCGACCATCTCGGTGACGAGATCGGCCTTGCACAGGCGGGCGGCCTGTTCGGCGAGATCGGCCAATTTAGCCCTCTCCCCTTCAGGGGGGAGGGTTGGGAGGGGGGCCTGCGCAGAGGTCGGCGACTGCCCCTCTCCCTCCGCCGCTTCGCGGCTCCTCCCTCTCCCCTCAAGGGGAGAGGGCTGAATGATACCCTCTTCGCACAGCCACCGCGCGAGCTTGGCGACGCGGTCGACCTTGTCGGCCACCGTCCCAAGCTTCTCGTGGAAGACGATATTCTTCAGCTTCTCGGCATGCTGCTCGAGCGTCTTCTTCTGGTCGAGCTCCCAGAAGAAGCGCGCGTCGGAAAGCCGCGCCGCCAGCACCTTCTCGTTGCCCGCGACGATCGCCCGGCCGCCGTCATGCGCGGCGATGTTGGCGGTGCAGACGAACGCCGGGGCGAGCGCGCCGCCTGCATCCTGCACGACGAAATATTTCTGGTTAACGCGGGCAGTTAGCTGGATGACCTCAGGCGGAACCTCAAGAAACGCCGGGTCGAAACGGCCTAGCAACGGCACCGGCCATTCGGTCAGCCCGGCATTCTCGACCACCAGCCCCTCGTCCTCGATCAGCGCAAAGCCCGCGTCCGCCGCCGCCTTCGCCGCGCCGTCGCGGATGATGCGCGCGCGTTCCTCATGATCGACGATCACATGCGCGGCGCGCAGCGCATCGGCATAATCCTCGACACCCGACACGGTGACCGCGCCCTGGTGGTGGAAGCGGTGACCGACGGTGGTATTGCCGGCGACCAGCCCATCGACCTCGCACGGCACGACATAACCGCCGAGCAGCGCGATGATGCCCTGGAGCGGACGCACCCAGCGCAGCGATTCCGTGGTCTGGCTCGCCGCACCCCAGCGCATCGACTTGGGCCAGGGAAAGGCGCGGACGATCGCGGGGATGGCGTCAGAGAGCACATCGGCGGTGGCGCGGCCCGGCTTGTTAATGACCGCGAACAGCGTCGCGCGGCCCTTGACCTCGCGGGTCTCGAGCGCGTCGCGAGTCAGCCCCGCCTTGCGCAAAAAGCCCTCGACCGCCGCATCGGGCGCATCGGCGGGAGGGCCCTTGAGCTCTTCGGATACCGCTTCGGTCGTTTCGGGCAACCCGCGCGCGATCAGCGCAAGGCGGCGCGGGGTCGAGAAGGTCTGGAGGCTCTGCGCCTTCAGCCCGGCGGCGGCGAGCTGATCGGCGAACAGCTTTTCGAGGTCGGCACGGGCTTTCGCCTGCATCCGCGCGGGGATTTCCTCGGAGAGGAGTTCGAGCAGGAAATCGGTCATGCCGCGCGCTCCCGGTCCGAACCGCAACCAATGCCGTCACCCTGAACTTGTTTCAGGGTCCATCGGGCACCAAGCGCCTTCGCCCTATCGGCTCCCGGACGGTCGATGGATGCTGAAACAAGTTCAGCATGACGGTTGTGCAACGTCACCATCACGCAGCCCACCCGTTCTTCTCCATCCACGCCTGGCAGCTGCCCTTCGCAAGGTCACGCACGCGGCCCATATAGGCCTGGCGCTCGGCGACCGAGATCACCCCGCGCGCCTGGAGCAGGTTGAACACATGGCTCGCTGCAATCGCCTGCTCATAAGCCGGAATCGGCAGCTTCGCATCGAGGCAATTCTCGCATTCGGCGACGGCCTTGCGGAACGCATCGAACAGGCTTTCCGTGTTCGCATGCTCGAAATTCCATGCGCTCATCTGGCGCTCGTTCTCGAGGAACACATCGCCATAGGTCACGCCCCGGCCGTTGAAATCGAGATCGTACACGCTGTCCTTGCCCTGAATGTACATGGCGAGCCGCTCGAGCCCATAGGTCAGCTCGCCAGCCACCGGCTTGCAGTCGAAGCCGCCCATCTGCTGGAAATAGGTGAACTGCGTCACCTCCATGCCGTCGCACCAGACCTCCCAGCCCAGGCCCCAGGCGCCCAGAGTCGGGCTCTCCCAGTCGTCCTCGACGAAGCGGATGTCGTGCAGCAGCGGATCGACGCCGATCGCGGTGAGGCTGTCGAGATAGAGCTGCTGGATGTCGCCCGGCGAGGGCTTCAGGATCACCTGATACTGGTAATAATGCTGCAGCCGGTTGGGGTTTTCGCCATAGCGCCCGTCGGTCGGGCGGCGGCACGGCTGGACGAACGCGGCGTTCCACGGATCGGGGCCCAGCGCGCGCAGCGTCGTCGCGGTGTGGAACGTGCCCGCACCCATAGGCATGTCATAAGGCTGCAGGATCAGGCAGCCGTGCTGGCTCCAGAAATTGTGCAGGGTCAGGATCATGTCCTGAAAGGAAAGGCTGTGCTCGCTCAAACGTCCGGCCTTCGCAGTTGCAAAAAGATGCGCCGCGCTTTGGCGGATGGCGGGGCGCGGGTCAAGGGAGAGGTGATTCAGGGTTGGTGTCAGCGGGTTTAGCTGAGCTTTGCCAGCCCACATTCGTCATTCCCGCGAAAGCGGCAATCCCGCTATTGCGCAAAGGTTGAAAGGAAGCGGGACCCCCGCTTTCGCGGGGGTGACGATAAGGGCAATAATCGGCGCCTATTCCGCCGCCACCGCCTGCTCCACCCGCTCCAGCGTCACCGGGGTGCCGTTGAGCACAGCATTGCCCGAAATCGGGTCCATCGCCGCCGGGTCGGTGAGGTCGTTGAGCGAAACGCCAGGCCTTTTCGCCGCGACCGAGAGCCGCGTCCCCGGCTTGTCCTGCCCGAAGCCGTGCGGGATCGAGATCACGCCCGGCATCACATCCTCGCTGACCTCGGCGGCAAGCTGCACCGCTCCAACCCTGCTGCTCACCCGCACCTGATCGCCGGTGGCGATGCCGCGCGCTGCCGCATCGTCGGGATGGATCATCGCGGTGCAGCGATCCGGCCCCTTGGCGAGGCGCGGGCTGTTGTGCAGCCAGCTGTTGTTGTTGCGCACATGCCGTCGCCCGATCAGCAGCAACTGATCCGGCGGCGTGGCTTCGAGCTGGGCGCGCCATTGCTCCAGCGCCTCGAGGCACAGCGGTGGGGCGCAGGCAATCCGCTTGTCCGCCGTGCGCAGCCGATCGGGCAGGCGCTGCACATGCGGTCCGAAATCCACGCCATTGGGGTTGGCCTCAAGCTCCTCCAGCGTCACCTTGTAATCCGATCTTGCCAGCATCGCGGCGAGCGCCACACGCGGCGGCACGATATTGGGTACCGCCTCGCCCTTCGCCGCCAGGATCGCACGCGCCAGTTCCGCCACGATTTCCCAATCGGCCTTGGCGCCTTCTTCCATCGGCAGCGTCGGCGCGGAATAATCGGCATAGTTGCGGATCGCGATGGGGCCGAGCAGCAGCGGATAATGGTCTTTTTCGAGCGGCCCGCACGGCGGCAGGATGTAATGCGCGTGCGCGCTGGTCGCGGTGACGTACATGTCGATCGACACCATCAACTCGAGCTGCGGCAGCGCCTCGCCCCAGGCCCCCGGCGACGACAGCGCGGGGTTGCCCGAGATCACGACCAGCGCCTTGACCTGCCCCTCGCCCGGCGTCGCGATCTCCTCGGGCAGCAGCGCGCTCGGAAACTCGCTGATCACCTCGGGCCGGTTGCCGATGCGCGAGCGGAAGCGATCGTACGTGCCCGGTCCGGCGCTCGCGACCAGATCAATGACCGGCGAGGAGAACATCACTCCACCCTCGCGATCGAGATTGCCGGTGGCGATGTTCAGGAGCTGGATCAGCCAGAGGTTGAGCGTGCCCGCCTCGGTCACCGAGACGCCCATCCGGCCATAGACAACAGCCGGTTCGCCGCTGCCCAGCCTGGCGGCGAGCGCGCGGATCACGGCTTCGTCGATGCCGCAATGCGCGGCGAGCGGCGCAACTTCGAAGCCGCGAATCGCCTGCCACGCCCCATCCCAGCCCTCGTCCAGCATCGGCGCGAGCCGGCCCGGCGAGACCAGCCCCGCCTCGTCGAGCGCCTTGAGCAGGCCGAGCAGCAGCGCGGCATCGGTGCCGGGGCGGATGAAATGGTGCGCGTCAGCGATCTTCGCGGTCTCGGTGCGGCGCGGATCGATGACGACCACCTGCCCGCCGCGCGCCTGCACCGCCTTCAGCCGCTTCTTCACATCGGGCACGGTCCACACGCTGCCATTGCTGGCGAGCGGATTGCCCCCGATGATCAGCATGAAGCGCGTGCGGTCGACATCGGGGATTGGGAACAGCGCATTGTGCCCGTACATCCACATCTGGACGAGCTGATGCGGGATCTGGTCGAGCGTCGAGGCCGAATAGAGCGTGCGCACCCCCAGAGCCTTGCGCAGCAGCCCGGTCTGCGTGCCGGTCGCGTAATTGTGCGCATTGGGGTTGCCCATATAGAGCGCGGGCCGCCCACCCCCTGCGATAATCCCCGCCATCCGCGCGCCGATCTCGGTAAAGGCGGTGTCCCAGTCGATCTCCTGCCACTGATCGCCGACGCGCTTCATCGGGCGGCGCAGGCGATCGGGATCGTCCTGCAGATCGGCGAGCGCAGTCGCCTTGGGGCAGATATGGCCTCTGGACAGCACATGATCCGGATTGCCCCTGATCGACACGACCTTGCGCCCCTGCACCTCAACCAGCACGCCGCAATTGGCCTCGCACAGATGGCAGGTGCGCGCGTGGATGCTGGTTGCCGATTCGCTCGCCATGATGGTCTCTCCCGTTGCTTTTGCCGAAAACGGTATCAGCCGCCCGGCCCCCTGACCAGCCACTGGGAAACCGGCGTTTTCGTAGCGTATGTCAGGTGAGGGTAGCAGATGGTCAGGGTCGCTTGACATGGTCAGCGAATCACGACATATAGTCAGGGTCACATGACAAAAGGTCAGCGTCCTGCGACACCTGACGGAAAGTGGTTGAGATGAAAAACCGGCTGAAAGTGCTGCGCGCCGAGCGCGACTGGAGCCAGGCAGAACTGGGTGCGCGGCTCGATGTCTCGCGCCAGGCGGTCAATGCGATCGAGACGGGCAAATACGATCCGTCGCTGCCACTGGCATTCAGGATCGCCAGGCTGTTCGGCATGACGATCGAGGAGATTTTCGATGATGGAGGCGAGCATGGTTGAAACCGACTGGCAGACCCGCGCTAAGCAGCGCCAGAAACGCATCAATGCCGTGATCGGGACGATGTTCGCGATGGGCCTTGTCTCCGGCTTTCTGGTCGGCTTTTTCGAGGATGAGAATGCCGGGCTGGTCGCGGCGAACAGCATCCCGCCCTGGCTGGCGATCATCAGCGCGATCGTGTTCGTGATCGCGGTCAGCTATGGATCGTGGAAGCTGATGCAGGTGTCCGACGAGCATGAACGCGTCATCCACACCAAGACCACCGTGGTCGCGGGCAATGTGATGCTGATTGGCTATCCTGCCTGGTTCGTCCTGTGGAAGGGCGGGCTGGTGCCCGAGCCGGATGCCCTGTGGCTGTTCCTTGCCGGCATCTTGAGCAGCGCGATCGCCTTTGCCTGGTACAAGTTCCGTTGATTCCCCACCCCCAATACCCCCCAATGAAGAGGATGACCCCATGACAAAATTGTTCAAGACCCTGCGCAGCGGCGCTGCCACGCTGGCCGTCGCTGCCGTCGCCACCATAAGCTTTGCCAGCGAGCCGCTGCTCGCCCAACAGCCGACCTCGGTCGCCGAAGCGCTCGGCCCCGCCCCTGCCCCCGCCGCAAAGGACATCAATCCCGCGATGTGGATCGTGCGTGACAAGGACACGACCATCTATCTGTTCGGCACCGTCCATGTGCTGCGCCCCGGGCTCAACTGGCTGAAGGGCGACATCAAGACCGCGTTCGACGCTTCGGACGAGCTGGTGATCGAGGTGCAGGAACCGGCGGATCCCGCAGCGATGCAGGCGACCGTGAACCAGCTGGCGAGCAACCCGCAGGGCGTGACCCTGCGCAGCCTGCTGACCCCGCCGGTGCTGACCAAATACGAAAAGACGCTGGGCACGCTCAACATTCCGCCGGTGGCGCTCGACCAGTATGAGCCCTGGTTCGCCAGCGTCACGCTGACCACGCTGCCCTTGATGATGCAGGGTTATGACCTGAACAGCGGCGCCGAAAAGGTGCTGATGAGCGCGGCCAAGGCCCAAGACAAGCCAGTCGGCCAGCTCGAGACGGTCGAGCAGCAGCTCGGCATTTTCGACAGCCTGAGCACCGAAGAGCAGGTCGCGTTCCTCGACGTGACGCTCGACGCAGTGCCCGAGGTGACGACGCAGATCGATGCGCTGGTCGACGCCTGGGGCAAGGGCGACCAGGCAACGCTCGACAAGCTGATGAACGAGGGCATGGAGAGCTATCCCGGCCTCTACGATGCGCTGCTGACGAACCGCAACGCCAACTGGGTCAAGTGGATCAAGGCACGGATGGACAAGCCCGGCACCGTCTTCATGGCCGTGGGCGCAGCGCATCTGGTCGGCAAGGACAGCGTGCAGGCGCAGCTGGCGAAGGAAGGTATTCAGAGCGTTCAGGTCACCAGCAACTGATCTCCCCAGATCGTGACCTGGCAGGCCCCGTCAGCGCAGCTGCGCTGGCGGGGTTTGCCGCTCAGAGACTGGCGTTGCGGAAACAGGCGCGAACTTCCCGCACGAAGATATCGGGCACCTCTAGCGCGGCGAAATGCCCGCCCCGGTCCACCTCGTTCCAGTAGATCAGGTTACTGAACCGCTTTTCCGCCCAGCGACGCGACGTCTGGAACAGCTCCTTGGGGAAGATCGTGCCGCCAGTGGGCAGGCTGATCGGATCGAAACCCATGGCGTTGAAGCTGTGCCAGTAGAGCCGCGCCGACGAGGCCGCCGAGTTGGTCAACCAGTAGAGCGTGATCGTATCGAGCAGCGCATCGCGGCTGAAGCCCGAAAACTGGTCGTCGCAATCGGACCAGTTGCGGAATTTCTCGAGGATCCAGGCCATCTGCCCCACGGCCGAATCGGCGAGCGCATAGCCGATGGTCTGCGGCCGTGTCTTCTGGATCGCCGAATAGCCGCTTTCCTTTTCCTGATAATATTGCATCCGCGCCGCCGCGCGCTTTTCCAGGTCGCTCATGTCGCCCAGGGTCGCCGGATCGGGCAGAGCCAGCACCATGTTCGAATGCACCGCCGCGCACGCGCCGAGGTTCTGCCGCGCGATCTCCAGCGTGACACCCGATCCCCAGTCGCCGCCCTGCGCGAAATAACGATCATAGCCGAGCGCGAGCATCAGGTCGTTCCACGCCGTGGCGATCTTGGTAATCGACCAGCCCGTCTCGGTCGGCTTGCCCGAAAAGCCGAAGCCGGGCAGCGAGGGAATGACGAGGTGGAAGGCGTCCGCCGGGTCCGCCGGATTGGTCAGCGGCTCGATCACCTCCATGAATTCGAGCACCGATCCCGGCCAGCCATGCGTCATGATCAGCGGGCGCGCGTTTTCGTGGCGAGAGCGGATGTGGAGGAAATGGATGTCCACCCCGTCGAGTTCGATCAGGAAATTAGGATACGCGTTGAGCGCCGCCTCGCACGCGCGCCAGTCGTACTGCTTGGCCCAATAGGTCGCGAAATCCTGCACCACCGCAAGCGGAATGCCCTGGTCCCAATCGTCCACCTGTTCCTTGTCGGGCCAGCGGGCGGCGCGGATCCGGGCGTGGAGGTCGTCGATCGCGGCCTGCGGCACGTCGATGGTGAAGGGGCGTATCTCGGTCATGGCCTGAGGCTAGACCGCGCTCCCGCCCCCATGCAACTCACAAAAGCTCAGACGGGCCGCGCGCCCGATCCCTTGCCACCGCGATTGGCATATTCCTGGGTGCCGAGGTGATAGACCTTGTCACCGCCCAGCACCGCCTGGTTCGAATAGGTAAAGCCCGGCGTCAGCCCGCGATACAGGTCGTCGAAATTGCGCTCGACCGTCTTGCGGTACAGCTCCTCGAAGCTGTCTATGACGAAATAGGTCGGCTGCATGTCCGAGATGACATAATCGGTGCGCATCACCCGATCGACTTCGAGGTGGATGCGGTTGGGCGACTGCGCCTCGACCGAGAATTTCGCCTCCAACGGCCCGGACAATATGCCCGCGCCATAGGCCTTGATGCCGTCGGCCTCGCGGATCAGCCCGAACTCGACCGTGTACCAGTAGAGCGCGGAAAGCGCCTTGAGGCGGTTGTATGCGAGCGCCTTCCACCCGGCACGGCCATATTCCTGCATGTAATCGGCATAGACAGGGTCGGTCAGCATCGGCACATGGCCGAACACGTCGTGGAACACGTCGGGCTCTGAGATATAATGGAATTCCTCGCGCGAGCGGATGAAATTGCCCGCCGGAAAGCGCCGGTTCGCCAGGTGATAGAAGAAGACGTGGTCGGGGATCAGCATCGGCACCGGCACCACCGACCAGCCGGTGATCGCCAGCAATTCCTCGCTCAAGCTGCCGAAATCGGGCACCCCGCCGCGCCCCAGATCGAGCCGGTCGAGCCCCGCCATGAAGCTGCTCGCCGCACGGCCCGGCAAAACCTGCATCTGCTGCGCGAACAGATCGTCCCAGATTGAATGTTCTTCCGAGGTATAGGCGCGCTGCTGCGGCTCGAGCCAGTCCTCGCCGAGATGGCCGGGGCGGACGAGCGGCGCGACAAAGGTGTCGGCGGGGACATCGGGAATGACCGAGAAATCCACGGCACCGGGCTTGATGAGCAGGCTTTCCATAGCTTTCCCCTGTTGATCGCTGAGAGAGATATAGCACCGGGATAGCGAAAAATCCTGCCTTATCGTTGCCCGATAACGCTACGCCTTAGAAGGTTCTTCCTTTCCTGGGAAAAAAACGGTAAATCCTTGCCATGATTGATCTCGACGCAGAAGATATCCGCATCCTGCGCGCGTTGCAGGACAATGGCCGCATGACCAATGCCGAACTCGCTGAAACCGTTGGCATGTCCGCCTCGCCCTGCTGGCGCCGCGTGCGGCGGCTGGAAGCGGATGGCGTGATCCGGGGCTATGCCGCGCGGCTCAGCAGGCGCGCGCTGGGCCTCGGCGTACTCGCCTATGTCAGCGTCGAAATCGCCGACCATGGCGAAGCGGTGACGCGCGATTTCGAGGCGGCGGTCGCCGATCTCGACGAGGTCATCGCCTGCCACCAGGTCACCGGCGGCGCGGACTATATCCTCACCGTGGTCAGCCGCGACCTCGACAGCTATGCCGATTTCGCAAACACAAAGCTGCGCCCGATCGCGGGGATAAAGGCGATCAGCACGAGCTTCGTGCTGAAAGAAGCGAAGGCGCAGGGCGGGTTGCCGGTTTAGGGGGGTGTCGGGTTTCGGGGATTGGATGTTGCGATCTTTGTGGCGAGTTCTGGGTGGAAAGCGCTTATTCGGCTTTGACCGACGGGCCTTTAGTCACAAGGTCGCGGACCTTGTCGAAATAACACTTCGACTGCTCAGACGTGGCGTTGACCGGTTGATAAAGTTGTTCAGGCGGAGGCCTGCCAAGACCATCCCAATATTCAACTTCGACCCCGCACAATTTTCCTATCTTTTCAGCTTCTACCTGTGTGGGTGGCCGTAGTGCGACCTCCTCATTTGGTTTTAGAGATACCTCCTCAGCCGCCGCAGTTGCAGCATCAGCCGAAGTGTCCACTGGCTGGCACGCACAGACCATAAGCAAGAGCATCAAATATCTCATGTCATATGGCTAACCGTAATTGTGATGACGGCAAAGGGGTCGCTTGCAGACGGGCAGGTTTTTTCTGCGAAGCCCAAATAGCCGCCACTCCCTCCGCTCAGCCTGAGCCTGTCGAAGGCTCCGCTATCCGGCCAGCGTGGGCGCGGGTCCTTCGATTTCGCGGGCTGAAGCCCGCCGCTCAGAGCCTGCCCTGAACGTGTTTCAGGGATGAGCGGAGGTGGTTAGTGTCGTGACCGCAACGGGGGGCGTTCGCGTTTGACGGTATTTTTCAACTAATGTCGAAAGCTTTCGTCCATCGCTGAGCATGAAGGGGAAGTGATTGGGGCCACCGTCTACGCGGGGGCTTCGACAGGCTCAGCCTGAGCGGAGGTGGGGTGCGGACGGCGTGCCTTAGCGCGCAACCTACCCCTGCCCCGCAATCACCCCGTAGAGATCATGCTCATCGGCATCCTCGACCAGAACATCGACGAACGATCCCGGCTCCAGCCCTTGCGGCACGTCGCGCAGATACACATGCCCGTCGATCTCGGGCGCATCGGCCTGCGAACGCCCCGTCGCGCCGATCGAGCCGTCTTCCTCGTCGGGCTCGCCCACTTCGTCGATGATGACGGGCAATGTGCGGCCGACCTTGGCGGCGAGCTTCGCGGCGCTGATGGCGGCGGTCTTTTGCATCAGCCGCTGGTAGCGCTCTTCCTTGACCTCTTCGGGCACCGGATCGGACAGGCTGTTCGCCGCCGCACCTTCGACCGGCTCGAAGCGGAAGCCACCGACGCGGTCGAGCTGCGCCTCATCCAGCCAGTCGAGCAGATACTGGAAGTCCGCCTCGGTCTCGCCGGGAAAGCCGACGACAAAGGACGAGCGGATGGTGATGTCGGGCGCGATCTGACGCCACGCCTTGATCCGGTCGAGCACCTTGGCCTCGTTCGCCGGGCGCTTCATGCGCTTCAATACCGACGGCGCGGCGTGCTGGAACGGGATGTCGAGATAGGGGGTGAGCAGCCCTTCGGCCATCAGCGGTATGACCTGGTCGACATGCGGATAGGGATAGACATAATGCAGCCGCACCCAGGGGGCCTTGCCTTCTGCCGTGCGCAATTGCCCAAGCTCGCGCGCCAGATCGGTCATGTGCGCGCGGACCTGACGGCCCTTCCACTCGCGCGGTTCGTGCCGGGTATCGACACCATAAGCCGAGGTGTCCTGGCTGATGACGAGCAGCTCGCGCGTGCCCGCCGCGACCAGCTTTTCCGCCTCGCGCAGCACCGCATCGATCCGGCGGCTGGCAAGATCGCCGCGCAAGGAAGGGATGATGCAGAACGAGCAGCGATGGTTGCAGCCTTCGGAAATCTTCAGATAGCTGTAGTGGCGCGGGGTCAGCTTGATGCCGCCCTCCGGCACCAGATCGATGAACGCGCCGCGCGCCGGCGGGGCGGCATCGTGCACCGCCTGCACCACGTCCTCATACTGATGCGCGCCGGTGACCGCAAGCACATCGGGGAAGCGCGCGCGGATGACATCGGCCTCGTTGCCCATGCAGCCAGTGACGATGACGCGGCCGTTCTCGGCCATCGCCTCGCCGATCGCCTCGAGGCTCTCTTCCTTGGCGCTGTCGAGGAAGCCGCAGGTGTTGACCAGCACGACATCGGCACCGGCATAATCGCCGGACATCTGATAGCCCTCGGCGCGCAGCTTGGTGAGGATGCGTTCGGAATCGACCAGGGCCTTGGGACAGCCGAGCGAGACCATGCCGACTTTCGGCGGGGCGGGGATCGTGATGGGGGTGGACATGATGGCCGGGCGCATAGGCGTTTTGCAGCGGTTTGTCATCGGTGAAGTGCGATGGCGCCGAGCGGACGGGAGGCGGGCCAGCTCAGCTCCGCCGCGCGCCCGCCTCGTACCAGCCGCGCGAGCGCTTCACCATAGCCACGATGGTTAGCATCACCGGAACTTCGACGAGCACGCCGACCACGGTCGCGAGCGCCGCACCCGAATTGAGGCCGAACAGCGCGATCGCGGCCGCCACCGCCAGCTCGAAGAAGTTCGATGCCCCGATCAGGCAGGAGGGCGCGCCGATATTCCAGGCCACACCCAGCTGGCGGTTCATCCAATAGGCCAGAAAGGCGATGAAATAGACCTGGATGAGAATCGGCAACGCGAGCAGCAGGATGACCAGCGGGCTAGCGAGAATCGTCTCGCCCTGAAACGCGAAGAGCAGCACCAGCGTGCTCAGCAGCGCGAGCAGCGACAGCGGCTGGATGCGCCCCAGAAACCGTTCGAGCGTCGCTTCGCCACCCTGGGCCAGCAGCGCGCGCCTGAGAACCTGCGCGATGATCAGCGGGATGACGATGTACAGCCCCACCGACAGCAACAGCGTATCCCACGGGATGGTGATCGAAGCGACGCCGAGCAGCAGCCCGACGATCGGGGCAAAGGCGACGAGCATCACCGTGTCGTTGAGCGCGACCTGGCTGAGCGTGAAATTCGCGTCGCCGTTGCACAGGTTGGACCAGACGAAGACCATCGCGGTGCAGGGTGCCGCTCCCAGCAGGATCAGCCCCGCGATATAGGACGGGATTTCGCCTGCCGGTAGCAGCGGCGCGAACAGCCATTCCAGGAAGATGATGCCGAGCACCGCCATGGTGAACGGCTTGACCGCCCAGTTGACGAACAACGTCACGCCGATGCCGCGCCATTGCGACCCGACCTCGCCCAGCGCGCCGAAATCGATGCGGATCAGCATGGGGATGATCATCAGCCAGATCAGCACCGCCACGGGCAGGTTGACCTTGGCCACTTCCGCAGCGGCGACCAGCGCGAAAAAGCCGGGCATCAGCGCGCCCAGACCAATTCCCGCGACGATGCACAGGGCAACCCAGAGGCTCAGATATTTCTCGAAAAAGCCGATCCCCGCTGGCGGCGCAGCGGTCTCGGCGGTCAGGCTCTGGGTCATGAAATCGGTTCTTTTCCTGGGGTGGCACCGCTCATCTGGCCGATACGGGCCAGAACCGGAGGGAAATCGGGCGAGGCGATCGCGGAAAGATCGCATGCGAGCAGCGCTGCGATCCGCGCCTGCATCTGATCGTATGCGGCTTCGAAGGCGGCGCGCTGGCCTTCGCCTTCGACCGCAGCCGGATCGGTAATGCCCCAGTGCGCCTTGATCGCGCGGCCGGGGAAGATCGGGCAGAGCTCGCCTGCGGCATTGTCGCACACAGTGATCACGATATCGATCGGCGGCGCGCCGGGCGCGGCGAACTCGTCCCAGCTCTTGGACCGGAAGTCGCCCGTGATTCCGCGCTCGGCCAGCACCTGCAATGCCATAGGGTGCGGCGCGGCCTTGGGGAAGCTGCCCGCCGAGTGCGCCTCGATCAGCCCGCCGCCCATATGGTTGGCAAGCGCTTCGGCCAGGATCGAGCGCGCCGAATTGCCGGTGCACAGGAACAGGATGCTGGTCACGGCGCGCGATCCGATCACATCGTCGGGCAGCAGGTGGTTTCGGGCGCGCTCAACGCACCCTTGGCAAGCGGGCCGGGGTCGCCATAGACCGTCGCCTCGCCATCGGTGTAAAAGGCCTCCCAAACGATACCATTGGGATCCTTGACCCAGCTCTTTTCCGATCGGGCATAGCAGCACGTGGTCTTGCCCTCTTCCAGCACCGGCTGGTCGGCCTTGGCGAGCCCGGCATAAACCTCGGCCAGCTCCTCGGTGTTTTCCGCCTGGATGCCGAGATGCTCGATGCCCTCGCTCGCGCCGCAGCCTGCGACCGAGATGGCGAAATTGACGCGCGGATCGTCGAGTTGCCACTTGGCGTAATCGGGCTTCACCACCGTCGGCTCTGCGCCGAACATCGCGGAATAGAAGGCGATCGAGCCATCAAGATCGCGGGTCTTGGCGTGGACATGCATGCGCTTCATCGGTCTTCTCCTTGGGTGAGCGGGTTCAGCAGCCAGAGCCCCGGCAGCAATTTTCGGTAAGGAAGCCGACCAGCGCGGCCATCGCAGCGAAATCGGCGGAATAGATCAGCGACCGGCTCTCGCGGCGCTGCACGATCAGCCCCGCCTGCATCATCTGGTTGAGGTGGAAGGACAGCGACGAGCGCGGAATGCCGAGCCGGTCGGCCAGATCGCCCGCGCTCACGCCATCGGGGCCAGCCTGGACGAGAAGACGAAAGGCGGCGAGCCGATGCTCCTGCGCCAGCGCGGCAAGCGCGGCGATGACCTCCGCGCTGCCCAAAACGTGACCCTCTGCAGACGAAGCAGCAACTGGCGAACATGAGACGAATGTTGATTCCATATTTCCAATATTATGGAAATGAAAGTAAGAGTCAACCCGTCGCACGGTAAACTTTTCGTCAACCATTTTGCCGCAATTTTGCCGCGATGTCTCCCCGCTTTGCCCCCTTGCCCGTTCTGGCGATGGCCGCCGCGTTGCTGTTCGCCGCGCCCCTGGCCTCGGCGCAGGAGCCGATGCTGCAATGCGTGCCCTATGCCCGGCAGGTCAGCGGCATCCAGATCTTTGGCGATGCGCACAGCTGGTGGCAGCAGGCGGAGGGCAAATACCAGCGCGGCCAGCGGCCTGCAGTCGGCGCGGTAATGGCGTTCAAGCCTTATCGCTCGATGCAGCTTGGCCATGTCGCGACGGTCGCCAAGGTGATCGACAAACGCCGCGTCCTGCTCGATCACGCCAACTGGTCGCCGATCGACGGCCGCAAGGGACAGATCGAGCGCAATGTGCTGGCCGAGGATGTCTCGGCTGCCAATGACTGGAGCGAGGTACGCGTCTGGTACACGCCGATCGGCGCGCTGGGCACGACGCGCTATCCGGTGCACGGCTTCATATACCCGCAGGGCCGCGCGCCGAGCCAGCTGCAGGTCCCGCCGGTGCAGATCGCCTCAGCCGATCGCAGCGATGGGCGCCTGAGCCGCGAGGAACGCCAGGCGCAGCGTCAGGCCGAGAAGGAGGCGAAGCGCCGCCTGAAGCAGATCGAGAAGCAGCGCCGCGAATATGCGAAATATCTGAAACGCCAAGAGAAGGTGCGCAAGGCGACGGCCCAGGCGTCGCCGGCCCCGGTGCCCCGCCTGCCGGTCGATCCAATCGGTGACCTGATCGCTTCAACCGGCAGCTGAGCCGGGCGTTCAGGCCTTGGCGACCGGCGCGTCCTCGCCCAGATCCTTGTACCATGCCTCGACCGGGCCGCTCAGCTTCAGCGTCAGCGGCTGGCCCTTGCGGTCCATCGTCTTGCCCGCCTGCACCCGGATCCAGCCCTCGAAAATGCAATATTCCTCGACATTGTTCTTCTCGACACCCTTGAACCGGATGCCGATGCCGCGGCCGAGCAGATCGGCGTCGAAATGGGGGCTGCGCGGATTGATCGCAAGCCGGTCCGGCGGCACGTCCGCAGCGCCGGTCGAAGCGGCGGGGGTCTGTTCGGGGGTTTCCGGGGTCTCGGTCATCATGGGGTCCGTTCTGGCAAAATCGTGCCGCGCCTTTAGCCAGCCCTAGCGGACATCGCAATAGACCTGCCGGATGATCCCCCGGTCGAGCAACAGCTGAAACAGCCGCGCGGCGCGATCCGGGCTGGACAGATCGGTAACCTCGCCGGACTCGTCGACCGCCGCGCTAGCCACGACCAGCCGCAACACCGCCAGCGGGTCGGTGGTCAGCACCCGGCCCCGGCGCGGGGTGGACGCGGCGTTCACGCCGACCACCCTGCCCTGCTCGTCAAAGGTCGGCCCGCCGCTGATGCCGCCGAGCGGCCCATCGAAACTGGGGACACGTTCGGCTTCGGCCCAGGCCAGGATCGGCTCGCTCTGCCCGGCAGGGCCACCGCGCGAGGCATAGGCGGCGCCCAGAAAGCGCGAGACCACCACCGCCGGATTGCCTGCGGGGAAACCCATATGATAGCCAAACGCGCCCTCCTCCGGCAGTTCTTCGGTCAGCGCGAGCGCGAATTCGGGAAGCGGCCCCTGACGGATGACCGACGCATCGGCCTCGCCGCTTTCGAGGACGTCGCTGATCGCATCGACGCCGTCCTCGGCAACCAGCCCGATCCGGTCGCAGCCATGCGTGACATGCTGCGCGGTCAGCCAGGTGCCGTCACGATCAACGGCGAAAGCCGTGCCCTGGCTGTCCTGCTGCGGCCCCGGATCGGCGATGACAAAGCTCTCCCCGATATCGGGCATCGGGCGGCGCGGGCTGCGCGGGTCGAACTGTTCGACGCTGAGCGGCGCATCGCCCCATTCCTCTTCGCTGCCGCCAAACCAGACGATCAGCAGCACCGCCCCCAGAACCCAGGGCAGGCAGCCCCGGCGGTTGGAAGTCCGCGCCTTGCTCATGCGCCCCGAGCGCTTTCGGAACCTTCCGTCATCTTGTGCATAATTGCGACGCTACCGGCACTGGCGACAGAATCAAGCGGCTAGGCGAAGTTCGGCTGCGCAAGTGTTGCTGGTCGCTCTGGAAATGCAATGCAACGCCAATTTCTGAATATCGCACTTCAACGCAATTAATGCAGCGTTCATGCAAACCATTCGACATGTTGAATGTGTGATAAAATCGCAACGCCCTGTCATCAATGTTGAGGATGTTGGAACCGAGCCGTGGGTCTGTAGGTTTGGCAACCGTCTGAATACCAAAAAGCAAGGACGCGAAACCATGAAGACCCCCATCAAATTTTCCGCCGCTTCGGCCATTGCTGTCGCCATGCTGGCGACGCCCGCATTCGCCCAGACGGTGAAGGAAGATACCGATTTCGACGGCGTCTATGTCGGCGGCCATTTCGGCTATTCGGCTCAGTCGAGCCCGCGCGGTGAAGGCGTTGTCTTCGACACCAATGTCGATGGCGATTTCAACGACAGCGTGCTGAATACCGCAGGCCTCAATGCCTTCAGCCCCGGCTTCTGCCGCGGTTCGGCCAGGGGCAACAATGCTGATGCCGGCTGCCGTCAGGACCAGAACGGCATCGAATACGGTGTCCGCATCGGCGCCGACAAGCGCTATGGCAATTTCGTCATCGGCGCGCTGGTCGAGGGCAGCAAGTCGGAAGCCAAGGATTTCGTCACGGCGTTCAGCACGACCCCGGCCAACTATACGTTCACGCGTGAACTCGATTACGCCATCTCGGCCCGAGCCCGCGCTGGCTATACTCCGGGCGGCGGCATCCTGTTCTACGGCACCGGCGGCGTCAGCTATGGTCGCATCGAGAACGGCTTCCGCACCTCGAACGCTGCCAACTCGTTCACGCCGCGCAACACCAAGGATTGGTCGTGGGGCTGGCAGGCTGGTGGCGGTGTCGAAGCCAAGATCGCTCCCAACATGAGCATCGGCCTCGAATATCTCTACAACACCTATACCAATGACGATTTCGCCGTGAATGTCGGTCCGGGCACCGCGCCTGCGACCAACCCGTTCCTGCTGCGTGCCGGCCAGACCGACATGCGCCGCAGCGATCCGAATTTCGAGTTCCACTCGATCCGCGTGACCACCGCGTTCCGCTTCTGATCGATAGCCGATCGTTGAAAATGGCGGGGCTGCGCAAGCGGCCCCGCCATTTTTCTATCCGGCGACGGCAGCCGCATTGAGCGCGGCCAATGCGACCTTGGTCATGGCCAGGAAGATCGCAGCAGCGAGTTGATCCTCCTCGATCCGCTTCGACAGGTTGCCGATCATCAGGTCGACCGCGCGGAACGCGATCAATTGCAGGATGAGCGTCACGCTGCCCCAGATCAGCACGTCCCAGACATTGACCGAAGCGGCGAGACAGAAGGCGAGCGGCAGCGCAAGGCCGAGCGCGGCTCCCCCGAGCGACACCGCTGCCGATACGTTCCCTGCACGGATCAGCGCGAATTCCTTGTGCGGGGTGATCCACATATAGAGCGCCAGAGCCAACGCCCACGCGACCGTCGCGGTGCCCAGGTGCAGCATGAAGATCGGCAGCCCGGCAAACAGGCTCTGGATTACGGGCGCGGGATCGGTCATGGCCGCAACTGTTGACCCGAAAGGGCGGAGCGATCAAGCCTGATCCGAACCCCGTCCCCATCCCAGCCAGGCCAGTTCCATGCGCATCTGCATCCTCATCCCCGACCCCGCCGACCTCACCCGCTATGACGACTGGCAGGACCAGGCGGTCGTGATCGAGCCGCTGCTCGCCATGCATGGCCTGACGGTCGAATGGCGCGCCTGGACCGACAGCGCACCGATCAAGGCCGATCTCGTGCTGCCGCTGATGGCCTGGGGCTATCACCGCGCGCTGCCGCAATGGCACGAACAGCTCGATCGCTGGCAGGGCGTGCGCTTCCTCAACCCGCTCGAGGTTCTGCGCTGGAATACCGACAAACGCTATCTGCTCGAACTCGCACAGCGCGGCGTGGCGATCGTGCCGACGCGGTTTCACGAACGGCTGGACGCGGCGGCGGTGGACGAAGCGCGCGCCACCTTCGGCACCACCGATCTGGTGGTGAAGCCCCCGGTTTCGGCAGGATCCGACCAAACCTGGCTGCTGCGCGATGGCGCCCCCTGCCCGCCTGAAGCGCTGGGGCGGGCAATGCTGGTGCAGCCGATGATGCCGATGATTGCCAGCGAGGGCGAATATTCGCTGTTCTGGCTGGCGGGCGAATTCGCGCACGCGATCCTCAAACGCCCGAAAAGCGGGGATTTCCGCGTACAGGGCCAGTTCGGGGGCCAGTCGCAGGCGATCGAGCCGCCAGCGGCCGCGCGCGATCTCGCTCTGGCGACGCTCAAGGCGATCGATGCCGACTTGCTCTATGCGCGGATCGACATGGTCGGCGATGGCCGGGGAGGCTATGCGCTGATGGAAATCGAGCTGATCGAACCCTGGCTGTCGCTCGACCGCACGGCCGATGGCGGCAAGGCCTTCGCGGCCGCGATTGCAGCGGCGGCACGCCAGCCAGCCAGCGCCGGTTAAGGTCGATCGCGTCACAGGAGCCGCCATGACGATATTCCCTGCTGTCTTGCTGCTCGCGGCCACCCAGGTCAGCCTCGCCGACGCCAATGCCTTGCCGCCCCTGCCCGCACCGGCACCCGCCGAGGCCGACGCACCGAAACCCGGCCCCCGCGCGTCCGGCTTCACGGCGCCCCTGACCGACGAGGCACGCTTCGATGCCTGCATGGACACGGCGACCGACGATCCCAAGACGGGCATCGTCGCGGCCAATGAGTGGCTCATCGCGGGCGGCGGCTATTTCGCGCGGCATTGCCTGGGCTTTGCCTATTCCAAGGAAGGACGCTGGGCCGCCGCCGCCGATGCGTTTGTCGACGCCGCGCGCGATGCCGAGCTTGCCCGCGACAAGCGCGCCGCGAACCTGTGGACCCAGGCGGGCAATGCCATGCTCGCAACCGGAGATGCCGACAAGGCGCTGACCTATTTCGACGCAGCACTGGCACAGGGCGTTGCCCAGGGGCTGTTGCTGGGCGAACTGCATCTCGACCGTGCGCGCGCGCTGGTGGTCGCAGGGCAGACCGATGCCGCAGAGATTGCGCTGGCCGAGGCGCACAAGCTTGCGCCCGAGGACCCGCTCGCCTGGCTGCTCTCCGCGACGCTGGCGCGCAGGCTGGGCAAGCTGGAGCGCGCCCAGGCCGATATCGACATCGCCGCGCGCCTTGCCCCGCGCGATCCCGAAGTCGCGCTGGAGGCGGGCAATATCGCGGCGAGCGCCGGAAAGTACGACGTGGCTCGGCGCAACTGGACTCAGGCGATCGAGATTCGCCCCGAGGGGCCGATAGCGCGCACCGCGCGCGGCCATCTGAGCGAGCTGGACTGGGCAGAGGCGGAGACGGCAGCGCCCGCAAAGCCCTGACCCTCTCTAGCAGAGCAACCCATAAAGCCCTCCCCTCGATGGAGGAGGGCTGGGTGGGGGTGATCTTTCCGGATAAAGAATGGTTTACGCCCTGTTCGGACAGCACCCCAAGGCACCCTCACCCTCACCGCTGCGACTAGGTGGCAAGCCACCGAGTCTCGCTGCCTCTCCCATCAAGGGAGAGGCGTGATGCAAGCGGATAAGACGAGCAACGCCCATCAATCCAGGTAGAAATCCACCGTCGTGACCACGCGGACCTTCTTGTACGGCGTGTCGCTGACACCCCAGCTGCCGCCGCTGTCGCCATCGCGCGATTCAACCGAGAAATAGCCCTGGGTTGCGCTCTTGATGCCGCCGACATCGGTGCCGCTGTCCTTTGCAAACTGTTCGGCGGACGCGCGCGCGTCCTTGGTCGCCTCGGCCACCATCTTGGGCTTGATGTCATTGAGCTTGGTGAAGCTGTACGCCATTCCCGATCCTTCCTCGAGCACGACGCCGCGTCGGATCAGGTCGAACTGGCGCTTCACCGCCGATTGCGCCTTCTTGATATCGTTGGTGCGCAGCGACATGCGCTGGCGGATGGTATAGGTGGTGGAGCCATAATTGTTGCTGAACTGCGACACGTTGGCACCTGTCGGCTGCAGCGCGTCGCCGTCAAAGCCGAGCTCGGTGAAGAATCCGCGCAGCGCCTTGGTATCGGCATCGATATCCGCCTGCGCGCTCGCCAGGTCATCGGCCTGGGCCGAATAGGCGATGGTCCAGGTGGCGAGATCCGCGGTCACGTCTTTCTCGGCAAGCCCGCGCACCGTCACCGATCGGTCCGCCTGCTTGGCGCGCAGCAGCCCGTCGCCGAGCAGATAGCCGCCCGCCACCATGCCGATCGCCAATATCCCGGCCCCTGCGAGAAACACATTGTCGCGCACCCAGCCGCGCTTGCTCGATCCGTCCGATCCCCCAACCTCAACCATGTCCGAAAGTCCTTCCAATGCCTTGCGCGCCGCCTATATCTGCGGGGCACATCCCCCCGACGACACGCCTGATCGATTAGTAGATCTGCGATGAACCGTGTCTTAACTGCGATGAACTGAGGCCAGTATAATGACCAAATATCTCCACACGATGATCCGCGTCACCGATCCCGATGCCACGATCAAATTTTTCGAACTGATCGGCCTCAAGGAGGTCCGCCGCTTCTCCAGCGAGCAGGGCCGGTTCACGCTGATCTTCCTGGCAGCCCCCGGCCAGGAGGGCGTCGCCGAGGTCGAACTCACGCACAACTGGGACCCGGAGGAATATAGCGGCGGGCGCAATTTCGGCCATCTCGCCTATCGCGTGGAGAATGTCTACGAGACCTGCCAGCGGCTGATGGATGCGGGCGTGACGATCAACCGCCCGCCGCGCGACGGCCATATGGCCTTCGTGCGCAGCCCCGACGGCATCTCGGTCGAGCTGCTGCAGGAAGGCCATCTGGAGCCTGCCGAGCCCTGGGTCTCGATGCCCAATACCGGCAGCTGGTAAGCCGCTGGCGACGCGCGGCGGGCTGGGGTATATTAAGGCTCTTCGGGGGCCCAGAACAAGGATGACGACCATGCGCAACATGCCCATCATGCTCAGCCTCGCCGCGCTCGCCTGTGCCACCCCGCTGGTCGCGTCGGACAGCCGCGATGCGGAAATCCGCGCGCGCACCGCCGATGCCATCGCCAATCTCGACGAACGCGGCCAGAAGCTCGCGAAAATCTATCTCAGGGACCGGGTGGCGGGCGATCCGGTCGACTGCATCCCGCGCACCCGCCTGCGCCGCTCCACCGCCGCGAGCGACGACGTGCTGCTCTATGACGACGGCTCGGTGGTGTACGTCAACACGCCGTATCTCGGCTGCCCCCGCGCCCGCGACAACACGATGATCTCGCAGACCCCGGTCGGCCGCCTGTGCTCGGGCGACATCGTGCTGGTCCAGGACCTGCGCATCGGCGTACCGCTGGGCAGCTGCGCGCTGAGCGAGTTCGTGCCCTATCGCAAGGTGAAAAAGGGGGAATAGGGGGCACCGAGCCGACGCCCCTAGCCGAACCCCGCCAGAAACGCCGCGACGTTCGCGCCGAGGGCATCGACCGCATAGCCGCCTTCCATCACGATCACCGTCGGCAGATCGAGCGCCGCGATCGAGCGCGCGATCGGCGTGTAGTCCGCGGTCTGCAGCGCGAATTGCGAGATCGGGTCCCCGGCAAAAGTATCCGCGCCGAACGAGACGCAAAGCATGTCCGCACCGAAATCGCGGATCGCGGCAAGTCCCGTTTCCAGCGCCGCCGTATAGCTGGCCAGGTCCGTACCGCGCGGCAGCGGCAGGTTGAGCGTCGCCCCCTCGCCTTCCCCCTCGCCGCGTTCGTCGGCATGACCCCAGAAGAACGGATAGTCGGTCGCAGGATCGGCATGGACCGAGATGAACATCACGTCGCCGCGATCGTAGAAAATGTCCTGCGTGCCGTTGCCGTGATGGTAATCGACATCGAGGATCGCAATGCGCGTCCGGCCCGCCGCGATCGCCGCCTCCGCCGCCACTGCGACATTGTTGATGAAGCAATAGCCGCCGAGATAGTCCGCGCCGCAATGATGGCCCGGCGGACGGCATAGGGCGAAGGCCGCGCGCTCCCCAGACAGCACGGCCTCGGTCGCCGCCAGCGCCGATTGCGCCGCCCAATAGGCGCTGTTCCAGGTGCCCGCAGCGATCGGGCTGGAGGCATCGAAACTAAACTGGCCGAGATCGGCGTCGATCCGGTTTAGGTTCAGCGGACGCCGCCCCACCACCGGCCAGGCATAGCCATGCGCATCGCCGTTGCGCCCCGCCTCGACCCAGCGCGGGTGCGCGGTCTGCAGGAACGCGAGATAATTGTCGCGATGCACCCGGCGGATCGGTTCCATGCCGTAATCGCGCGGTGCTTCGACATCGCTCAGCGCTGCGAGCACATTCTCCATCCGTCCGCGATGTTCGGCATAAGGCACATAGGCACCGTTATGCAGCTCCATCGCGGGCGCATGGTCATGCTGGCGCGCATCGAAGAAGGTCCTCATTGCGCGAACAGCTTCTTGAGGAACACCGTCTCGACCTCGCGGCGAAGGTCGTTATTCGCCTTCTTGAGGAAGCCATGGCCCTCATCGGCATAGAGCACGTACCAGGTCTCGACCCCGTTGTTGCGCAGCGCGGCGACCACCTGATCGGACTCCGACTGCGGCACGCGCGGGTCATTCGCACCCTGCATCACCAGCATCGGCTTGGTGATCTTGGCCACATTCTTGAGCGGCGCGATCCGTTCGAACACCGCGCGCATCTTGGGGTCGCGCTCGTCGCCATATTCGGCGCGGCGGTTGTCGCGACGATAGGCTTCGGTATTGGCCATGAAGCTGATGAAATCGCTGATGCCATAGCGCTCGACCCCGCCGACCAGTCTGTCCGAATAGAAGGTCATCGAAGCGAGCGACATGTAACCGCCATAGGACTGGCCATAGACCGCGATACGCTTGGCATCCATGCCCGGCTGCTTGCCCGCCCAGTCAATCAGCGCGCCGATATCCTTGACGCTGTCCTCGCGCAGCGGACCGTTGTCGAGGTTCAGGTATTTGGTGCCATAGCCGTCCGACCCGCGCACATTGGGCAGGATGACGACCGCACCGAGCACATCGGCAAAATATTGCGCGCCTGGGTTCCAGCTGGGCCGCGTCTGCGCCTCGGGCCCGCCATGAATGTCGATGATCACCGGAAGCTTCGCATCGGGCGCGGCATTCTTGGGCCGATAGACAAAGGCGGGGACGGTGAGCCCGTCAAAGCTGGTAAAGCGCACCAGCTGCGGCTCGACCAGCCTGGCGGGATCGAGCTCGCCCGGCTCGGACTGGGTCCAGCGGGTGATCGCCTGGTTGCCCAGTTCCACCGTCCAGACATCGCCCGCGGTGGTGGCATTGGTCAGCCCCACCGCAAGCTTGCCGCCATCGGGCGAGAATGACAGGGCCGTCACTACTCCGCGCGGCAGCGCAGGCGACATGCCCGCACCGCCTACGAGCGGCATCAGAACCACGCGCGAATAGCCGTCCTCGTTAAGCGTATAGGCCAGCGTCTTGCCGTCGGGCGACAGGTCATAGGCCTCGACATCCCACCCGGGCTCACGCGACAATGCAGTCATCTTGCCGGTGGCAGTATCGATCCGCACCAGCCGCCGCGTGTCTGTGCCCGCATTGGTGATCGCGACGATCGCCTTGCCGCCATCGATGAAGCGCGGATCCTCGAACCGGGCCTTCGCCTTGACCGACCAGTCGAGCGGGGTGACCTTGCCGCTGGCCAGATCGAGCAGCATCAGATGGTTCTCGCGGTTGGAAATGCCCTTGGCGAGCAGCACGGTCGCCTTGTCCGCGCTGATGTCCTGCGGGCCGACCGCGCCGATGCCCTGCCAGACCAGCCGGCGGCTCTTGGGATCGGCAGGATCGGCGGCCATGATCGCATAGTCGGCCGACCCCTTGGTAGCGCGCGACCAGACCAGCAGGCTGCCGTCCTTGGCAAAAACCGGTGACTGGTTGCGCGTCACCGGCTCGGTGAGCGGCTGGGCGATGCCATCAAGATCGCGGACGAAAAGCTGGAACCACTCGTCACCGCCGGTATCGCGAGTCAGCACAAAGCGGTTCTTGCCGGGCACGGTCTTCGCGCCGCCAACGGGTTCGCCAAAATAGGTCAGCTGCCGCCGCGCCGCGCCGGGAGCGGGCACATGGTGCACCTGAAAGGTCGACCCGAAGCGCGTGGTGATAAGCATCGATCCGTCTGGCAGCCAGTCCTGAAACCGCGCTTCGCGGTAGTTCTGGTAGCGCTGCACCGCATCGCGGATGTCCTGCGGAATCTCGGGCACATTCTCGAGCCGCGCGTTGCCGACCTGGCGGGTTTCAACCTTAGCCTGCTGCGCTGCGGCAGGGACAGCGATGAGTGCGGCAACAGCCAGCAACGACGAACGGAACAGCATGCGATACTCCCCAGGAATGGACCCAAATCTCGTTTCAGATGCAAACACTTAAGCTCAGAAAATGCCCATGGCCAGCCCCGCCCCGAACATCGCGCCCAATTCGCTGCAAGGCGCGAGCGCAGTGTCATCGAGATGCTTGTGCGCGGCAATCGCCTCGGGCGTTTGCGCATGGGTGCAGACGATCAGGCTTTCGGCGATGCGCTTCAGTCGCCAGCCGGTCGCGATCCGCTCGATCTGCCGCACCGCCCCTGCTCCGTCCGATCCCGCCGCTACCATCGCTGCATAGGGACGCCCCTCGATCCGCCCCAGCAACGGGTAATAGCAGCGGTCGAAAAACTCCTTCATCGCCCCGGTCATGCTGGCGAGATTCTCCGGACAGACGAAGATATAGCCCGACGCGGCGAGCATGTCCTCGGGCCCGGCCCGCTCCGCTGCGATCAGCCGCACCGCGCATTCGTCGCGTGCTGTTGCCGCCGCCGCCTCCGCCATCGCCTGCGACGCGCCGGTGCGGCTGTGCCAGAGGATCAGCAGGGTCGGCCGCTCGGTCATCTCGCCTTGATAGTGCCCAGCCACCGGCAATCCAGCCCTTTCAATGCAGCACACCCTCGCCAAGCGGAATCGCGCCCGCTAGAGACAGGCCATGGCCACGCTCCACACCGATCCCGTTCTCGGCATCACCCGATCGCTCACCGGTCAGCCCTGGCACTGGCGCGGTGCCGAGGGCGACCGCCGCGAGGCCGATCTGCAGCCCGACGACCTCGTGTCGCTGCTGCTGCTCAGCCGCGGCGTGCCGCGCGACGATCTGGAACGGCACCGCGCGCCCACGATCCGCGGCTTCATGCCCAATCCGTCGATCTTCCGCGACATGGACAATGCCGCCGACCGCCTCGCGCAAGCGGTGATCGCGCGCGAGAAGGTCACCATCTATGGCGATTATGACGTCGACGGCGCGACCAGCGCGGCGCTGCTGATCCGGCTGCTGCGCGATCTGGGCCTGGACGCAGGGGCCTATATCCCCGACCGGCTGATGGAAGGCTATGGCCCTTCGGGCGCGGCGCTGACGAAGCTGGCGCAGGACGGGTCGACATTGATCGTCACCGTCGATTGCGGTGCGATGGCCTACGAGGCGCTGCAGATGGCGCACGAGGCTGGCGTTGATGTCGTCGTCGTCGATCACCACAAATGCGCCGCCGAGCTGCCGCGCGCCTTTGCGCTGGTCAATCCCAACCGGCTCGACGAAGAGGACGAGGCGGCATCGCACGGCCATCTCGCCGCCGTCGGCGTCGCCTTCCTGCTCGCCGCTGCGGTGGTGCGCACCCTCCGCGCGCAAGGCTATTTCGCCAGCCGTCCTGAGCCCGCGCTGATGGAACTGCTCGATCTGGTGGCCTTGGGCACCGTCGCCGATGTCGCGCAACTCAAGGGCCTCAACCGCGCCTTCGTCGCCCAGGGCCTGAAAATCATGGGCCGCAGGCGCAATATCGGCATGGCCGCATTGATCGAGGCCAGCCGCCTCACCCGCGCGCCGGTCTGCTCGGATCTCGGCTTCGCATTGGGTCCGCGCATCAATGCCGGCGGACGCGTCGGATCGGCGGATCTGGGCGTCCGGCTGCTGACCACCGAAGACGAGAGCGAAGCGCGCGCGATCGCTGCCGAGCTATCGCGGCTCAACGATGAGCGCCGCGCGATCGAGGCAATGGTGCAGGAGGAAGCCGAAGGCCTGCTCGCCGCGCAGCACAACCGTGCGGTCGCGGTGCTCGCGGGCCACGCCTGGCATCCCGGCGTGATCGGCATCGTCGCAGGACGAATCAAGGAAAAGACGAACCGCCCCTCGCTGGTCATTGCGCTCGACGAGGCGGGGATCGGCAAGGGATCGGGTCGCTCGATCCCCGGCGTTGACCTCGGCGCCGCCATCATCGCGGCCAAGGATGCCGGGCTGCTCGTCGCGGGCGGCGGCCATGCCATGGCAGCGGGGCTGACGATCAACGCCGATCTGCTCGACCGATTCGCCGAGTTTCTGGAGGACCGGCTCGCCGCTCCTGTCGCCGCCGCTTCGGGCGCGGCGCGGCTGCTGGTCGATGCGCTGGTCGCCCCGCGCGGCCTCACCCCCGATCTGGTCGAGCGCATGGAGGCGGCGGGGCCCTATGGCATGGGCTGGCCCGCCCCGCGGCTCGCCACCGGCCCGGTGCGAATCGTCCGCTGTGATGTCGTCGGTACCACCCATGTCCGTGCAATTGCAGCGGGCGATGATGGCGCATCGTTCAAGGCGATGGCGTTCCGCAGCGTCGATACCTCGCTCGGCCAGGCGCTGCTCGGCGCCCCGCGCGACCGGCGTTTCTGGCTCACGGGCCGCGTGAAGATCGACAATTGGAACGGCAATCACGCCACCGAAATGCATGTCGACGACCTGGCTCCGGTCGAATTCTGAAAAAGCGAAAAAAACCGGAAACGGGCGCTTGACGGCACCCCATCAACTGCTTAGAGGGGCGCTTCCCGCACAGATGGCCCCTTCGTCTAGCGGTTAGGACGCGGCCCTTTCACGGCTGAAACACGGGTTCGATTCCCGTAGGGGTCACCACGGATGCTTTTTCATGGCATCCCAAATGGTGCCGAATGTGGCGCTCTTCTGCGGGTTGTCCCGACATGGTCATGTCAGCTGGACTGGCAAGATATCGCTTGCGGCAATCTTGGTTTCGGGTTCGTGCCGAGCGATCGCGTGTCGGCCTTGGAACCCGTTCCGCCTGGCCCACCTGACCCGTTACTGTCACGCTCACGTCATTTCATAACGTTGCACCAAGCGATTGCGCGACATGCTCGGTCGGTGCCGCACGGTCGTTTGCGATCAGCCCCCCCAAGCCTGTGAGTTTGCTTGATTTTCCCTGTGCGCCACCCGATGGTGGTTCCAACGGAAACAATCTGGAATCGGCTGCCGCCGGGTCGCGTATCCTATCAGACAGGAAGAGGGGGCGTAAATGAAGCTCAGACACAAATGGATCGGGCTGGCGATGTGCTGGCTGCCGGCCAGCGCCGTGCTGGCGCAGGACGCGAACGAGCTCGAAAAGGCCAAGGAGGCTGCCGATGCCCCGCTGCCCGAGGATGAGCAGGCCTATTTCACCTCGCTCACCTGGCGCAATATCGGCCCCGATCGTGGCGGGCGTTCGATCTCTGCCACTGGCAGCGCGGCGCGCCCGCACGAATATTATTTCACCGCCGTGGGCGGCGGCCTGTGGAAGACCACCGATAGCGGTCAGAGCTGGAAGCCGGTCACCGATGGCCAGCTCGATACCGCCGCGGTCGGCGGGGTCGCGGTGTGCGAGGCCAATCCCGATATCCTCTACCTGACCACCGGCGAGACGCAGCTGCGCGGCAACATCCTGCCCGGCAATGGCGTGTGGAAATCGGTCGATGCGGGCAAGACCTGGGCGAAGACCGGTCTTGCCGATGTCCAGAATTTCGCGCGCGTGCGGATCGATCCGGCCAATTGCGACACTGCCTTTGTCGCGGGCTTCGGCCATTATGGCGAGGCCAATGCCGAACGCGGCGTGTTCAAGACCACCGATGGCGGCAAGAGCTGGCGCAAGGTGCTGTTCCGCGACGCCAGGACCGGTGCGGTCGACATCTCGATCGATCCGAAGAACCCGCGCAACATCTATGCGGCGCTGTGGGAGGCCTGGCGCAAGCCCTGGGGCATGAGCTCGGGCGGCCCGGGCAGCGGGCTGTTCCACAGCACCGATGGCGGCGAGACCTGGAAGGAGCTGACCCGCGCACCCGGCCTGCCCCAGACGGGCCTGATCGGCAAGATCGGGGTGAGCGTTTCACCGGTCGACGCAAATCGCGTCTACGCCATTGTCGAGCATGCCGAGGAAGGCGGGCTGTTCGTCTCCGACGATGCCGGGGCAAGCTGGCGGCGCAGCAACGACAGCCGCGATCTGCGCCAGCGCGCCTTCTATTATTCGCGCCTGCTCGCCGATCCGGTCGAGAAGGACCGGGTCTATATCCTCAATGTCGATTTCTTCCGTTCGGACGACGCGGGCGCGACGCTCAAGAAGATCAAGGTGCCGCATGGCGACAACCATGATCTTTGGATCGATCCCGCCAACAACCAGCGGATGATCCAGGCCAATGACGGCGGCGCGAATGTCAGCGTCAATGGCGGCGAAAGCTGGACGCGGCAGAATTACCCGACCGCGCAGATGTACCGCGTCTCGGTGAGCAACCATTTCCCCTATTTCGTCTGCGGCGGGCAGCAGGACAATTCGACGATCTGCGTGCCCTCGCGCGACTGGAAGCATGTCAACGTGCTCGGCGGCGGGCAGTTCGGCTTTGCTGCGGGCGGCGGCGAGAGCGGCTATGTCACCAACGATCCGCTCAACCCCGAAATATTCTACGCGGGCAGCTATGGCGGCACGCTCGACCGCTACGATCGCGCAACCGGCCAGGCGCGCGCGATCAATGTGCTGCCCGACAATCCGATGGGCTATTCGGCGGGCGAGATTGCCGAGCGCTTCCAGTGGACCTTCCCGATCGTGTTCGATCCGCACGATCCCAGGAGCCTGTACGTTACCTCGCAGCATGTCTGGCGCAGCCGCAACGAGGGCCAGAGCTGGGAGAAGATCAGCCCCGACCTGACGCTTGCCGATCCCAAGACGCTCGGCCCCTCGGGCGGGCCGATCACGCGCGACCAGACTGGCGTCGAGACCTATGCCACGGTGTTCGCCCTCGCCCCGTCGCGGCGCGAGCGCGGGCTGATCTGGGCCGGGTCGGACGACGGCCTGGTGCACGTGACGCGCGATGGCGGCGCCAAATGGGCGAATGTCACGCCCAAGGGCCTGCCGCGCCACACCAAGATCACCACGGTCGAGGATTCGCCGCATTCGGACGGCACCGCCTATATGACCGGCCATCGTTTCCTGCTCAATGACTTCAAGCCCTATGTGCTGAAGACCACCGACTACGGCAGGACCTGGACTTCGATCGTGTCCGGCCTGCCCGCCGACGAGATGGCGCGCAGCATCCGCGAGGACACGGTTCGCCCCGGCCTTCTCTATCTGGGCACCGAGCGCGGCGTGTGGGTCTCGTTCAACGGCGGCAAGGACTGGCGCAAGCTGCAGCGCAACCTGCCTGCGGTGCAGGTGTCCGACCTCGCCGTCACCGCCAACGATCTGGTGATCGCGACGCATGGCCGCTCGTTCTGGGTGCTCGACAATATCGGTGTGCTGCGTCAGCTCGAAAGCGGCGCGCCGCGCACCGAGCGGCTGTTCGCCCCTGCCCCTGCCGTGCGCGAGGTCGATGAGGGCGTGGCGATCGACTATTTCCTGCCTACCCGCCCCAAGACGCTGGCGCTCGACATTCTTGGCCCCGACGGCCAGCTGATCCAGAGCTTCGCGGGCAATCCGGTCGAGCCCAAGAAGGACGAAAAGAAGGACGACGAGGACAACGACCCGTTCAAGCCCAAGCCCAAGCCAACCACGACGATGAAGCCCGGCCTCAACCGCTTCGTGTGGAAGATGCGCTATCCCGGCTTTACCGACTTTCCTGGCATGATCCTGTGGACCAGCCGCAATGGCGGCATCACGGCGGCACCGGGGCGCTATCAGGCGCGGCTGACCGTCGACGGCAAGAGCTTCACCCAGCCGTTCGAGATCCGCACCGACCCGCGCCTGACAAATGTCACCCAGGCGGACCTGGTCGCGCGGTTCGACTTTGCCAACCGCGTCAGCAGCCGCGTGAGCCAGGCCAACGAGGCGGTCCTGCTGATCCGCGGGATCAAGGAGCAGACCGCGGCAGCGGCGGCCAATGCCTCGGCCAATGCCGCGCTGCGCACCTCCCTGGGCGCATTCGATGCAAAGCTGAGCGCGATCGAGGGCGAGCTCTATCAGGTGCGTAACCGCTCGCGTCAGGACCCGCTCAACTATCCGATCAAGCTCAACGACAAGCTCGCCGGTCTGATCGGCGTTGCGGAGAGCGCCGAGGCGCGCCCGACAGATCAGAGCGAAGCAGTGTTCGCGACGCTTTCGGCCGAGCTCGACCGGCAGCTGGCGGCGCTCGAAGCGGCGATCGGCAGCGAGATGCCCAAGCTCAACGCGCAATTGAGCGCAGCGGGAATCGCCGAAGTCGAGCGCAGGCCGCTGGCCGTACCGGTGGCCGATCCGGCAGCCGAATGAGAGCACGCTGTCTGGCGGCGGCGCTGGCGGCTCCCGCCATGTTGACGACCGGAACGGCGGCGGCCGAAACCAGGCTGCCGCCGATCACCGTCACTGCCCCTGCGCAAGCGGGCCGCGTGCTGCCGCCGCAGACGGTGGTCACGCAGGACGAGCTTGTCGATCGCCAGCCACGCAGCCTCGCCGATGTGCTGCGCGGCGTTGCCGGGGTCACCGTGCGCGCCAATTCGCGCGGCGAGACCGTGGCGCGCATTCGCGGGGCAGAAGAACGCCAGACACAGGTGTTTCTCGACGGCGCCCCGCTTGCGGTGCCATGGGACGGGCGGGTCGATCTGGGACTGCTGCCCGCTGGGCTGATCGGCGATGTACGGATCACCAAGGGTGCCGCGCCGATCGAATTTGGCACCAATACCGTGGCCGGCGTGGTCGATTTCCAGACCCGGCAGAGCGCGCAGGGCAGCTTCGCGCATGCCGAGGCCGGCAGCCTGGGATCGGGCAGCGCATCGGTGGTGCTGGCCGAACGGATTGGTGCCATCGAAGCGACCCTGGCCGCTGGCGGCATCACCCGCGACGCCGACCCGCTGGCTGGCCCCCTGCCCTTCAGCCAGGCCTCGCGCAGCCGCCGCACGAACAGCGATCTCGACGCCGCCAGCTTTTTCGCAGGCTTGGGGACGGAACAGGGCGATCTACGCCTGCGTGCCTCACTGCTGCATCTGACCGCCAAACGGGGCATCGCGCCCGAATCGGATCGCCCAGCCGAGGCGGGGACGCGCTTCTGGCGCTATCCCGATATCGCGCTGACCCAGGCGACGCTGAACCTGGGCCTGACGCTGAGCGACCATGCCGAGTTGCGCGCGACCGGCTGGCACCAGGATTTCAGCCAGCGCATCGCGCAATATCGCAGCCTCAGCTATGCCGCGCTGCGCCGCACGCAGGACGACGACGACAGCACCACCGGCGGGCGCATCACTCTGGCGCACCGGCTGGGGCCGCTCGACCTGCGCTGGGCGGCCTCGGCACAGTCGAGCACGCACCGGCAGGTCGAGACCGATTTCCCCTCAGCCATTGCCGGACCCCGGCTCACATACCGGCAGAACCTCTACAGCGCCGGTGTGGAGGCAGACGCACAACTCGCCCAGGGCATCCGCGCGACGCTGGGCGCGGCCTATGATGCGGTCGACAATCCGCTGACCGGCGACAAGCCGCGCCAGCCCTCGCTCGGCGCGGGTGCCTTCTCGACAGCCTTGCAGTTCGATCTTGGCAGCGGCGCGGCGTTGACGTTCAGCGGCGGCAGGCGGACGCGCTTCCCCACCGCACGCGAGCTGTTCGGCGAGGCGCTCGGCCGCTTCGCGATCAATCCCGATCTCAGGCCCGAACAGGCCTGGCTCGCCGATGCCGAACTGCGCCTGACGCGCACCGGTTTTGCGCTGACGCTCAACCCGTTCCTGATCCGATCGGAAAGCACCCTGTCGCAGCGGGTGCTCGCGGATGGCCGACGCCAGCGGTTCAACCTGTCCGGTGCGACCAGCTTCGGCATCGACGCACGGCTGGCGCATGATCTGACCGAGACGCTGCGGCTCGAGCTGTCGGGCACCGCGCTCAGCGCACGCGCCGATGCGGGCAGCGCGCCCATCCGCCGGTTGCCGCAACGGCCCTCGTACGAGGCGCTGGCCGTGCTCGATTGGAACGTTTCCGGCAGGTTCGACCTTCGCGCCGAACTGCGCGCGATCGGCAAGGCGATCGATCTCGATGCAGCAGGCCAGTGGGTCGATCTGCCTGCGGCTGCGGAAATCGCGTTGCGCGCAGCCATTCCGATTGCACGCATGGGCGCACACGACCTGATGCTCACGCTAGCGGTCGACAACCTCACCGATGCGCAGATTTTCCCGCAGGCAGGCCTTCCCTCGCCCGGCAGGCTGTGGCGCATCGGGCTGCGTTTCGATTAGCGGCCATGCAGGCAATGCAACGCCCGCGACGCGCCCCCACTCGCTCTATCACTGCAGCCTCGACGGGTTGAACAGGATCGAAAAATAGATCCCGTCATCCAGCAGGTTGCGATTGCCCGCTACACGCGTCTTCTGGAAGTCATGCGCCCAGGTGATGCGGGCGCTCAAGGCGGGATGCGGCGTCCAGGCCAGCGAGACACCCGCCCCTGAGATGAAATCGCGCGGAGGATTGGGGGGCTCGCGGTTCTCGAACCAGGCGGCATCGACAAAGGCGCCGATGACGAACCGGCCCGGCCCGGAAGCGCTGCCATCTGCTCCGCCCCCAAGGTTCAAGGGCTGTGAAAGCTCGATCGAACCGATGACCGCATTGTCGACGAGGTATAGCGTCTCGCGATAGCCACGAACCGAATTGAGGCCGCCGATAGGCAGGCGCTCTCCGGCATAGGTGACGCTGCTGCTGTACTGGGCCGTCATCCGCCCGCGCAATTCGGTTCCCGCCGCGTTGAGGCTGCGGGCGTAATTCGCCTGGCCGAGCACGCCGATGAAATTGCGGTCAGGGGCCGGAACGCCGGCAATGTCGCTTCGGGTGCCATCGATGCCGACCGAAAGGGTGACGCTGAGCGCCAGCACCTGGCGAATCGAGCGCGACACGAAATCGAGTGCAAGGCGCGCAGCATAATAGCGCGACACGCCATCGACCGATCCTGGCGCGAAGCTGAAGCGCTCGCCCAGCAGAAAGGTTTTCGTGTCGCGAAAATCGAACTGCGCGCGCGCCGCCAGCGAGGTCGAGGGCGCAAACGTGCCGTCGCCCTTGGGCATGAGTGGGGTCTTGATCAACTGATGCGCCAGACCCGTGTAGAGCTGGATGCCTTCCGTGCGAATGTCCAGCGGCGCGAGGACCGAATCGACCACGGCCGCATCGTTGAAGCCCAATCCGGCGAAGAACTGCCAGCTCGGCGAGAAAATGGGCTCCTCGAACGTCGCCGCCAGATCGATCACGCCGCGCGTCCGCCCGAATTCGATCGCCAGCCGGTCACCGGGGGTCAGCAGATTTCTGATGCTGCCGCCGATCGCCAGGCGCTGCGCACCGATGGACGGCGTACGGCTGTTGGCAAGACTGGCATAGGCGTCGAGCCGCTCGGCAGGCACGACCGCGACCGCCAGCGCGGCCTCGCCCGGACGGCCATGCGGGCGCAGATCGGCATTGACCGTGGTAACCGCAGGATCCTCTGCCAGCAGCCGGAACTGGCGCTCAAAATCAGCGGCATTGAACGGATAGGCCGTGGCGGATGGCAGCCGGTCGAGGACGAACCGGCGGTCCAGCCCGCCCCCGGGCTCGGCTATGCTCAGCGCATCAGGCGCCACATGGCCAAGCACCAGCCTGAGCCGCAAGGGACCGCTTTCCCGGATCGGCGGCTGGCTGGGGACTAGCAGACCCGAATTGACATAGCCGTTCACGGCGAACTGCGCATTGATCAGCTGGATCAGCGCGACGATCCGGGCATAGGGAACAGGCTGGCCGACCAGATCGTTGGCGGCAAACTGGCGCTGCACCCAGGCGGGGTCGATGAGTTCGTCCGGCTCCAGTGAGACGACAAGCCCGCTTGCCGCATCGCGGGCCGGTGCCCATGCCTCAACCGGCTTCATGGCGCGGTCACCCTCGACGATGAGTTGGGTCAGCGTGACCGCCCCCTGGTCCGGGACGCCGGGGACATCGCCGGGCACGCGCGGAACCGATGGCGCCATCGGCGTTTCGGACCGTCCGGGTGCCGGGCGCGGCACCGGATCGGCATAAACGGGGGGCGGCAGCCGTGCTGCGCCCGCATCCGGTCTCAGCACTCCATCGGGGACCACCTGCGCCGCCGCCGGTGCCCAAAAGCCCGACATGAGCGCGATCAGGCCTGCGGTAGCAAGAGCCGGACTCAGCCGCACGGCTGCCCAGGAGCGGCGCGGTCCAGCAGTGCGAAAGGCCTGGATGGACGTTCATCGGGTGCGGCATCGGGCTCTGCGAGGCCATAGGGTCCGATCGCGGCGATGCTCAACTGGCTCGCCCCGCCGGCACGCGCCGCCCGGCACCGTCCTGCCAGCACCGCACTTGCATCGAGCAGGTCGATATCCCTCGGCTCCTCGCCCGAGGCGACATAATCGAGCTGGCCCTGGAAGACGAAATTGCCGTTAACCCGGATCTGATCGAGCCGGTCGGCGGCATCGATATAGAATTGCGAGCGGATCACCACATTTGCCCCCGCCTGCTCGCCCAGCGCGAAGATGTTGCCGCCCTGGCTGATGATCGCAAGCGGATTGCCGATGGTGATGACGCCGCCGGTGCCTGGCCCCGACGATGTCGTCACGATGCTGGGCCCGAAAGCCCCGTCGCTGAGCCGCAACAGGCCCCGGGAGGGAAGGTCCAGGCGGATGGCCCCGGCGGGACCGAAAGCCGAATTGGTGGTGATCTGCGACCCATTGGCGAGCGTGATATTGCGCGCACCCACGGTGATCGTCCCGGCGCTCGTCGCCGTGGTCGCGAGCCCATCATTGCTCGAGGCGATCCGCGAACCATTGGCCAGCACGATATCTCCGGGCGTGGCGACGGTAATGCTGCCGGCGCCGCCCCGGGCACCTGGTGCCACCGCGGTGGCAATCGCCGAATTATCGAGCCGGAGTTCGCTCGCCGAAATCGAGATCGATCCGGCATTCCCAGCGCCCGACGTGCTGCTGGTGACCGTCACGCCCCGCTCCATGGCAAGGCCTTGCGTTGCGCGGATGGTGATCGACCCCGCCTGCCCCAGGCTGGTGGTATCCGAACTGATCAGGGCACCATTGGCCAGGCTGATGGTATCGGCGGTGATCTGAAGCGTGCCAGCATCGCCGGTGCCGGCTGCGGTCAGCTCGATGCGGCCGCCATCCATTTGGAAATGGCGGGCGGCGATCCCGATGTCGCCCGGACTGCCCGATCCCAGCGAATTGGCGGTGATGCTGGCATTTCCGCTCAGACGGATGTCGGGGGCCTCAAAGCGAATCAAGCCCGAAAACGGGCTGCGCCCGATGCTGTTGTTGCTTGCGATGGCGGCATTATCCGCGAGCCGGATCGACTCGCTTGCCCTGAATTGCACCGACCCGGCGATGCCGCGCGAAAGACCGTTGGTCTCGATCGCGCTGTTGCCATCGACGAGAATGTTTCGACCGTCGACAAAGATGTTTCCGGCATCGCCAAGCCCGGTGGAGCGCGCAGCAATCTGGGAGTCCCGGATACTGACATCGCTGCCCTCCATCGCGATGAACCCCTGCAGCCCGGTTCCGCCCTGGTTGCTGGAAATCGTGGTTCGATCGAGGGAAAGCGCATTTCGCGCAATAAAGATGATCGCTCCTGCTCCCCTGTCGCCAGACGCGCTCGTGTTGATCAGGCTGTCCGTGAGCGTGATCGAATCGTTGGCGAACATCACCAGCGTTGGCTCGAACAGTGCATCGACGCTTATCGTCGTCCGGGACATCACTATCGATCCGGCATCGATTTCCACATCCTCGCGGGCGGACGTGATCGCGGCATTGCTGATCGTGAGGCGGCCCGTGGCGATAATCGGGTCGCTGCTGTTCGGGTTGATGGGCAGCACGACGGGGCTGTTGCCCGCTGCAATCAGCCGGAAGCCGGATCCCCGCGAAAACCGCTCCCCGACCACAAGCGCACGATCGGAAATGGAAAGGTCGCGCCCGGCCAGGGTGATGGCCCCTGGCGCTGCGATCGGCCGACTGGCCTGGCTGCCGAAAACCGCCAGCGCGCCCTCGGTTCCCTGAAACCCGAAACTCTCAGGGACGGTCATCGAGAATGTCGATCCGCCGGGCGTGACCGCCGAGAAGCGACCACCCCTGAAGAAATCGAGATGCGAAGCGGCGGCAAAATGCGCACCTGCAGCGACATTGAGCTGCGCATTCTCGCCGAACACGATGCCAGCCGGGTTGATGAACCAGAAATCCGCATTGGGAAGCGCGACGCTGTCGATCGTTCCGTCGATCGTCGATGCCTCGCCTCCGGTGACCCGCGTGATGACGTTCTGGATCAACGCGGGATTCGCGAAGGAAAATGTCCAGGCTGCGGTGTCGCCTGCATTCAGGCGGAAGGTAGCAAGCGAGTGGAACAGGTTTCTGCCCGCCAGTCTGCCGCCGTCAATCGTCGTGCGGGTGCCGTCGCGGTTCACGATAGTCCCCAGGTTTCGGTCTGGGGCCGTATCGGCGACAATGACCGTCTGCGCCGGGGCGGCGACCGACAGCCATGCAGGCAGCGTGGCCATCAGCGCGCTACCCAGCAGGGTGCGGCGCCGCGTCATCGCCAGGCCCCCAGCAGCGTGAACGCCGCCCAGATATTGGGATCGGAAAACGCACCATCGGCGAGCAGCGCGAGCTGCGCCTGGCGCAACGCCTCGGCCTTGCTTTGACCCGCATCATAGCGCGCGTAGAACTGCCGCATCAGCTCTGCCGTGCCTGCATCGTTGACCTGCCAGAGCGAGGCGATCGCGCTGGCTGCACCTGCTTGGATCGCGGCTCCGGCAAGCCCCATATTGGCCTCGTCGTCGCCGACGGCGGTCTCGCAGGCGCTGAGCACGATGAGGTCGAGCGCTCCGCCGCGCACCGAGTTGCCGGCAATCATCCGGCGCAGTTCTGAAAGCGGGATGGCTTCGCCATTGGCGACGATGAAGCTGCGGTTGGAGCCGCCGTTGAACGAGGCGTGGGTGGCCAGGTGCAGCACATCGATCGCACCGCCCCGCAGCGCCTCGGCCAGATCGGCGCGGCGGAAATCCTCGATGAACCGGCTGCCCGAGCGCTTGCCGACGGCAGCGGCGATTCGCGCCTCCTCGGTCGTGCCTTCGAGCGCCGGAAAGGTGCCGCCGAAAATCTCGACGCTTTGCTGCAACGAGGCCGCAACGACGCGCAGCTGATCGTCGCGCCTGCCGGAACCGGGCTGCGAATAGCCGAGCGCAGGGCTGCCACCCAGCCGGGTGCGCTCGACGAGAAAACGGCCTGATGCATCGGGCAGCGCCGCAAAGGGCAGCGCGCGCAACGGGCCATCGGGAATGATCACCAGGGTGGTCTCGGGCGACAGCAGGGCTGCCACAGGCTCGATGAGCAGTGCATCCAGCTCGCGCGCGGGCGGGCGCCATGCGTCGTCATAGCCTTCGCTCAGCCCCAGATTGACCTTCTCGACCAGCGCCGCGACGCGCTGGCGATCGGCAGCCTGGTCAGGCGGCAACCGCCTGTAGATGGCCGGTCCGCCCGATGCCGGACGCTCAGCCAGGATGATCTCGAGCCGGTCAGCGAGCAGAACCGGATAGAGCAGCACCTCGCCCGCCGCGAGGTCCGATGGCGTGAAGGGGATGCGCGGCGGGACGCATTCGCTGCCGAATAGGCTCTGAATTTCCGCCTCGCGGAAGGTCTCGATCATCGTCTGGGCGGCGAGGATCACCTCTCCCTCGCGGCTGTCGCCCGGCGGGATCGACGATAGCGTCACATCGACCGCCTTTTCGAACACCTTGTGCATTCGCAGGGCAAAGGTGGATTCTTCGGTCAGCGGATCGACCGCGGGCAAGAGCGGCCTGATTGCCTCGAGCGCGCGATAGCCGGCAAGCGCATGAGCAGTGCGGTGCTCCGGGTCGATCTCCGCCAGCAGCACGTACCATTCGGGCAAGCGCACAGGTACGGGACGCTGCGCCTCGAGAAATATCGCCTGATTGATGCGTTCGCGCGCGGTGCCGGCATCTCCTTGCGCCAATGCCAGCCTCGCCTCGAGCGCAGCCGCATAGGCGGCGCAGGCCGCGTCGTTACCTGCCGCAGAGCGCATGGCAGCGATCCGGGTGCCGAGCGTCGCCGTGTCGGCCGCCCCGCTCTCGAGCGCCACCTCTGCAAGCCGCCCGGTGATCTCGCTGCGCATGGCCGCGCCCGGAATGGATGCGGCGGCGGCAAAGCCCTGCTCAAGAGCGCTCGCGATGGTCGATCTGAGATAGTCCTGACGGTCATCGGCTTTGGCCAATAGCGCGAGGGATATCCTCGCCAGCCGCAACTGAGCCAGCGCCGCTGTCTGATAATCCTGCGTGGTCAGGCTGCGCACCGATGCGCAGCGCAAGGCGACGGACGCGACATATTGCGGAGATGTCGTGCCCAGCTGGACGCCGGACAGGGCGCCGCAGACGCCGTCTCCGATCGCATCGGCCTGCACCACGGTCTGGACCGCACCGCGCGTACCCGATCGCGAACGTCTCGCCCCGCGGGTTGCCGGTATGGTCGCGGCATTGAGCGACACCAGCCCAAGCCTGTAGGCTGCGCGCGACGCAACCTGCTCTTCTCCGGCGGCCTCCGCCATGCGGAACGCGGTCAGCAGAAAGGATTGCGCCGCAGACTGGGTCCCGCCACTGCCGGTGCGCATCAGTTCGCCGGCTGCAGCGCAATAGGCGGCAAGCTCGCTCAATTCTGCGGCACCCGATGCTGCCTCCTCGAGGTTCAGCAGTTCCATCGCGCCGTTGGCGCTTTCGGTCGATCCGCTGCGGCGCGCCAGCCGTTGTTCGATCATCTCGGTCGATCTGCGCAAGGCCGCGCCATCGATCGGTGCGGCCACGCGGCCACGGTCGAACGATTGGCACAGTTGCGCCGGACTGGCGGCAAGGGCGGGGGGTGCATCCATGATGAATCCGGCAGCACCCAGCTTGCCGATGGCAGTCAGGACGCTGATGACGAAGCCGCGCCGAGAAGGAACCATAGCTGCCATCATCAAGCCCTTGTCCGGGGGTGAGGCTCCGCTGTCTATTGGCGGACGCAGAAGGTTATGACTAGCCAATGGCAAGTTACAAGTCGATTTCCCAAGGCGTGCGCCAGGGCTCGACCGGTCGTCACCCTCTGACCGGTGCATGGCGACTCGCACACCGCTCGCGGGTCAGCACGCACCATCAGATTGGAACAGAAATTTTACATCCCGAAACAAGCTGCGGCACTGCGCGACCCGACGGCTCGCCAGCCTGTCGGACGGACTTTTGGCCGATCCATCGGTGCACTCTGTCAGACCGGCTGGACAGGGGCAGCGTCGAAATGACTTCATTTTGATTTCAAACAGTTTTCTCCGGTTAATGCACGCGCGGCCATGGCCAATCCTGCTGCCAACATTAACCAATCGATCGATAGCCCATCGAAGTTGAACGGGTCTGGTTATCGATCAGAACGCGCTTCAAGGTAGAAAATCTCGGTAATTCTTCAGGCGATTTCCATTAACCATTGCTTATGCAGTGCCGGATTAAGCGGTGTCATCCAGACTGGACAGCGGGACGCCAGAGGAGACCAACATGCTTAAAGACTTTTACGCCCATTATCCAATTCGCAAGAAATTCGACATAATCCTCGGCGTGCTGCTGGCCATTGCGATTATTCCCGCCGCGCACAGCGCTGTCGAACTCGTCGGCGGCAACGGCGACGCCCTGTGGGAAATGATCGGCGAGCTGGCGGTGCTGATGGCGGTGGGGGCGTTCGTGCTATATGCAAAAAAGGCGGTCTGTGACCCCTATGTGAGTACGGTCGTCCGTATGGAGGGGCTTGCGGCTGGCGATCTGAACAGTGCCATCGCCTTTACCGATCACCGCGACTGCGTCGGCCGGATGAACAAGGCGATGCTGGTGTTCAAGGACAATGCCGCCGAACGTGTCCGCGCGGATGCCGTGCTGCGTACCGTGGTGTCCGAGATAACGTCGGGCCTGCAGCACATGAAGAACGGCAATCTCAGCTATTCGATCGACTCGGCCTTCGACCCTGAATTCGACAGCCTGCGCCGGGATTTCAACGACACCATGGGACAGCTCTGTCAGCTGCTGACCCAGACATCGAGCGCCGCGTCGAACGTGCTCAACGGCGCCTCGGAAATCCGCTCAGCCTCGGACGATCTGGCCAGCCGCACCGAACAGCAGGCCGCCAGCCTGGAAGAAAGCGCCGCAGCGATGCGCGAAGTCACCGGCATGGTGCAGCAGACCGCGCAGAACGCATCCGAAGTCGGCAAGCAGGTCAGCGAGGCGCATCACGCCGCAACCGATGGCGGGGCCGTTGTCCGCCGTGCGGTCACCGCGATGGATGCGATCCAGAAATCCTCGAGCGAGATCACCAACATCATCGATGTCATCGACGGCATCGCGTTCCAGACCAACCTGCTGGCGCTGAACGCCGGGGTCGAGGCGGCCCGCGCGGGCGATGCTGGCAAGGGCTTTGCGGTCGTCGCCAACGAGGTGCGCGCGCTCGCCCAGCGCTCCGCCGATGCCGCCAAGGACATCAAGGAACTGATCACCGCTTCGACCGCAGGCGTGGCCGATGGCGTTGCGCTGGTCGATGAAACCGGCACCGTTCTCTTGCAGATCAGCGACCGCGTCGCGGCGATCAACACGCGAATCTCCGAGATCTCGTCTTCGGCCCAGGCGCAGGCGCTGCGCCTGCAGCAGGTAAATCTCGCGGTGAACGAGATGGACAAGATGACCCAGCAAAATGCCGCGATGGTCGAGGAATCGAACGCCGCAGCCCGCAGCCTGGCAGAGGAAGCCACTGATTTGGCTCAGGTTGTCCAGCGCTTCCAGACAGGAAACGCCGCGCCGATCAAGCAGCCCGCGGCCGCGAAGGCGCCCCGCCGTGCCCCTGCCGCGCGCACGCCGATGGTTTCAGGAAACCTAGCATTAACCATTTCCGAAGAAGACTGGTCGGAATTCTGAGGAACAGGAGAACAGAGTGATGCATCAACTGACTCTGCCCAGCCGGTGCGATCGCGCGAGCGCGATCTCGCTGCATGCCGAATTGCGCGACAAGCTTAAGGCAGGACCGGTGGCGATCGACGGGTCGGATGTCACTGCGCTGGGCCAGGCCATGCTGCAGCTGCTGCTGAGCGCACGCCAGACCGCCAACCGCACCGGGCAGGCGCTGACCATCACTCCTTCTGAAAAAATGCGCGCGACGCTGACCAATGCCGGAGCCGATCCGGACATGCTGTGCGGAAATGGAATGCCGTCATGACCAACGAGGAAATCCGTACCATCTTCTTCGCCGAGTGCGAGGAAGCGCTGGCCTCCGCCGAACGGGCGCTGACCATCTGCAAGAGCCAGCCCGACAATATGGACGCGGTCAACGACGTGTTCCGCTCGGTCCACTCGATCAAGGGTGGAGCGGGCGCGTTCGGCTATACCGCGCTGCAGGTCTATACCCACGGGTTCGAAACGCTGCTCTCGGACGTGCGCGACGGCATCCTGCCGATGACCGAGGATCTGCTGTCGCTGCTGCTGCGCGCGCTCGACCTGCTTGGCGACCATGTCGCGCGGGCGCTCGAGGGCAGCGAAGCACCCGATGACAGCGCGATGATCGCCCAGCTGGCGGCAGCGCAGCAGGGTGGCGGTGCTGCGGCTGCGGCTCCCGCAGAAGCTGCTGCTGCTCCCGCTCCGGTCGATGCCGCACCCGAGCCGGTAGTCGAAGCGGCGCCCGAAGCGCCCACCGCCACCGAATCGTCTTCCGACGTCGACGATCTGCTCTCGTTCGATCTCGACGCGATGCTCAACGACATCGCCACCGAAGTCGCGCCTTCCAAGCCCGCCTGGCGCGTCAGCATGAAGCCGCAGGCCAGCGCCATGCTGAACGGCGGCGAACCGCTGCTGCTGCTGCGCGAACTGCGCTCGCTGGGCGAAGGCACGGTGCGGCTCGACACCAGCGCGCTGCCCGATCTCGACGGTTTCGATCCCGCCGGCGCCTATCTGGCCTGGGACGTGACGCTGCCCGGCGATGTCGAGCGCGATGCGATCGAGGACGTGTTCGGCTTTTCCGGCGATGACCTGGACGTCGCGATCGATTCGGGCGGTGTGACCCCCGACGTTGCGCCCCAGGCCCCTGCGGCAGCCGCCGAACCCGCACAGGCTCCGGCCCCCACTCCCGCGCCTGCCGCGACGGTGCCCGTCGCCGAACCGACGGCCGAACCCGCACCCGCCGCTGCACCCCAGCCCCCGGTCGCTGCACCCGA